>DVMK01000072.1 GCA_018715025.1 Candidatus Caccousia avistercoris
TTCATAAAATTCTTCCTCTAAACGCGGGAACGCCCGGGGCAGCGAAAGCTGCTTCGGGCGTTCCCGCGTCTTGTGAAAACCGTTTTCAGCCGGCCACTAGGGTTCTCCGGCCACCTCCACCCGGCAGAAGCCCAGGCGGCCCTCCGCACAGACGGCCACCAGGGAAACGCCCGGCTGCCTGGCCGTGACCACGCCGCAGGAGCTGACGGAGACGATCTCCCCGTGGCCGCTGCTCCACACAGCCCCGGCGGGGGCCGCCGCGGTGAGAATCGCGGTGCCGCCCGGGGCCAGGGTGAGGGAACCGGCGCTCATGGGGATGGGGTCGGGCCTCTTCCAGTCTGCCGCGGGCGCGCCCCCGGCGTACTCCACCACAGCGCAGGCCAGGCTGTGGGCGATCTCCTGAATGTTTTCCTCAATCCAGGCCCCGTCGTCCGCCCTGTCGTGGTAGGCGGTTTCCACCAGCACGTGGGGCATGGCGGGCTTGCGGATCTCCAGCAGCTCATCGTTTTCCTGGAAGGTGACGAGGGACTTGTCCGGGTAGCAGAAGTGCTTCTGCACCAGCTCCCCGAACCGGCGGCTCTCCCCGTCCCAGGAGGGAATGTAAATCTCGGTTCCCTTCCGGCTGACGCCCGACGGGCTGGCGTTGGAGTGCAGGGCCACGTACAGGTCCGCGCCCAGCGCCTCCGCTTCCTGGGCGCGGGCGGTGAGAAAATTGGCGGTCTCGGTGGTTCCCTCCGGCCGTTTGGCGGCCACCGTGCAGGCGACGCCCTGCTGCTCCAGCTCAAATTTCATGCAGTCCGCCACCAGGCGCATCCAAAACTCCTCGCTGCCCGAGCCGTCCCAGTAAGGGTTCCAGGGCTGGGCGGAGGGGCTCAGGTAAACGGTGAAGGGCTTCTCCGCCGCCCCGGCGGCGGGAAGGCAGGCCCCCGCTGCCAGCAGGCAGAGGCAAAGGGCCGCGGCCCGGATCCAACGCTTTAACTTCATAAAATTCTTTCTCCTTTCCGGCCCGGCTGCCGCCGTCAGCCTAGACAAACAGCGGGCTGACGGGCCTGTCCTCGTTGATGCGGGAGATGGCCTCGGCGAACACGGGGGCGGCGCTGAGCACCTTCACCATGGGCAGGCGCTTTTCCTCGGGAAGCTCAATGGTGTCCAGCAAAATCAGTTCCTCAATGGGGCTGGCGGCCAGGCGATCCATGGCCGGGCCGGACAGCACCCCGTGGGAGGCGCACGCCGTCACGCTCAGCGCCCCCGTCTCCATCACCGCCTGGGCGGCGTTGCACAGGGTGCCCGCGGTGTCGATCATGTCGTCCACCAGAATCACCTTTTTGCCCGCCACCTCGCCGATGATGTTCATCACCTCGCACTCGTTGGCCCTGGGCCTCCGTTTGTCCACAATGGCCAGCGGGCAGCCGATGCGCTCGGCAAAATTCCGCGAGCGGGTCACCGAGCCCAGGTCGGGGGAGACCACCACGTAGGGGCCGCCGTCGCGGCTGACCCGCTCTTTCATATATGCCCCCAGGATGGGGGCACCCAGCAAATGATCCACCGGGATGTTGAAAAAGCCCTGGATCTGGGCGGCGTGCAGGTCCAGAGAAACCACCCGGTCGGCCCCGGCGGTGGAGATGAGATCCGCCACCAGCTTGGCGGAGATCGGGTCCCGCGCTTTGGCCTTCCGGTCCTGGCGGGCGTAGCCGAAGTAGGGGATCACCGCCGTGATGCACCCGGCGGAGGCCCGCTTCATGGCGTCGATCATAATGAGGAGCTCCATCAGGTTGTCGTTCACCGGCGCGCAGGTGGACTGGATGATGAAGCAGCTGGAGCCCCGCACGCTCTCCATTAGGGAAACGCTGGTTTCCCCGTCGCTGAACACCCCCACGCTGCTCTTCCCCAGGGGCAGCCCCAGGCATTCGCAGATTTTTTTCGCCATACTCTGGCTGGCCCCGGCCGCGAAGATTTTAATGTCCTTGCCATGCAGATTCATTCGGCAATGTCCCCCTTTTTCTCTTCTTTCTCCTGTCGGCTTTCCCATGCGGCGCCGCCCGGCGCGAAGAAAGGGGCGGCGCCGCTTTTTCCCGTTTACAGCTGCGTTTCCGCCGGTTCCACAACAGTGCCGGGGGCCACCTGCCGCCCGGTGAGGCGCACGCTGTCAAGCACGCAGCCGTCCCCCGCCGTCACGTCGGTGAGAATGGTGTTGGGCCCCAGCACGCAGCCGCAGCCCACCCTGGTGTTCCCCCGCAAAATGGTGCCGGGCAGAATGCGGGTGGCGGCCCCCACCTGCACGTCCGGCCCCACGATGACGCCGTCGCGGCAGGGGATTTCCACCCCTTCCAGCATAAGCTGGTGCAGCACGCTGGCCCGGGCCAGCTCGTTCAGCCGGTTCAGCTGCACGCAGTCGTTGGCCCCCAGCACCATGTCGGGGTTGCCCGCTATGAAGGCCCCGGCCCGCTTGCGCCGCTGGATGAGCAGCTTGATGGCGTCTGTCAGGTAATATTCCCCCTGGGCGTTGTCGCTGGTAATGTGCTGCAGAATGTCCAGCAGGGCGTCCACCTGGAACCAGTAGGTGCCGGAGTTGATTTCCCGGATCTCCTTCGTCTCCGCATCCGCATCCTTCTGTTCCACAATGGCGGCCACCAGGCCGGTGCGCCTGTCGCGCACAATGCGGCCGTAGCCGGTGGGGTCGGCCAGCTCTGCCGAAATGACGGTGGCGGCCCTGCCGTTGTCCACGTGGTCCCAGTAAGCCTTCTCTATAAATTCGTCGCTCATGAAGGGGGCGTCGCCGCTGAGCACCAGCACGTTCCAGCCCCGGTGGCGGTTCAGGAAATCGCTCGCCATCATCACCGCATGGCCGGTGCCCCGGCGTTCCAGCTGCAGGGCGCACTCCACCCCTTTCCCCTTCACAAAATCCTCCACCATTTCATGCATGTGGCCCGCCACCACGCACACGTCCTGCACGCCGGCGCGGCGCGCGGCGTCCATCACCCACTGCAGCATGGGCTTGAACAGCACTTCGGTCAGCACCTTGGGGCGGTTGGAACGCATCCGCTTGCCGTCCCCGGCGGCCAGAATAATCGCACAGCTCTTCTCAGGCATAAATCTCTTTCGTCTCCTTTATTCTCAAAAAATAGGCGGGGGCTCCGCCCGTGTTTTTTCTATGTCTTATTATCGCAATATCTCCTTCCGTTTGCAAGGGAAATCCCGGGATTTTCTTACAAAAGTTTCACAAAAATCCGGGCTGGAATTTTCCACAAGGCATGGGCGGGGTTACACAAAATATTCATGTGGTTTTCTGTAAAAATATTCTGGAATTTGTCCCGGAATTTTGCTATAATACAGGTTGAGCAATAATGGCAGTTATGTGTTTTGAATGATGCTCATTAGGCCAATATTTTTTAGGAGGTATTTTTCATGAGCCACAAGTATGTGTACCTGTTCTCTGAAGGCAACAAGGACATGCGTGAGCTCCTGGGCGGCAAGGGTGCAAACCTGGCCGAGATGACCAAGGCAGGCATGCCGGTGCCCCAGGGCTTCACCGTCTCCACCGAGGCGTGCACCCAGTACTACAAGGACGGCCGCCAGATCAACGATGAGATCCAGGCCGAAATCTACGAGTACCTGGGCAAGATGGAGGAAATCTGCGGCAAGAAGTTTGCCGACCCGGAGAACCCGCTGCTGGTTTCCGTCCGTTCCGGCGCCCGCGCTTCCATGCCCGGCATGATGGACACCATTCTGAACCTGGGCCTGAACGACGTTGTGGTAGAGGGCCTGGCCAAGTTTACCAACAACCCCCGTTTCGCCTACGACTCTTACCGCCGCTTCATCCAGATGTTCTCTGACGTGGTAATGGAGCTTTCCAAGAAGCGCTTTGAAGAGATCATCGACCAGAAGAAGGCCGAGAAGGGCGTAAAGCTGGACACCGAGCTGGACACCGACGACATGAAGGACCTGGTCAAGCGCTTCAAGGCCTTCTACAAGGAGGAAAAGGGCGAGGACTTCCCCACCGACCCGAAGGTACAGCTCATGGAGGCCGTGAAGGCCGTGTTCCGTTCCTGGGACAACCCCCGCGCCAACGTGTACCGCCGCATGAACGAAATCCCCTATGACTGGGGCACCGCGGTAAACGTACAGGCCATGGTGTTCGGCAACTCCGGCGACAAGTCCGGCACGGGCGTTGCCTTCACCCGCAACCCCGCCACCGGCGAGAAGGCGCTCTTCGGCGAGTACCTCATCAACGCCCAGGGCGAGGACGTGGTGGCCGGCGTGCGCACCCCCTCCCCCATTTCCCAGCTGAAGCAGGACATGCCCGAGGTTTACGAGCAGTTCGCTCAGATTGCCGACCGTCTGGAGAAGCATTACAAGGATATGCAGGACATGGAGTTTACCATTGAGAACGGCAAACTCTACATGCTGCAGACCCGTAACGGCAAGCGCACCGCCGCCGCCGCTCTGAAGATCGCCGTCGACCTGGTGGACGAGGGCATGATCGACGAGGAAGAGGCTGTGCTGCGCGTAGAGCCCAAGCAGCTGGACTCCCTGCTGCATCCCCAGTTTGACGCCGAGGCCGTGAAGAAGGCCAAGTGCATTGGCAAGGGCCTGGCCGCCTCCCCCGGCGCTGCCTGCGGCAAGGTGGTATTCTCTGCCGAGGACGCCAAAGAGTGGCACGAGCGGGGCGAGAAGGTTGTTCTGGTTCGCCTGGAAACTTCCCCCGAAGACATTGAGGGCATGGTCGTGGCCGAGGGCATCCTCACCGTGCGCGGCGGCATGACCTCTCACGCGGCTGTTGTGGCCCGCGGCATGGGCACCTGCTGCGTTTCCGGCTGCGGCGAGATCGTGGTGGACTATGAGAAGAAGCAGTTCACCCTGGGCGGCCTCACCATCAAAGAGGGCGACTACATCTCCATCGACGGCTCCACCGGCAACATCTACGCCGACGCCATCCCCACTGTGGCCGCTTCCATTTCCGGCGACTTCGGCCGCTTCATGGGCTGGGCCGACAAGTACCGCCGCCTGCAGGTGTGGACCAACGCCGACACCCCCCGCGACGCCAAGCAGGGCCGTTCCTTCGGCGCGCAGGGCATCGGCCTGTGCCGCACCGAGCACATGTTCTTTGAAGAGAGCAGAATCAAGGCCATGCGCGAGATGATCGTGGCCGACAACACCGAGGACCGCAAGAAGGCTCTCGCCAAGATTATGCCTTACCAGCAGGGCGACTTCGAGGCCATTTACGAGGCCATGGAGGGCTGCCCCGTTACCATCCGTTTCCTGGATCCCCCGCTCCATGAGTTCCTCCCCACCAAGGAAGAGGACATCAAGGAGATCGCCGGCGAGATGGGCATCTCTGTGGAGCGCCTCCACGAGGTTATCGCCAGCCTGCACGAGTTCAACCCCATGATGGGCCACCGCGGCTGCCGTCTGGCGGTTTCTTACCCTGAAATTG
>DVMK01000073.1 GCA_018715025.1 Candidatus Caccousia avistercoris
GCCTAATGACAAGAATAGTTTAGCACATAGTGTGTCCTGAATGCCACTACTTTCTACAAAAGTAAAAGTAATGCTCTTTGTGAGATGGAGGAGGGCCCTCCGCAACCGTCATACAGGTGGAGGTTGCAAAACAATTGCCTGCCTGAGGGATTTCACAAAAGGTTTACAAATGCCGAAAAATGGCTTGCCGCCTGCATTTTTTGACGGTTCCCCGCAAATAATGATTGTCAAGGAATGGGAATAATGGTATAATCATTCCCGTCTAAACGATTTGCGGGCGCCGGTTTTCCGCCGTTTTCCGGCGGGGCGCGCCGGGCGCGGAGGGCCTGCGTTCTGCCAGGCTCCTGCGGCTTCCCTGCGGCGGGAAGCAAAAAATCTTGTTCCGCTACAGGCGGAAGGAAAGGAAGCGCAGCATGCTCCAATTTGAACGGAAGGCGTTTCTGCGGGACGTGCTCCTTCTGGGCGCGGCCCTTTCGGTGCTGATTGTTTCCGCCCTGCTGGCCGGGCTGGGCGGCAGTTCCAGGATGGAGGCCGCTGTGGATGTGGCCTTCTCTGGCATAGTGCTGCTGAATGTGGCTATTTTGGCCTATGTGTTTACTGCCGTGCGGCGGCGGCTTCCCCTGCTCCTGTTTCAGGCTACCTTTAACCTGCTGCTGCTGGGGCGTGTGTATGTCACCTGGCTTCAGCACTATGACAGAAGGCTGGAGCTTTTGGAAGCGGCTAGCTGCCGAAGCCTGTACCTCTCTTTTCAGATTTTGGCCATTTCTCTGCTGACGGTGTACCTGTCTTACCGGGCGGCCGGTTCCCTGTTCCGCCGCAAGGAGGTTTCTCTGGCGCGGGAGGGGGCCCGTTCCATTTTGGACAACCCCACGGTGCCCATCATCCGCCAGCTGAGCAAATGGGTGATGTACGTCAGTTCGCTGGCCTCGTTTTTCTCGCTGGCCAACACCATCCTTTTTGTGCTGCGGAACGGCTACCTCACCTCCTTCACCGAGACGGCGGGGGTACCCTCCATCATCAGCCGGCTTTCCCTGCTGTTCGCCCCCTCCTTCGCCGTGTTCCTGGCCACCATGCCCTCGGCGAAGCAGCTTCGGCTGCCCATGTGCGTTTACGGGGTGTATATGCTGGCCTCGCTGTTCACCGGGCGTCGGAATATCATCGTCTGCGAAATATTCATGCTGGCCCTGTACTTTGTCCTGCGGGACAACCTGCTGCCCAAAGGGAAGCGGGTGCTCACCGGGCGGCTGGTGGCGCTGGTGTGCGTTCTGGGCGTGGGGGGCGTGTACCTGCTGCAGATGGTGGCCTACCTGCGTTCCGGCCTGCAGAACACCAGCTCGTCCCTGCTGGGCACGCTGGTAAGCTTTGTGGATTCCCAGGGGGCCAGCTTCCGGGTAGTGGTAAAAACGGTGGATTATCTGGATCATTTTGATCCTTCCTCCTCCTGGCGGTTCCTGCTGTTTCCGCTGGAGCTTTTCTTCAACAACAACATCATTACCCGCACGCTGTTCAACACGACACCCATTGAGATTGTGCAGACGGCGGAGTTTGCCCAGAATACCAACAACTACGCCCATGTGCTCACCTACCTGGTGAATTCCTCCAAATACCTGCGCGGCGAGGGCTTCGGCACCTCTTACGTGGGCGAGGCTTACGTGGCCTTCGGCATCGCGGGCGTAATTGCCATCAGCATTCTCATCGGCGTCGCCTTCCGCTTCTTCGCCACCCTGCTGGCAAGGCCGTGGCCTGTGGCGGCGCTGGGCCTGCTGGCGGTGAAGAGCTTTGTGTACATTCCCCGCAGCTATGCCCTGGGGTGGGTGACAGACGTGTTCAACATTACCTATCTTTGCTATATTTTGGGCCTGTACCTTGCCGCCCAGCTGCTGCTGTTCGTGGGCACTCACCTGCGCAGGGCCGCGCCTCCCCAGGCGGAGGTGAAGGCATGAAAAAGCGGAGTAAGAATTCCAGCGTATTTCAGGATGCGGTGAACACCTTCGGCACCAACGCCTTCGGCGCGGTGCTGGCCCTGATCTCCAGCTTCTGCATTATGCCGGTGCTGAGTCCGGCGGAAAGCGGCCTCATTACCCAGAACCAGATGGTGGGCAGCGCCCTGTTCACCCTGCTTTCCTTCAGCGTCAATTCCTCCATCATCTATTTTGTTTCCCGCTATAAGCTGAAAAACGTGGTGCGCTCCATCAAGCAGGTCACGGTGGTAATCACCCTGCTCATTGCGGTGGTGGGCGCGCTGGCTGTGTTTGTCCTGCGTGACAGCTACTTTGCCGACACCGCGCCCCTGTACTGCGTGTGCGCGGTGGCCTACGGCGTGTTCTCCTTTGTGTCCAATGTATTCCTGGCCGTTCTGCGGGGGGAAAATAAATTCCAGCAGTACAACCAGATCAGCCTGCTGCAGCGGGTGCTTACCACCCTGTTTGCCCTTACGGTGTTTTTGTGGCCCACGGCCAAAATTATTGTGGTGGGCAGCATCTTCATCCTGCTTCTCTCCATTGTGCTGGCCTGGGTTTCCATCCGCCGCATTTCCTATGCCCAGGCAACCCCAGCCCCCGGCGACGACAGGCAGATTGCCCCCGGCGAGCTGCTGCGGTACAGCGCCAAGGCCCACGTGTCCAACGTGCTCACCTTTACCAACACCAACGTGAGCTCCATTATTTTAAAGGCCAACAACGGTTTGGCAGATTTCGGCGTGTTCACCAAGGCGTACACCATCATTCAGCAGATTTGGATTCTGCCGGATGCGGTGAGTATGGTTATTATGTCCCGGATTTCCGCCATGCAGGAAAAGGCCGACAAGACGAAGCTGGCGGTTCTCTCCTGCAAGCTGGTGTCCTACATTACGCTGGTGTGCCTGCCCCTGGTGGTGATTGCCGCCAGGATTTTCATCCCGATCCTGTTCCCAAAATATGTGGACTGCATCGCCCCCCTGACGCTTTTGACGGTGGGCAGCTTCTTCATCACCTACGCCAAGGTGCTGGCCAACTCGATTTCCGCTTACGGAAGGCCCGAGCTGAACATTATCCCCACCGCGGTGGGCGTGGCCCTCAACCTGGGGCTCAGCCTGGTGCTGATTCCCTCCATGCTGGTGATGGGCGCGGCCCTGGCCACCACCATTTCCCTCACGGCGCAGGGCGTCACCTCCATCATCATCTTCTGCATTTACACCAAAACCCCGGTTTACCGGCTGTTCCTTCCCACCAGGGAGGAGCTTTCCACTGTGGCCGGCCTGCTGAAAAGGAGGAAGGGCGCATGAGGCAGCTGCTGTTGCTCACCACCTCTTTCCCCTTCGGCAGGGGGGAGGATTTCCTCACCCAGGAGCTTCCCTACGCCCAGGGGTTCGATCAATATATTGTCTGCGCCTGCCATGCCCCCCGGGAAGCGGTGCAGACCAAGCCGGTCCCGGAAAAGATGCAGGTGCTCCGCCTGCAGGCGGAGGAGTCCGCCGTGCCCTACCCGGCCCTGCTGGGGAAGGGGGATTTGTGGGCGGAGCTGTTCCGCCTGCCCTGCCAGGGGAAGGCCGCCCCCGGCCCGGCCCACGAGCTTGTGTTTTTCCGGAAAAAGGCGGAGGCGGTGTACCGGGCCCTGTGCCGCCAGGCTTTGCCCCTGCTCAAGGGGGACGAGATTGTTCTGTACAGCTATTGGCTGTATGACGCGGCTCTGGCGGCGGCTCTGCTGGCCCGCCGCCTGCGGCGCATGGGGAAGCGGGTGCGGCTGGTTTCCCGGGCGCACGGCTTCGACGCCTTCCCGGAGCGGGCCCGGTACGGGTACCTGCCCATGCGGCGTTTTCTGCTTTCTGCCTGCGACGCGGTGCGCCCCTGCTCTGAGCAGGCTGCCCAGGCGGTGCGGGCGGCCTGCCCGGCCATGGGGGGGAAGGTTTCCCCCGCGTACCTGGGCACGGCAGATTACGGCTGCCCCGGCGGCCGCCGCAGGCCGGAATTCCACCTGGTCACCTGCTCGTACCTGGTGCCGGTCAAGCGGATCTCTCTGCTGGTGCAGGCCCTGGGCCAGGTGGGCTTTCCTCTGCGCTGGACCCACATCGGCGACGGGCCCCAGCTGGAGGAGGTGCGGGCCGGGGCGGAAAAGCTGCCTGCGCACATTCATTGGGAACTGCCCGGCGCCATGGACAACAGGGCGCTGATGGAATATTACAGCCGGGAGCCTGTCTCCTGTCTGGTCAATGTGAGCTCCAGCGAGGGGCTTCCGGTTTCGCTGATGGAGGCGGCCTCCTTCGGCTTCCCCGCCCTGGCCACTGCGGTGGGCGGCACGCCGGAGGCGCTGCGTGAGGGGCAGACAGGCTTCCTGCTTCCCGCCAGCCCGTCCCCCGGCCAGATCGCCGGGGGGCTGGAGCGTCTGTACCGGATGGAGGAGGAGGAGTACCAGGCCATGTGCCGGAACGCCCGCCGCCTGTGGGAGGAACGCTTCAGCGCCGCCCGGAATTTCCCCCGCTTTTACCAGGAACTGTGAGACCCCGATTTTTCGTGAAAAAGGATGGGATCTGAATGAGCGATACCATGCGGTTTTTATATGCCAGCAATGTTTCCACAGACATGCAGTATTCCGGCATCCTGCGGAAGGTGGCGGGGCAGGCGGCAGGCGCGGCCCGCCTTGGGTGGGACGCCTCTTACACCTGCGTGGAGGGAAACTGCGTACTGCTCCGCCGCAGCGGGCGCGAGGGGGAGGACCGCTTCCCCTTCCCCGACGCTGCCCGCTGGTCAGAGCAGCAGACCCGGATCGCCGAGACCATAGGCGCCCTGCTGGCGGAGGATCCGAGGGATGTGGTGTACATCAAGGGATTCCTGACCAATCCCTATTACAGGATGATCGCCAAATCCGCCAAAGAGGCCAACCCGGCCTGCAGGGTGGTGTTTGAGGTGGCTACCTACCCCTATTGGGGGGAGTATAAGCGTTTTTTCCGGGTGGATTTGGCCCGCAGGAACCTGCGGGGGCTGCTGGGCCATGTGAAGGAGGTGGCCCAGCACGGCCTCACCACCCTGAGCTTTTCCCGCTATGTGGACGCGGTGGTGACCTTCGGTTCCCCGGTGGAAAAGCTGTGGGGCATTCCCGCCCTTCCGCTGGACAACGGCGTGGACGTGGCCTCCATCCCCCAGCGGGAGGACAGGGCCCCCCGGGAACGGATCAGCCTTTTGGGGGTGGCGGGCACCTCCATTGCCCATGGGTACGACCGGATTTTGCGGGGGATGCGCCAATATTATGACAATTCCCCGAAAATTCCCCTGGTGTTCCACATTGTGGGGAAGAACGAGACCATTCAGCAGCTGCAGGGGCTGGCGGCTTCGCTGGGCCTGGAAGAGCAGGTGAAGTTCCTGGGCTACAAAACCGCCGGGGAGCTGGCAGAGCTCTACTGTGAAAACGACGCGGCTGTTTCTTCGCTGGGGGTCTACCGCATTGGGCTGACCCATCTTTCCCCGCTGAAATCCCGGGAATACTGCGCCGCAGGCATCCCCTTCCTCTACGCTTATGAGGACAGGCTCCTCTCCGGGGGCCTGCCCTTCGCCCTGAAGCTGCCCAACGAGGACGCCCCGGCGGACATGGCGGCGGTGGTGGATTTTGTCCAGGCCTGCCGGCAGGATCCCGCCCTTTCTGGGAAGGAACGGCAGTTTGCGGAAGAGCACTATGACTGGGCCATCATTATGCAGCAGGTGCTGGACTTCGTCCGGCAGAGATAATAAGGAAAACGGCGGGCCGTTCCCAGGAAAGGCCCCAAAAAATACAGGAGGGAATTTTTCATGGAATTATTCGTCAGCTTCTCCGAGATCCTGCGTTTTTTCAAAAGGAATCTCTGGAAATTCGCCGCGGCTGTGGTGGCCTGCGGCATCCTGTTCGGGGCGGTGTCCCTGCGGAATTACGAGGAGGAGTACAGCGCCACCAGCACCATCCTCATTGCCTGTACCATTGACGACAACGCTTCGCCGGATTACAGCAACCAGTACGCCAGCATGCTGAACGTTCGGCTGCAGGCCGCCATTGCCATGGCCCCCTCCCTGGATTTGAAGCAGGCGGTGGCGGAGCGCGCCGGGGTGGAGGAAAGCGAAATCAACGCCATCACCGCCCAGCAGATCACCACCTCTACCCTGATTGAGATCACCGTTTCCACCGGGGAGCGGGAAAAGGCCGCCGTGCTGGCCGACGCGGCGGCCGAACAGATTGGCGAAGAGATCGAAGCCATTTACCCCACGCCGCCCATTCAGGTTCATATTACCGACCATGCGGTAGAGCCCGACGCCCAGTCGCCCACCGGCGCGGCGGTAAAGAGCGCCGTGCTGGGCATGGTAATGGGCTTTGTCCTCTCTCTCTGCGTGGGGGTGGCGGTGCTTCTGCTGGACCACACCATCCGCAATGGGGCTTATGTGGCACAGTCCCTCAAGATTCCCTTCCTGGGTTCCCTGCGGGCGAACGCCGCCGGAGAAAAGGCTGCCGACGAGTACCGCAAGCTGCGGGCCGCCGTCACCCAGCAGGTGGGGGAAAAGGGGAGCATCCTTCTGACCCCGGTGAAGGGGAAGAAGGGGGCTGCCCCGGTGGCCGCCGGGCTTGGCCGTGTGTTTACCCTCACCGGCAAAAGCGTGCTTCTGGTGGAAGCGGACTTTTCCGGCTCTGGCCTGGGCCAGCAGCTGGGCGCTTCCGGCGGGCAGCAGGGCCTGGCCCAGGTGCTCACCGGCAAGTGCGCCCTGGCCGAGGCGGTTTCCTCCACCGGCGGCCAGAATCTTTTCTTCCTTTCCGCTGGCAGCGGGGCGGGCAGCTCTGCCGATCTGCTGGCCTCCCAGGCCTTCCCGGCCTTTTTGAAAGAGGCCGCTGCCGCCTACGACTACGTGCTGTGCGTGCTTCCCTCTGAGGAAAAGATGCCGGACGCCGACAGCGCGGCCCACTGTGCCGACAGCGTGGTGCTGGTGGCGGAGTACGGCGTTACCCCTTACCACAATTTCCAGGAAAGCCTCATGCGCCTGCACACCGCCGGGGGAAAGGTGGCCGGTTTTGTGCTGAACGGCGTAAAATAAAGGAAAACCGTGCAAAGCAGAGCCTGCGGGATGTAGCCGCAGGCTTTTGCATTTTGCTGGCTTTTTTGCGCTGAAATTTGCAAAATTTACGGTTTTTTCTATAAAATAACGAAATTTTATTAGATATTAGGAATTTAAATTGATAAAATATACAAAAATTTCTCTTGTCAAATTCCCATTTCTCTGCTATGATAGTAGAGAAAGGATGTGTTATTTTGTTTACCCTGGTAAAGCCGAAGCGCTGCGCCATGGCCCTTGCGGGCAGCGCCATTCTGGCCTTCGGTTTGTACAATGTCCACGCGCTTTCCGGCGTCACGGAGGGCGGCATTTTGGGAATGACCCTGCTGCTGAACCACTGGTTCCGCATTTCCCCCGCGGTTTCCAGCGTGGTGATGAATGCGATCTGCTATGTGGTGGGGTGGCGGCTGCTGGGCCGGGAGTTCATCGTGTACTCCATTCTGGCGGGCGGCGGCTTTTCCGTTTTCTATGCGGTGTTTGAGCAGTTCCCGCCCCTTTGGCCGCAGCTTGCCCAATACCCATGGGCGGCGGCTGTTGTTGGCGCTGTCTTTGTGGGGGTGGGGGTTGGCCTCAGCGTGAGGGCTGGCGGCGCGCCCGGCGGCGACGACGCCCTGGCTATGGTAATTTCTCATGTGACGCACTGGCGGATCCAATGGGCCTACCTGCTCACAGATTTGGTGGTGCTGGCCCTCTCCGTCTCGTACATTCCGCTGGAGCGGCTGGCCTGCTCGCTGCTGACGGTCATGCTTTCCGGCCAGGTGATCGGCCTGGTGCAAAGGGCCGGGCGTTCCCGCAAAAAGGAGGAAGCCCGGGCGGAAGCGGAAGAGGCGTAAAAATAATATGACAGCCATATCAGGGCGGCGGGAATTTGTTCACCCGGCCGCCCTGATTTTCTGCCCTGGCAAGAATTTTTTGAAAGCTATGGAAATGTGAGCGGAATAACGGTATAATAAAGAGCGTAACATTCTTTGTATCGGTTTCTCAAACCCAATGGAGGGAACTATGTATAAAGCGTTGATTGTGGAAGACGACGAGGACCTCTGCGTGATTACGGCCGCCCACCTGACCCATGCCGGGTACGAGGTGGACAAGGCTGGTACCTGTGCAGCCGCGGAGGAGCTTTTGGCAAAGAAGAAATACGATCTGATCCTGCTGGACGAGCTCCTGCCGGATTGTTCCGGGGACAAGCTGTGCAGGGAGATCCGCTCCCGCTGCGCCTGCCCCATTATTTTTATGAGCTGCATGGACGACAGCGAAACCATCATTTCGGCCCTGCGCAGCGGGGGCGACGACTACATGGTGAAGCCGGTGAATTATGAAGAGCTTCTGGCCAGGGCCGACGCCATCATCCGCCGTTCCGGGGCCAGAAGCAGCGAAATGGCCCGCTCCGGCGTGCAGGGCGGGATTATGGAGTTCAAGCATTTCTCGGTGGATACGGTTCATCGCTGTATCCTTCACGGGGAGGAGCGGACAGAGCTTTCTTCCATTGAATATTCGCTTCTGCTCTATATGGTGCAGCATCCGGACACGCTTCTGCTGTACCACGACCTTTACCAGAACGTGTGGTCCACCGACAGCCTTGGCGACGTGCGCACCGTTATGGTACATATTTCCAACCTTCGGAAAAAGGTGGATCCGGACAGGCTGGGCATCATCAGCACCGTGCGGAACGCCGGTTATATTTTTTCCGATTTGTAGAAGACGGCCCTTCCCCAGCGGGGGCTTTGGAAAAACGACGGGAGGAAAAGCTTGCAGATGAACAAGACCATTCGGAAAGGATTAGCGTGCCTTGCCCTCTGCCTGCTGCTGGCTGCGGCAGGCTGCCGGGAA
>DVMK01000074.1 GCA_018715025.1 Candidatus Caccousia avistercoris
AGAGCGGCCGCAGGCTGCGGGTGCGCGGCTTCCCCACCGGAGAAGATCGGCAGGAAAATTATACAGAACCGGGGAACCGCCGCGGGCGTGCAGGCTGGATTCTGCGCCCAGGGAGAGCAGCCGTAGGCTGCGGGTGCGCGACTTCCCCACCGGAGGTGCGAATGAAACGCAATGAAGTAAGGCTCCATGCAAAGCCAGTGGACTGCGACGGTTGCATGGAGTAAAAAATGTCGCAGGAAGATGTGCTGGCTTTGCTGCTTGAATGTGATTTCAAGGAGGAAGCCCACATGAAATATATCAATGCCAGAGCGATTCTCCCCGAGGCGCTGGTCAGGGAGCTGCAAAGGTACCTGCAGGGCGGGTATCTCTATGTTCCTGCCGATCCGCTGCGCCAGAAGCGCTGGGGGGAAGCGTCCGGCTACCGGCAGGAATTGGAGAAACGGAACCGTCAGATTGCGGAGGAATACCGGAACGGGGCCTCTGTGGACGGGTTGTCTGAAAAATATTGTCTGTCCGTGTATGCGATTCGGAAAATTATCTATCAAAAATAGGAAGGGGGCTGCCGCGGTGCAGCCCCCTTTTCGTTTGTACAGAACGCTTCGGTAATGTTTGGGGAATAGAAAAGAGGCGGCGGGGGAGGTACAATAGAGACAGGAAAACAGCTTCAGGGAGGGATTTTCATGTGCACCCGGTTTGTCTGCCGCCGCGGCAGCGTAGTGACAGGGTTTAATTTCGATATTGACCCGGCGGTGTGGGATCATCAGGTGATGGAGGAAAGGGATTGCTTTTCCATCGGCATCCTGCGTCCCGACGGCCTGCGGCACTCGTACCACGGGGTGAACCGAAATGGGAACGCAGGGACGCTGCTGTACGTTCACGGGAACCCGGAGGGCGTTTTTCGGGAGGGCGGCGGGTGTGTGACCGTTGCCAGCTTGACGGAACGGTTCATCCGGGGAGAGCTGACGTTTGACGGGGCGCTTCGGCTGGTGCGGGAAAAGAGGATCGTCTATGCGCCGGACACCACCATGCAGGCCGTGCTGTCAGACCGGGACGGCCGTACCCTGCTGGTGGAACCGGGCATCGGGTACCGGGAAGAAACCGGGCCGTATTCGCTGGCGACAAACTATTCCCTGCTGGCCCCGGAAAGCACCCGCCCCTTCCTTGTGCCGGGCGACGACCGCTACGAAAGGGCCGCCAGGCTGCTGGACGGGTACAGGGGAAAATGTACGGTTTCCGAGGCGTTTTCCGTGCTTCGCGCCGTCCGGCAGGAGGGGCTCTGGGCCACCAGGGTTTCTTTTGTGTACGCGCCCAGAGAACAGGCGGTTTTCTATGTGGAGAATAACCGCTTTGATCAGGTCAAAACCTATCGGTTTCCCCCGCAGTGACCGGAGAGGAGAAGAGCATGGACCAGAAGAAGATATATCCGCGCAGCGGCGACCGGGAAACGGTGTAGAGGAGTGGGGCCTGCGAAAAGAGGACGTGGCAGAGGCCTGGGACCGCAGGGGCGATATTTTTGTGGGCAGCGATGTGTGGATTGGGTACGAGGCTGTCATTATGGCCGGGGTTACGGTTGGGGACGGGGCCGTTGTGGGGGCCCGCGCCCTTGTGACAAGGGATGTGCCGCCGTACGCCGTGGTGGGCGGCGTGCCGGCCCGGGTGATCCGCAAGCGGTTCCCGGAGGAAACGGTGAAAAAGCTGCTGGCCTTGCAGTGGTGGAATTGGCCGGAAGAAAAAATCAAACGGCACATCCGGGAAATTCAGACCGGGCAGGCGGAAAAGCTGCTTTCTGCCGGGGAAGGGGAATGAAAGGCTGGCGCAGGCCGCTGTCAGAATCAACGCAGAAAAATCCGGGCCTCTTGCTTTTCGAGCGGCCCGGATTTTTTCTATATTTTACAGTAATTCTTGACATATTTTATCTTTAGGAATAAAATGAATTTATAAAATAGCAATTAGTTTTCCCAATAAATTAAAGGAGTGTATTGTTTATGTCCGTATCCATGAAAGACGCTGTAAGATTGGTCCGAAATGTATTGGATGAGAACCATTACCGGTATCGTTATGACGAGGACAAGCATATCTTCCTTATCTCCTTTAATCTGAATAAAACGAAGCTGGGCAGCACGGACATCCGCATTATGATCCGCGCTTCCTCGGAGGATCCCAGCTGCTGCCAGCGGATTATGAGCTACGGCGGGATTTCCATGAAGGCGGACCAGGACTGCATGGCGCAGGTCTGCGAGTTCCTGACCAGGGCGAATTACGGCCTTGCTTTGGGCAATTTTGAAATGGATCTCTCAGATGGGGAAATCCTTTACAAGGTAGGCATCAACGCGAAGGACGCCCTGCCCGGCGACGATGCGGTTGACGATCTCACCGCCCTGCCGGTTGCCATGTTCAACCGGTACGGCAACGGCCTGCTCTCGGTGATGATGGGCATGTGCAGCGCGGAGGAGGCCATTCGGAAAATCGAAGGCTGAACCGGCCTTCGGCCCCGCCAAAAAGCGAAAACCAGACAGCCTTCAGGCAAAGGCCCGGGATGTCTGTGCATACAGCGAAAAAGCCGGATGCACTCGCATCCGGCTTTTTGCCGTTATACTTCCTGGAACAGGGGAAGAAGAGCGGGATCCTTTGTAAACACGGGGATTTGATCGATAGGGGTGGGCACGGAAACCGTTGTCCCGCCCTTCTGCGTTTCCCCGGTCCAAACGTTGGTCCATTCCGCCCCCTGCGGCAGGTAGACGCGCCGTTCCGTCATACCTGCGTACAGAACCGGGGCCACCAGAAGCTGCGGCCCGAACAGGTATTCCTCCTGATCCTCCCAGCAGGCTGCATCCTGCGGGAACTGGTAGAACAGCGGGCGCATGACCGGCGTTCCCTTTTCGTGGGCTTCCAGCATAAGGCTGCGGATGTAGGGGCGCAGGCGTTCCCGCAGAAACAGGTATTTGGTGCAGATTTTTTCAACCTGGGGGCCGTAAGACCATACCTCGTTGTCTGCGCCGGACAGGCAGGCGGCTCCTCCGGTGGTGCCGTACTGAGGCTTGTGGGGCTCACGGTCGCCGTGAAGCCGCATCACCGGGCAGAAGGCGCCGTACTGGAACCAGCGGATCAGCAGCTCGTGAAAGGCCGGATCCTCCACCCAGCCGCCGTGGAATCCGCCGATGTCGGTCGTCCACCAGGGAATCCCGGCAATCCCCATATTCAGGCCGGCGGCGTACTGGTTCCGCAGCGTTTTGAAATCGGAGTGGATGTCTCCGCTCCATACAAGGGCGCCGTATTTCTGGCTTCCGGCCCAGGCGCAGCGCAGCAGGTTCACAATGTTTTCCTGGCCCTCCGCCTTCATCCCGTCAAAAAAGGTTTTGGCGTACATGACAGGGTAAAGGTTTCCCACCTGCACGTTCGGCCCCAGGAAATAGCGGTAGTTGTCAAAATCGTAGACAGAATATTCCGGCTCGGCTTCGTCCAGCCAGAAAATCCGCACGCCTTTGTCATAATAATTTTTTTTCGCCTTGGCCCACACGTATTCTCTGGCCCTGGGATTGGTGGCGTCGAAATGGACGGTGTTCCCCATGTAGTCCATGGCGATGCGGAACCCGCGCTCGGTGCGGATGAGGTAGCCCAGCTGCTTCATCTCTTCAAAATTTTCGCTTCGGTAATCCACCGTGGGCCAAATGGACACCATCAGTTCCACGCCCATCTCCTTCAATTCCCGGATCATCGCGTCCGGGTCAGGCCAGTAGACCGGGTCGAATTTCCACTCCCCCTGCAGCGGCCAATGGAAAAAGTCCACCACAATGACAGAAAGGGGAAGGCCCCGGCGCTTGTACTCCCGGGCTACGGAGAGAAGCTCTTCCTGGGTTTGGTAACGAAGCTTGCACTGCCAGAAGCCCATGGCGTACTCGGGCATCATGGGCACGGTGCCGGCTGCGCGGGCGTAAGCTTCTTCAATTTCAGCCGGTGTGTCGCCCGCCGTCACCCAGTAATCCAGCGCCTTGGAGGAATTCACCGTCCAGGTGGTTACGTTTTTGCCGAACGTGGCCCGGCCTACCGCCGGGTTGTTCCACAAAAAGCCGTACCCCAGCGAGGAAAGCACAAAGGGCACGCTGGCCTGGGAATTCCGGTGGGCCAGATCCAGGTCTGTGCCCTTGAGATCCAGGTAAGGCTGCTGGTACTGGCCCATGCCAAACAGCTTTTCGTCAGGGCCTGCCGATTCAAACCGGGCTGAAATCTGGTAATCCCCGCCGATGATGGGGCGGAATTCCCGGGCGTCGATTTCCAGCGCAGAACAATTGTCGCTCCGGATGTCCCGGCGGTTCCGCACGTACTCCTCCAAGAGAAGCTTCCCGTTCTGGTGGTAAAAGGCGAGCTTCCCGGCGGCGGTAAACCGGGCGATGAGCTTCCCGTTCCGGATTTCGGCGCGGCCGTCCTCAAAAATCGTAATTTCCGGGCGGCAGTCTCCCTTCCCTTCACTGAGAGCCCAGTCATTCCCAGGCATTTCCGCCAGCTTGGTTGCCCGCACGCGCAGGCTGTTTTCGCCCCAGGCCTCTACCCAAAGCTGCTCGCAGTCATACGAAAAGACGAGACGATCTTCCTGCCGGGCAAAGCAGACCCTTTCTTTGTCCGGCCGCGGATCGCTGATGATTTTTCCCTGTATCGGGATTTCCTTTGCCATACCTTTTCCTCCCTTGTTTCTGTTTATCCGATTTCTTTCCGGTCGTACATGGCCGCTATGTAGGGATAATCCTCCCGGTACTCTGTCAGGGGGCGGGGGGCGGAAACCCGCCCAATGGGACGTGTCTCCCGCCCGGTTCCGTATTGAATGGGAGATTCTCTGGTAAACCTTGACACGGCGCTTCTCTGTACTGCCATCATATCACCCTTGTAACTCAGAATCAAGGGCCATAGCCAGACATTTCAGGCCTGAGAGGATATTTGCACAGCTGGCGGGGACAGGCTTGTGCTTGGGCAGGCACAGACGGAAATGCGCCTTGACTGGAAGATGCTGTTTGCGGCACAGCGTTGCTAGTGTGGCAAGGTTTGATCCTATGTTACAATCGAGGAAAAAGAGACTGATAATGTGGCGGACAAGGAAGCTCATGCGCGATATGATGATTCTTAGAAATCTTTCAAGAGCACCCTTGTTCACGAAGAATAAAGCACTGGAATTTATATGGCAGAGAAATATCAGCAGGAAGCATCCACCCATATCACCGCCTTTCGGCGGGATTTCTCACGCAGCGCGCGGCCTGCGGCTTTTTGACATAAAAAATATGCTTTGCCCCTTGACTCTGCCGCTGCGTCAGCTGGTATACTGATCCTCAGCGGACAAAGGAGGTCGTTTTCCATGGAATATTCCATTCAACAGCTGTCGCGCCTGGCCGGGGTGACCACCCGCACCCTGCGCTGGTACGACCAGCTGGGACTGCTGAAGCCCAGCCGGGTGGCGGAAAGCGGTTACCGCTACTACGGCCCGGCGGAGGTGGAGCGGCTGCAGCACATTCTGTATTACCGGGCCCTTGGGGTGGGGCTGGCCCGTATCAGGGAGTGCCTGGACGATCCCTCCTTTGACCGCCTGACAGCCCTGCGCAGCCACCTGTCTGCTCTGGAACAGGAACAGGCCCGGCTGGAGGCGCTGATTCAATCGGTGAAGGACACGATCCGCGCAGAAGAAAGGAAGGAAACTATGAACGACGAGCAGAAATTCGCCGCGTTCCAGCGGCAGGCGCTGGAGAAGAACGAGGCGGCGTACGGCGAAGAGCTTCGGAAAAAGTATGGAAGCGCTCAGGTGGAGGAGGCCAACGCCGCGTGGGGAAGCATGTCCCGGGAACAGTACGGGGAGTGGGAGGCCCTGGGGCGGGAGATCCGGCAGAGGCTGGAACGCGCCGTGCAGGCCGGGCTTTCTCCGGAAAGCCAGGAGGGGCGGGAGATTTCCGCCCTGCACCGCAGGTGGCTTTCCGCCGCCGGAGGCCCGTACAGCCCTGCCAGGCACAGAGGAATTGCGGAGCTTTATGTGGAGGACGAGCGCTTTACCGCCTATTACGACGGTTCCGTCCCCGGATGCGCCCGTTTCCTGCGGGACGCTGTGAGGCGCTGGATCCAGGAATAATAAAGGAAGAGGCAGGCCGGAATGCTCCCGGCCTGCCTCTTCTTATCTTTACTGTTTTAAATCAAGATTCCCTCGCAATGGTCTATTTCATGCTGGATGATCTGAGCGGTCCAGCCGGAAAAGGTGCGGAAGCGCTCCTGAAATTTCTCGTTCCAATACCGCACCTTGATGGATTTCCAGCGGCGGGCCGTGCGGACGCCTTCCAGGGAAAGGCAGCCCTCCTGCGCCTGGTATGGCCCCGATTTCTGAATGATTTCCGGGTTGAACATAAGCAGGCTGGCTTCCCCGTCTCTCACGGCGATGATTCGCTTGCGCACGCCGATCATGTTGGCCGCCATTCCCACGCATTCCTCCCGGTGGGCTTCCAGGGTTTCCAGCAGATCCATCCCCACAGGCAGATCCTCCGGGGCGGCAGGTTCCGCCCGCTGGGACAGGAAAAACATATCCCTGCAAATGTCACGAACCAAGGGGTTCCCACCTTCCTGCTCTCAATGGTACCGGTTGTAGTAGCGGTCGGGCAGAAGCCGTTTCCGGCTGCGGCGCCTGGGGCGGCGGTAGCGCTTGCGCCCGTACCCGCCTCTGGGCGGCCTGCGGTTGCTGAGTAAAATGATAAGCACAATGACAACCCCTGCGATGATGCATACCCAGGAGAGGATGCCGATCCAGTTGATCTGGCTGTTCTGCTCCCGCGCTTCCTCCGCCGCGGCAGAGAGAAGCCCCACCCCGCTTACGTCCCCCACGCTGGGCAGCTGAATTTCGCTGGACTCCCGGCGGGCTGTGCTGGAGGCCTGGGAAGAGCTTTCGGCCCCGGAGCTTTCCGCCTGGGAGGAATCCCCAGAGGAAGCGGGCTCCTGCTCCGGCTGTGACGGCGGCGGCTGGCTGGCCGGCGGCGCGGAAGAAGCCGGCGGCGGGGCCGAGGAAGCCGGAGGAGGCGCGGAGGAGGCGGGCGCCTGGCTGGAGGGGGCCTCGCTGGGCGGCGGGGCCGAAGAGGCAGGCGGCGCAGACGGCACTTCCTGGGCTGGCTCAGAGACGGGGAGGACGGGGTCCTCCACAGGCTCTGACGCACGGGGCAGTTCCCTTGCCGAAGCTCCAAAGGCAGCCGCAAGGGTAAAGGCTGTTATACATAGAAAAAGGATCCAAACCCTTCCGTATTTCTTCATCATATCCGAACTCTCCCGCCGCCCTGCGGGCGGCCCTCCGGGCGGCCCCTTTCAGGGCGTCCTGCTGTATATTTTGAAACAGAACAGGGAAAGGCTCCGGCAAGCTTTTTCGTGGCCTGCGGCATGGAAAAGGCTTGCCGCCTATCTGTCTGTGTTTATTATATCATACAGGTCAAAATCCGGCAACTGCCAGTTTTCTTCGATTTTTTTCCACAGGGTTTCGTCGTCCCCGAAGCCAATTCGCCTAGACTGGGCATCTACCTCGCAGAAGGCCAGCGCCAGCACAATGAGGCACAGGGTGCACACAAGGGCGGTGAGGAACGCGCGCAGCCCTCTTCTTTTTCGTTTCACTTCCGTTTCCTTCTCTCCTTCCGTTTTGCGGCTTCTCTGTCTTTGCGGGTCTTACGCAGCGGACTCTGTCAGCTGCAGCAGGGCCTGGGCCATGGCCTTGCCGAACAGCTCGCCGGAGTAGAGCACCTCGTCCAGGGTGCTGGCGTCGGTGCCGAATTCTACCAGAAGAGAGCCGTGAGTCATGTGCTCGTTGTACTTTTTCGGGCAGAAGCTCATAGGCCGCGCCAGGGAGGGGTACAGGTCGCTGACAGCCTGCTGGTAACGCACGGCAAGCCTCAGGTTGTACTCCCAGTCGGGAAAGCCGATGTTCCCGGTGTCGTCGCAGCCGGCCACAATCATGATCTGAGCGGCCTTGCGCCCGTTTACCATCACCGTGGGCTTTACCCTGGCGTCAGAGGAGCCCAGGGCGTCGCGGTGTACGTCGATGGTCACCTGGATGCCGGGGTACTGCTCCAGGTTCCGCTGAATCGTTTCGCCGGAACGGTCGTAGGAACCGTTGTAGGAGGGGTAGTCGTGGCATGTGGTGTCGTGGCGCACGCCAAACCCGGCGGCCTCCAGCTCCGCCTTGATTTTTTCCCCCACCGCCACCACGTTCCGGCTGTTGTCCTGGGTTCTGGTGTCGCCCTGGAAGGCTTCGGTGGTGTGGGTGTGGTAAATGAGAATTTCCACGCTGCCGTCCCGCTTCAGCTTTACGTCCGGCTCCTTTTCCAGCTCGGCGGCAATGTCGATGGAATGGTTTTTGTTCGTGTTTTTGACCCACATATTCCCGTATTGTATGCCCGTGTTGGAAATCGTCGTCTCCTGAATCCCGTTGGCCAGCACGGTTTCCACCGGGCCGTTCCGCAGGGGAAGCCCGGCGGGCACCGCCGGCCCGGAGGAGGCCTGGGGCTCCTCCTCTGGCTGAGAAGGCTGGGAAGCGGCGGAGGAAGCCCCCTGCACGGGGGCCTCCTCCGTTTGGCTGCTTTGGGGGGCGGAGCCGGAAGCCGCCCGGCTTTCTGAGCCCTGGAACAGCAGGCCCTCGCGGGCCGCCTCAAACGCGCCGTCCGGCAGGATAAACCCGGCGGCGGCCATCTCCACCCGGCCCTCTGGAAGGGTGGGGAGCGTGTCCGACAAGCAGTAGACCCCAAGCCCTGAGAGGGAAAGGCACAGCGCCGCCGCACAGAACAGCCTTACTTGATTTCCTCTGTCTTTTCCCATGGTATTCCCCCGTTTCCGGCGCAAAATTCCTGTCAGTCATAGGTATGCCGGGGAAGAGGGGCTCATGACAGTTTCCGGCCGTCAGGAGGTGAGCAGGGAGATCTCCTCCTGGCTGAGGCCGGGGTTCAGGGCCCGGTTGACGGCCATGGCCAGGGTGCGCGCGCCCCGCTCTACCAAAAGGTCAATCTCCCGCGGCGTCACCACCATGGAGGCCCCCCGGGGGCAGACGGACTCGACGGCCTCCCGGCGGCCTCCGGTCAGGTCGGCGGCCAGGGACGCGGCATCCACCACGGTGGGGATCCCCAGCGCCGCCACCGGCACGCCCAGACGGCGGGCGCTCAGCTCAGGCCTGGGGTTGCCCACGCCCTCCCCCGGGGAAACCCCCGCGGTGGAAAGCTGCACCGTACACCCAAGGCGGGAAAGGCTGCGGGCGGCCAGGGCATCCACCGCCACCACCGCCGCCGGGTGCAGGGCGGCCGCCAGGGCTTCCGCCGCCTCGCCGGATTCCACACCGGTGTTCCCCAGCACGCCGGGGGCCAGCACGGCCACAGGGCGAAGCCCTTCCAGACCTGCCGCCCTGGCCAGCTCCCCGCGGATGTGGCGGGTGGCGAGGATTTTGTCCGCCGTCAAAGGGCCGAGGGCGTCCGGGGTGATGGAACGGTTCCCCAGGCCCACCACCAGAACCAGCCCGCGCCCCGGCAGCATGGCGGCCAGCTCCCGCCGGATCAGCTCCGCCGCGGCCCCGCCGGTGTGGTCGGTCAGGGCGGGGAGCTCTATGGTCACGTACCGTTCCCCCCGGTGGTTCAGCCGGGTGACGGCGCAGCCGTCCCGCAGCTCCCGCCGGTGGCAGGAGGGGGGCGTATATTCTACGGCCAAATCCGTTCTGTATTCCATACTCATCCATCCTTTTTTGCAGCGTTGTGGAAAAAGGGGCGATTTCCCGCCAAACGCCGCGGCTGTTCCCTCCCCGGAAAACCGCTTCCTCCCCAATCTGCGGCGGGAAAGCGATATTTTTGGGAAATCCCTTGCTTTTTCCCGTTATTCGTGATAAAATTTACTCTACGTGACAAAGGAGGTGAAACTATGCCCAATATTAAGTCTGCGAAGAAGCGCGTCAAGGTGATTGCGAAGAAGACCCTTATCAACAAGGCCATCAATTCCGAGCTGAAGACCACCATCAAGAAGGCGAACGCCGCCATTGAGAAGAATGGCGCCGACAAGGCCGAGGCCGTGCGCGTGGCGATTAAGAAGATCGACCAGGCAGCCGCCAAGGGGATCCTGCACAAGAACGCTGCCGCTAGGAAGAAGTCCCAGCTGGCCAAGAAAGCGAACGCGTAATTCCTGCGTTCCTCAGCGTTTAAAAAAGCAGAGCTTCGGCTCTGCTTTTTTTACGCCCGCAGGAGGCTGCCTGCAGGCGGGCCGGGAGGGCGCCTTCTGGCGCAGGCAAGCCGCAATTTGTAACCATTCTATGAAATTCAGCCCGCCGCCCCCTTTTCGGTTGACTTTTTCTCCTGGATTGGGTATCATAAGAATCAGAAGGCAGTCTGCACAGAAACGTGCGGTTCCCTATAGTGCCCTATCCATCATTGTAGTCAAACGGAGGTGTCTGATTTGAAAAAAAGTGGATTCACCGTACTTGTCACCGTGATTTCTGCAATCGCAGCCCTGACCGCTGCCGCGATTGCCGTTTTCCTGTTTTTTGAAAAGAAGCGGAAGGACGAGGAGGAGCTGGAGCATTACTTGGACTGCTCTATTCAATAAGCTCCTGTCAAACCGCCCGTTCAGAAGGGGAGGAGGCTTTGCCAGCCGCCTCCCCTTTTTCTGCGCCGGAACGCCCCGCGTGGCGCGAGCGCGGTCAGCTTTTGTCCCCTGATTTGGAAAGCAGGGCGGCCAGCAGGCCGAAAA
>DVMK01000075.1 GCA_018715025.1 Candidatus Caccousia avistercoris
AAAACTTTCACGTTTGCTCCCAGGAAGAAAGTGGGCGAACACAAACTATCACCCTGACTTCGCGGAGCAGCTGCGAACCCCTCTTTTCCCGTGATAAAACCGCGGGCGCCGAAGCGTGTTTTGCGGGCGCAGCCCCGCAAAACACGCTTCGCTCTGCCCCACCCCACCCAGGGAGAGCCGCCGTAGGCGGCGGGTGCGCGTCCTCCCCACCGGAGGTGGGCTATTTGCCGACGCAGAAGTGAGAGAAAACTTCGTCTACCACGGCCACGGTGGCGCGCTCGCCGGTGAGCTCCAGAAGGGCGGAAACCGCCCCTTCCAGGCAAACCGTAACCGCGTCGTAGGTCATGCCCGCCGTCAGGGCGTGCTGGGCCTCCCGCAGGGATTCCCGCGCCCGGCGCGCCGCTTCCCTCTGCCGCTCTGTGTACAGCAGCCCTTCGTTGGGATCAATCTCATTGGTGCGCAGTACCTTCCCCACCGCCCGGGCCAACGCCTCCAATCCATCCCCCTTTAAGGCAGAGATATATACCACGTGCTGAAAACTCTTTTGAATATACTCTTGGTTTATTTTGTTGGGCAAATCGCTCTTGTTTACCACCGCCACGGCAGGAACGCCCTGGCATTCCCGCACCAGGCGCTTGTCCTCCTCCCCCAGCTTCTGCGAGGAATCGAACACCGCCAGCACCAGCTGGGCCGTGCGCAGGCGGTCCCTGGCCTTTTCCACGCCGATCCGCTCCACCGCGTCCTGGGTGTCGCGCAGGCCGGCGGTGTCTGCCAGCCGCAGGGGAACGCCCCCCAGCAGCACGGTCTCTTCCACCACGTCCCGGGTGGTGCCCGCCACGTCGGTGACAATGGAGCGCTCGCACCCGGCCAGCAGGTTCATCAGGGTGGACTTCCCCGCGTTGGGCCTGCCGGCGATCACCGTGTCTACCCCCTCCCGCAGGGCCCGGCCCGCGTCAAAGGAGGAAAGAAGCTTGTCCAGCTCGCGGCCTGCCTGAAAAAAGGTCTCTTTTAATTCCAGTTCGTTGATTTCCGGAATATCCTCCTCTGGGTAATCGGCCCAGGCCTCTAAATGGGCGGCGGTCGCCACCAGCCTGCCGCGGATAGCCTGGATCCGCTTTTCCAGCGCCCCGTCCCGCCCTGCCAGGGCGGCGCGGGCGGCCTGGCTGCCCCGGGCGGAAATCAGCTCCATGACGGCCTCGGCCTCTGTCAGGCCCAGCTTGCCGTTCAGAAAGGCCCGCCTGGTGAATTCGCCGGGCTGGGCCGGGCGCGCCCCCGCCTGGTACAGGGCCCGCAGGGTGCGGCGCAGCAGGTACAGCCCCCCATGGCAGGAAAGCTCGGCCACGTTTTCCCCGGTAAAGCTGGCCGGGGCCCGGTAGTTGATGGCGATGGCCTCGTCAATGTCGCCCTGCTCGTCCCGCACGCGGCCGTAATGGACGGTGTAGCCCTTCTCGTCCTGCAGCCTTTTCCCGCTTTTGGCGGTAAAAACCCGGTCGGCAACCGCCTGGGCGTCCGGCCCGGAAATACGGATCAGGCCAATCCCCCCTGGGGCCTGGGCGGTGGAAATGGCGGCAATGGTGTCTGTGGCGTCCATACAAATTCCCTCCTGAAAGAAAAAGGGCGGTTCCTGCGAACCGCCCCTGGGCTGCCGGCGGCGCACCTCCCCCGCCGCAAGTGAAAGCGCGGCCGAAAACGATGCGGCGCCTGCCGTCTCATTCCTTTTTTACGTCAATGCGGCCGTACAGCGGCGCCTGAGAGTCGTCCCGGCGCTGTGCGGGGGGCTGCTGGGCGGGCTGCTGCCTCTGCGCCTCGCCGCCCTGGCGCGGGCGGGGCCTGCTGCTCCCTCTGGGCCGGCCGCCGCGGTCGCCGCGGCTGTTCCCCCGGCCGCCCTCGGGGCGGCGGCCCTTGCTGCGGCGCTGCGGCTGGGGCCGTTCCCCGTCCACAGGGCCAATGACCACATGGCGCGCCAGGTCTTCCCCTTCGCTCCAGGACTTGGCGCCCTCCACCGTCTGCACGGCGGTGTGGATGATGCGCCGCTCGTAGGGGTTCATGGGCTCCAGCGAGCAGTTGCGGCCGGTGCGCACCGCCTTGGCGGCGATTTTTTTGCCCAGCTGTTCCAGGGTTTCCTTCCGCTTCTGGCGGTAGTTTCCAATATCAAGGGTAATGCGGTAGTAAGAATCCTCCACATGATTCGACACCAGGCCCGCCAGGTACTGCAGGGCGTCCAGCGTTTCGCCCCGGTGGCCGATGATAAAGCCCACGTCCGGCCCGGAAATGGAGATGAGGGCGCCGCCCTCCTCCTCCTGAACGCCGAACTCCGCCTGGCTGACCCCCATGTATGCAAGGATGGTTTTCAGGTAGTCTACGGCGGCGTCCGCCGGGCTTGTCTGAATAAAAGCGCGCACCTTGGCGGGGCTGCCGCCGAACAAGCCGAAGGTCTTTTTTACGGGAAGCTGCAGCACCTCAAATTCCGCCTCGTAGGACTCTACCCCCAGTTCGCGGCAAGCCGCTTCTTTTGCCTGCTCAATGGTGTCGCCGGTTGCAATGGCTTCTCTCAACATAATGTAAAACCAACCTCCTTACCCAAAATCTTCATCCTATTTCTTCGTTCCCATATAATCGGAACTGCTCTGGCCGGATTTTCCCTTGCTCTTCTGGGGCGTTTTCTTTTCGCCGGGAAGCTTCTTCTTTTCTTCCTTCTGCTGGCTTTTCCCGGTGGAGGCCGCCATTTTCTTTTCCAGCACCCTGCGCAGCTCAATCTGCTGGTTCAGGGGGATCTCCTGCACCTTGGCCTCTTCCAGCTCGCGGCGGGCAATGCGCGCCGCTTCCGAGCGGGCCACCAGGTCGGCCGGGCTGTAGAACATGTTGAGAAGGAAGGTCTGCAGAATGCCCAGAAGGGTCTGCAGGGTCCAGTAAAAGCCCACGGCGCCGGGCATGGTGTAGGCCAGGTACGCGGTGAACAGCGACATGCCGTACAGCATGTACTTCATGCAGCCCTGCTGCTGCTGGGCTGCCCCCGGCTGCTTGCGCATGGTGTAGATCTGCATGCCGATGGAGGTGACAAGGCACAGCACCGGAATGAGCCACATCATGGAAGAAAAGCTGCTGCTCTGGGGCGTGGCCAGCAGGTCAAGGCCCAGGAACTGGAACCCGCGGCTGAAGGATTCGATTTTCTCCATGTCTTCCGGGGTAAACATGGTGAGGTAGTCTTTCAGATCGGCAAAATGCTTGATGATCTGGATTTCGCCGTACTGCGTGCCGAAGGAAGCGCCCACGCCCGGGATCTGGGTAAGAAGCTGGGTGGCCGCGTTCACCCGGTCGGCCCCAATGTGCAGGGCGTTCCGCAGGGGGTACAGCACGGAATAATAAATGCCGAACAGAATCGGGAAGGGGATGAGCATGGTCAGGCACCCGCCCGACATGCTGACGCCCTCTTTCTGGTAAAGCTTCTGGGTCTCTTCGCTGAGCTTCATTTTGTCGTTGGCGTAGATTTTCTGAAGCTCACGAACCTTCTTCTGTACCTTGGCCTGCGACGCCATGGATTTCTGCTGCTTGATGGAGAAGGGGAACAGCAGCCCCTTCACAATAATGGTAAACAGAATAATCGCCACGCCGTAGTTGTTGACGATCTCATACAGGAACCACAGCAGATACCCAAGCAGGCTTCCAAACCAGTTAAAAATATCCATACACGCAAAACTCCTCTATCGTGGTGAACGCTTGTCCCGTTTTTCCGGCACAGGGTCGTAGCCCCCCCGGCTGAACGGGTTACAGCGCAGTATGCGGAATAAGGCAAGAAAAAATCCCTTGAACGCCCCGAACCGCTGAATGGCCTCGATGGCGTAATTGGAACAGGTGGGGATATACTTGCAGCAGGATCCCCCCTTGTAAGGGGAAATGGCTTTCTGATAAAACCGGATCAGGCGCAGAAGAAGGCTCTTCATCGCAGAACCCCGGCTTCCTTCATGTGCTTCATCATGGCGCGGTAAACCTCCGTGCTTTTCACGAAGGGGGTCTTTCCCCTGGCCACAAACACAAAATCATACCCCGGCTTCAGCTTTGGGTAAACCTGGCGGTAGGCGGCCCGGATTACCCTGCGGGAGCGGCTTCGTTTCACCGCGTTTCCAATCTTCTTGCTGGTGGTAATACCCACGCGAACGCCGCCCGCCCGGTTCTTCATCACATAAGTCACCAGGGCAGGGCTCACATAGGACTTCCCCCTGGCGTACAGCCTTCGGAAATCCTTATTTTCCTTTAATGGGACAATCACATCCATAGCCGAATCACATACTCTACTCTCTTGGGCAAAGCCGCCGGGAGGGACTTTTGCCCCTGCATACAAAGAAAGGCCACGCTAACGGTGGCCTTGCGCTCAGTGGGTTAAACGTGCTCTGCCCTTGGCACGGCGGCGCGCCAGAACCTTGCGGCCGTTGCTGGTGGACATTCTCTTGCGGAAGCCGTGCTCCTTCTTCCTGTGCAGCTTCTTGGGCTGATATGTTCTCAACATGGAAAACCCTCCTTTCGGGCGAAAAGCTTACCGTTGTACAATCTCAGGTACAAACCTTGCAATATAGCATTATATATTATAAACCGGCCGCCTGTCAACCTTATTTTTCCCGGGAAAGGCCGGTTTTTCTGGGAAAACAGCCGCTTTTGTGCAGATTTTCCCCCAGGCGGGTCCTCCCCCCGCAAGATAAGGTATCTGCCCGGGGAAGAACCACAAAAAATTTTTTTGATTTTCTCCTATTCCCTGCTGGCGGAAGCCTCCCCGGCGCGGCTTTTTTTCCGCTGCAGCAGCAGGCAGGCCGTCATGACCGCCGGGAACACAATGGCGGTGAGAATGCCCGCCTTCATGCCCCCGGGCAGGGAAGAGGCGAAGCCCACCAGGGTGGGCCCGGCAGAGCAGCCCAGGTCGCCGCCCAACGCCAGCAGGGCGAACATGGCCGTGCCGCCGGCCCGCAGGGAAGCGGAGGCCTTGCTGAAGGTGCCGGGCCACATGATTCCCACCGAAAAGCCGCACAGCCCGCAGCCCGCCAGGCTGAGCGCCGGCCAGGGAGAAAGGCTGGCCAGCAGGTAAGCCGCCATGCACAGAAGGCCGCTGAACAGCATGAAGGAATTCAGGTTGATTTTATGCCCCCACCTGCCATAAATTGCCCGGGAAATTCCCATGAGGGCGGCGAAGGCCATGGGGCCCGCCAGGTCGCCCACCGCCTTGGTCACGCCCAGCCCCTCCTCCGCAAAGGCGGAGGCCCACTGGCTGACCGCCTGCTCGCTGGCGCCGGAGCAGACCATCATCGCCAGAAACAGCCAGAACAGCCTGCTGCGGAACAGCTCCCCCAGCGTCATGCCCCTTTCCCCCTCGGCCACCGGGGGCGCGATGGGCGTTTTCAAAAACACCAGCCCGTTGCCCAGGGGGATAAGGGCCCAGACCAGCGCCAGCACCCGCCAGTTTTCCATGCCGGCCAGCTGGAAGAACAGGGTGGAAAGCAGCACCACCCCCACATGGCCCCAGCAGTAGAAGGAGTGCAGCAGGCTCATGGCCTTTTCTTTGTTGTCTGTGGGGCAGCCCTCCATAATGGGGCTGATGAGCACCTCAATGATCCCCCCGCCCACGGCGTAGGTCACCACCCCGATGAGCAGCCCGGCGAAGGGGTCCATCCATTCCGGCAGGACGGCCAGAAAGACGAGCCCGGCCGCCGCCGCCCCGTGGGCGATGAGAATGGAGGCCCGGTACCCGATTTTGTCCACAAATTTGGCCGAGCCCAGGTCTACCAGAAGCTGTACCGCAAAGTTGATCGTCACCAGCAGGGTGATCTGCTCCAGGGGAATGCGGTAGCTGTTCTGAAAGGTGAGAAACAGCAGCGGCGCAAAATTATTGATAATGGCCTGCACAATGTACCCTACAAAGCAGGCCCGCATGGTGGTCTGGTAGCTGAACGGCATAAAGAATCCCTCTCCTGAAACAATATCGCCAGCATTATACAACAATTTTTCCAGGGTGTCTACCCTTGCGCGGAGGGGGACAGGGAACCGGCCCCGCACAGGGCGCGGAGCCGCAGCTTCCTCTGCCGCTTCTTCTAAGGAAAAGAAACGGGCAGGGCTTTTTGTTGTCAAAAGATTTGATTTGTGGTAATATAGGAATGTATTATGCCCTTTTCCGCCGTTTTGCGGAAGGGGCTGCCGACGAGCCGTTTTTTCGGAATGTAAAAATTTGGAAAGGTAGAGATGGAAGCTATGGAATCCTTTACCGAAGCCTGGAACCTAATCTGCGATTTTTGTAAAAACCGCATTACAGAGGTCGCCTTCACCACCTGGATCAGCCGGATTGAGCCTGTTACCCTGGACTTCGCCCAGGGCGCGGCCGTGCTGAAGGTGCCCAACGACTTCCACCGTCAGACGCTGGAGCGCTGCTACACACCCCTTTTGACCGAAGCGCTGGACGAGGTGTTCGGCCCGGGCCTGAAGATCAAATTCTGCATTCCGGAAGAGCTCGTCCGCCCGGCGGAGGAGGCCCTTCCCTCAGGGGAAGACTACGAGTACACCTTCGACACCTTCATTGTGGGGCCTTCCAACAAATTTGCCCACGCGGCTTCCATTGCGGTGGCCACAAAACCGGCCAGCCTGTACAACCCCCTGTTTATTTACGGAAACTCGGGGCTTGGCAAAACGCACCTTCTGTACGCCATCTGCAATGAAATTTCCCGCACCCACCCCACCATGAACATTCTGTACATTAAGGGCGACGAGTTCACCAACGAAATGATCGAGGCCATCCGCCACGGCACCACCCAGGAATTCCGGCAGCGGTACCGGAAGGCCGACGTGCTGCTGGTGGACGACATCCAGTTCATCGCCGGCAAGGAATCCACCCAGGAGGAATTCTTCCACACCTTCAATTCCCTGTACGAGGCCAAGCGGCAGATCGTCCTCACCTCTGACCGGCCGGCCAAGGACATCGCCACCCTGGAGGAACGGCTTCTCACCCGGTTTGAATGGGGCCTCACCGCCGACATTCAGCCCCCGGATTTTGAAACCCGTTTGGCTATCATCCGCCGCAAGGCAGAGCTGCTGGACATCAAGATCCCGGAAAACGTGTGCGAATACATCGCCAACCGGCTGAAAAACAACATCCGCCAGCTGGAGGGCACGGTGAAAAAGATGAAGGCCTACCACCTGCTGAACGGGGAAGCCCCCAGCATTACCACCGCCCAGGCCGCCATCAGCGACATTATCAACAACGAGCAGCCCACCCCCTACACCGTGGAGAAAATCATTGAAGAGGTGGCCCGCACCTTCGGCGTCAGCCCGGAGGAGATCCGCTCTGCCAAGCGCTCTGCCAACATTTCCAAGGCCCGGCAGATGGCCATGTACGTTGTGCGGGAAATTACCCAGCTGCCCACCGAGGCCATCGGCACGGAATTCGGCGGCCGCGACCATTCCACCGTGGTGTACGCCCTGCAGCAGATGGAGAAAAACCTTCAGAAGGACAGCAAGATCAAAGCCACCGCCGAGGATATCATCAAAAATATCCGCGACCGCTGACAGACTTGATCGACCCCCTCCGCTTTCTAATTATACTTATATATAATAATTCAGACTGTTGATAAACCTTAGCATGGTGCGCAGAGGATCGCAGAATCGGGAGCTGCGCTCCCTGTCTGCTCACCCCTTTTGAAGCCGTTGCACGGCCATTTGCGGGGCTTTGCCCCTGCACCCCACCACCTTTTGAAAAAGGTGGACGAAAACTTTAACTTTTGCTTTTTACAGCCAAAAGGCGGGACAGGCTTCCGGCAGACTGCGGGCCTGTCTCTTTCCCCCGGAAAAAGCGGCGTTTCTTTTTTTGAGAGAGAAGAAACGCACGGATTCGCGCACCCCGGCGCTCTTTCACAAGTTTTCAACTTTCCCCACAGAGTTTTCCACAATTGAGTGGAAAAGAAAAAGTTTTCCAGATCGATCACTGCATTTCCACCGGAGAAAAAGAAAAATTTGATCCCCCTCAGGGGGCATTCCGCCTGAGGTTCCCCAGGTTTTCCACTTTTCCGGCCCCCCTACTACCTCTACTAAAGTAAAAAGAGATCCTTACTATAAATATTCCCCTGCGGGGAGTGAAAAAACTTCGGCCTCTTCGCCGAACAGGAAAGGCTAGGTAATCCATACTATGAAGATTGTTTGCAACCGGCAGCAGCTTGTGGAAGCAGTCAGCAATGTACAGCGGGCCGTTTCCACAAAATCCTCCGTCCCCGCCCTGGAAGGCATCCTTTTGAAGGCCGAGGGGGACGAGCTCACCCTCTGCGGGTTTGACCTGGAGCTGGGCATGACCACCCGCATCCCCGCCTCGGTGGAGGAATCCGGGGCCGTGATCCTGAGCGCCAGGCTTTTCGGCGACATTGCCCGCCGCCTGCCCGGGGACGACGTGAAGCTTGCGGTGGATGAAAAGAATATTACTGTGATCCAGAGCGGGGCCAGCGAGTTCTCGATTGTGGGCATCCCCGCCGAAGAGTACCCGGAGCTGCCCTCCATCACCGGGGAAAGCACCGTGATCCTGACCCACGACACCCTGAAGGGGATGATCCGCCAGACCATTTTCGCCGTGGCGGATTCCGACGCCAAGCCCATTCACACCGGCACCCTGTTCGAGCTGGGCGGCGGCCGCCTGCGGCTGGTTTCGGTGGACGGCTACCGGCTGGCCCTGCGGGAGGAAGCGGTGCCCAGCGAGGAGGAGCTGAGCTTCGTGGTGCCCGGCAAAACCCTCATTGAGGTGATGAAGCTGCTGAAGGACGACGACAGCGAGCTTTCTCTGAAGGTGGGCCGCCGCCATATTATGTTCCAGATCGAGAGCTACTGCGTGATCTCCCGGCTGCTGGAGGGGGAATTCCTGGATTACCGGGCCGCCATCCCCAATTCCGGCAAGACAGAGATCCTGGCCAGCACCCGGGAGTTTATCTCCAGCGTGGAGCGCGTGTCCCTGCTCATCACCGATCGGCTGAAAAGCCCCATCCGCTGCCTGTTTGAAAACGGGGAGATCCGCCTTTCCTGCTCCACCGCCATCGGCCGGGCCAGCGACGAATTTTCCGCCGCCATCACCGGCGACAACGTGGAAATGGGCTTCAACAACCGCTACCTGCTGGACGCCCTGCGCAACACCGAGGGGGACGAGGTGCGGGTGCAGCTGAACGGCCCCCTGAGCCCCATGAAAATTATGCCCCGGGAGGGGGGCTCCTTCCTGTTCCTGGTGCTGCCGGTGCGGCTGAAAACGGAGTGATCGGCCCGGCCGGGGGCTTTTCCGAAAAATTTTTACAAATTCCCGGTATTACTTGTTGTATAATAATAAGGTATCGCTCTTTCCCTATGAATCCCCCTTGGGGGAGAAAGCCCCCTCTGCCCGGCGGAGGGGGCCGGGCGGGAAAGAACGGCCTTTCACCCGGAAGGACGGAATGCGCGTATGAAAACAATTTCGGTTCCCATTGAGACGGAGTATATCCGCCTGGCAGACCTGCTGAAGCTGGCGGGGGCCGCCCAGACAGGCGGCCAGGCCAAGGTGATGGTGCAGGGCGGCCAGGTTCTGGTGAACGGCGAGGCCTGCACCATGCGGGGGAAAAAGCTGCGTCCCGGCGATTGGGCAGAGTGCGGCGGCACCCGCTACCAGGTGGCCGCCGCCGGGGAGGTTCCCCCCGCCCCATGAAAATTCTGGAGCTGGAGCTGGAGCATTTCCGCAACCTTTCCCCCGGCCTGTTCCGCCCTCATGAGGAGGTCAACGTCATTTGGGGCGACAACGCCCAGGGCAAGACCAACCTGCTGGAGGCGGTGTGGCTGTTCACCGGGGGGCGCTCCTTCCGCGGCGCGCGGGACGGCGAGCTGGTGGCCCTTGGCCAAGAGGAGGCGGCGCTGCGCCTTTCCTTTTACAGCCAGGAACGGCAGCAGGAGGCCCGCATCACCCTGCGGGGCGGCAGGCGCAGCGCCGTGCTGAACGGCGTGCCCAAGCGGGGCATGGCCGAGCTGGTGGGCAGCTTCTGCGCCGTGATCTTTTCGCCGGAGCATCTTTCCCTGGTGAAGGGGGGGCCTGCGGAGCGCCGGGCGTTTCTGGACTCGGCCCTGTGCCAGGTGAAGCCGCCCTACGCCTCGGTGTTCGCCCGGTACCAGCACACCCTCAGCCAGCGGAACGCCCTGCTGAAGGACATTCCCCGCCACCCAGAGCTGATGGACACCCTTTCTATTTGGGACGAGCGCCTGTGCCGCTACGGCGAGGTTATGGTCAGGGAAAGGGGCCGGTACCTGGAGCAGTTTTCTCAGGCGGCGGCGGAGTTTTACGCGGGGATTTCCGGCAACCGGGAGCAGCTTTCGCTGCAGTACCAGCCCTCGCACCAGGGGACGCTGGCAGAGGCCCTGGCGGCTTCCCGCCGGGAGGATGTGCGCAGCGGCCACACCACCGCGGGCCCCCACCGGGACGACGTGGCCGTTTCCCTTTCCGGCCTGCAGGCCCGGGCCTTTGCCTCGCAGGGGCAGCAAAGGTCTATTGTGCTGGCCATGAAGCTGGCGGAGGCCCGCCTGCTGGCCAGGGCCTGCGGCGAAGAGCCTGTGGTGCTGCTGGACGACGTGCTCAGCGAGCTGGACGCCTCTCGCCAGGACTACCTGCTGAACAGCCTGCACGGCAGGCAGGTGTTCCTCACCTGCTGCGAGCCCCAGGCCGCCGCCCGCCTGAAGCAGGGCGCCCTGTTCCACGTGGAGGGCGGCGGCCTGCAGAAGGAAGAAAAAACCTGCGGGGGCCAGTGAAGCCCGGCGGCGCACAGCCGCCAGAAAGGAAGAACGCCATGTTTTTGCACCTGGGCCAGGACACCGTCATCAAGACGGACGACATCATCGGTATTTTTGATATGGACACCTCCACCCTTTCCAAATCCACCCGGGCTTACCTGGCCTCCTGCGAAAAAAGGGGCCAGGTGGTGAACATCTCCACCGATCTGCCCAAATCCTTTGTCTTGTGCCGCGACCGGAAATCCGGGGAAACGCGGGTGTATATCTCTCAAATTTCGTCCAGCACCCTGTTAAAGCGCAGCCGGTTCATCGACAAAATCTCCCTCCCCTGAGAAGCGGGAGACCGAACCCTGCGGGAAAAGCGAGGAAAATTGCGTATGAGAAAATTCAGGCTTCCCCAGTGCCCATACTGCGGGAAAAAGGTGAACCCGTTTTACGCCTGGTACCTGCGTACCCAGGGGGAGTATATCTGCCCCAGGTGCCAGGGTGTTTCCAACATTTTCATTGATCGGGCAGCCTACCTGCTGGGCGGCGCCGCGGTGCTGCTGGGGGTGCTCGCCTTTGTCATTACCCGGGTGGTGCAGGACCAAAGCTTCCACCCCCTGCACCTGCTGTGGATTGTTCTGCCCTTTTTCCTGTTCAGCATTGTCAGCCTCTTTTTGGTGCGGCTGAAAAAGCCCATCCTGCGCAGGCGGGAAACGCCCCAGGAGCCGGCCAGGCGCGCTTCTCAGGAAGAGGCTGCGGGGGCCCGCCCCGCCCCCGGGGAGGGAAGGCACGTCCGCCGGTAAAAGGGCGGAAAAATCCCTGTTTTCCTTGATTTTATGGAATTTTTATCTTTATAATTCGGCGTATTTATTTTATAATGATAGTGATGGATTCTGCCGCGCCCCGCCGGGGAAAACGCGGGGCGGCTGCGGGATTTCTACTGCGCGGCCGGCCGCACCGCCGGCGCGGCCGGAGCGTTGAAGGAGCGAATGGGAATCATGGAATTAAACGAAATCACCCAGGCAAGCCAGGAGTACGACGAGAGCCAAATCCAGGTTCTGGAGGGGCTTGAGGCCGTGCGGAAGCGCCCGGGCATGTACATTGCGTCCACCGGGCCCAAGGGCCTGCACCACCTGGTGTATGAAATTGTAGACAACTCCATCGACGAGGCCCTGGCGGGCTTCTGCGACCGCATTGACGTGGAGATCCTCCCCGGCGACATTATCTGCGTAACGGACAACGGCCGCGGCATCCCTGTGGGCATTGAGCAGAAAACAGGGCTTCCGGCGGTGACGGTGGTGTTCACCATCCTTCACGCGGGCGGCAAGTTCGGCGGCAGCGGGTACAAGGTTTCCGGCGGTTTGCACGGCGTGGGCGCTTCTGTGGTAAACGCCCTCTCGGAATGGCTTGAGGTAGAGGTGTACCACGAGGGCGTGGTCTACTACCAGAAATTTGAGCGCGGCCACGCTGTGACCGAGCTGATGGAGAAGGGCGTCACCGAGAAAACCGGCACCATGGTCCGCTTCAAGCCGGACCCGGAAATTTTCAGGGAGAGCACCCAGTACGAGTACGAAACCCTGCAGACCCGCCTGCGGGAGCAGGCCTTTCTGAACGCGGGGGTTCACATTCACCTGGCGGACCGGCGCACCCCCGACGGCCAGGAGGACAGCTTCTGCTACAGCGGCGGCATCTCCAGCTTTGTGGAGTACATCAACAAAAAGATGGCGGTGGAGGTGGTTCACCCGGACGTAATCTATTTTTCCGGCGTGGGGCCTGACGGCAATTCCACGGCGGAGGTGGCCATGCAGTACACCGACGCTTACACCGAGTATATGCTCAGCTTTGCCAACAATATTCACACCACCGACGGCGGCACCCACGAGGAGGGCTTCAAGCGGGCCCTGACCCGGGTGATGAACGATTACGCCAGGAAATACAACATTCTGAAGGAAAACGACAAGAACCTTTCCGGCGACGACGTGCGGGAGGGCCTGACGGTGATCATCAGCGTCAAGCTGAAGGACGCCCAGTTTGAAAGCCAGACCAAGGGCCGCCTGGGCAACATGGAAATGCTCAGCCTGGTGAGCAGCCTGGTGAGCGACAAGCTGGCCACCTACCTGGAAGAAAACCCGGCCGCCGCCCGGGCCATTTTCGACAAGGCCCTGGCCGCCGCCCGCGCCCGGGAGGCCGCCCGCAAGGCCCGTGAGCTGGTGCGCCGCAAATCCGTGCTGGAAAACGCCGCCCTGCCCGGCAAGCTGGCGGACTGCCAGAGCCGCGACCCGGAGGAAACAGAGATTTACATCGTGGAGGGCGACTCTGCAGGGGGCTCCGCCAAGGGCGGGCGCAACCGGCGGTTCCAGGCGATTCTTCCCCTTTGGGGCAAAATGCTGAACGTGGAAAAGGCCCGGCTGGACAAGGTGTACGGCAACCAGAAGCTCATGCCGGTGGTAACGGCCCTTGGCTGCGGCATCGGCGACGAGTTCGACCTGAACAAGCTGCGGTACGGCAAGGTGATTATCATGGCGGATGCGGACGTGGACGGCTCGCACATACGCACCCTGCTGCTCACCTTCTTCTACCGCTTCATGAAGCCGTTGGTGGAGGAGGGCCATGTGTACCTGGCCCAGCCGCCCCTGTACCGCATTACCACCAAGGGCGACAAGCACAACTACGCCTACTCCGACAAGGAGCGGGATCAGATTATGAGCCAGCTCAGCGGCCAGAACTACGAGATCCAGCGGTACAAGGGCCTGGGCGAAATGGACTCGGAGCAGCTGTGGGAGACCACCATGAACCCGGAAACCCGCATTATGCTGCGGGTGGAGGTGGAGGACGCCGCCGCCGCCAACGAGGCCTTCACCATCCTGATGGGCGACAAGGTGGAACCCCGCCGGGAGTTCATTGAAAAGAACGCCAAGTACGTGCAGAATCTGGACGTATAAAGTGTGCCGCAGCAAAGCTGCGTCACGCGTCGAACGACATATTGAGCTTGTCGAAAAAGCTGTAAAAAGCAAAAGTTAAAGTTTTCGTCCACCTTTTTCAAAAGGTGGTGGGGTGCAGGGGCAAAGCCCCGCAAATGGCCGTGAAACGGCTTCAAAAAGGGTAAGCAGACAGGGAGCGTAGCTCCCGATTCTGCGATCTTCCGCG
>DVMK01000076.1 GCA_018715025.1 Candidatus Caccousia avistercoris
CGGCAAAGTGGATCACCGCATCAATCCTGTTCTCTTCAAAAATCTTCTCGAATTTTTCCGCGTCCAGCATGTCGCATTCGTAAATGGGGAAGGTTTTGCCGGTGATCTTCTCCACGGCGCGCAGGGCGTCGGGGGAGGAGTTCACGTAATTGTCCATGACCACAATGTTCACATTATTCTGCAGAAGCTCCACGCAGGTATGGGTGCCGATAAAGCCGGCGCCGCCGGTAACCAGTACGTTCATCATCATTGACCCCTTTCTGTCGTTGAAATGGCGGGTAGCGGGCGCATTGCCCGGGCGTTCTGTGGGGAAGGGCTTACACCCGCTGAATTTCCCCCTCGGCGGCCTTGTATTTTTCGTAGGCGGCCCGCAGCTCCTGCGAGGTTTCCTCCGGGCAGGTGGGGTTGCAGCAGGCCCAGGCGCCTGTTTCGCTGGAAGCGTTGAACTTCTGCTTGTCGGCGCTGCGCATGGGCGGGTAAAACTCAATATGGAAGTGGAAATCCTTGGAATAATCGCCGCTGTTCACCGGCGCGTTGTGCATGCACATCATGTAGGGGAACCGGTAGCCGAACAGGCTGTCCAGCATGCCCACCACGTCCCGGATGGTGAGGCCCAGGCTCATGCGCTCCTCCTGGGTGAAGTCGGTGATGTACGGCTTGTGGCTGTTGGCCATGATGTACACGCCGTAGGGGTATTCGCAGTAGAAGGGAAGGAATACGGTGAAGTGCTCGTTGCGGAAAATAATCCGCTTTTCCGCCTCCAGCTCGTTCTTCAGCATGTCGCAGAACAGGCAAACGCCCTTTTCCTCATAATATTCCCTGGCCGCCTGGGTTTCCAGCTCCAGCTTTTTGGGAATGACGGAGTAGCCGTAGATCTGCCCGTGGGGGTGGGGCATGGTGACGCCCACCACATCGCCCCGGTTTTCAAAGGGGAACACATACTTGATTTTTTCGTCGGCGGAAAGGGCGGTGAAGCGGTCGCACCACAAATCCACCAGCTTTTTCATGTGGCTGTCGGACAATTCCGGCACGGTGGTGGTGTGCCCGGGGGAGTACAGAATCACCTCGCACTTCCCGTAGGAGGGCCGCACCCGGAAGAAATCGTTGGCCACGTCGTCCGGCTCCGGCGGGTTCTGAGAAAGGGCCGGGAAGTCGTTGTCGTACTCCAGCACCTCATAGTCCGGCACGTTGCCGAAGCTGGGGCAGAAGGGGCAGTAGTCCTTGGGCATCTGCGGGCGGCTCTGCCGGTTGCTCGCAATCATGACCCAATCCTTAATCAAGGGGTGCCAGCGAAGCTCTGCCATAGTTTATTACCTCCTGTATGAATAAATCAAAAAATACTATTTGGACGAAAATCTTCCGTCTCAGAACAGGCGCACGCCGCCCACCGGGCGGATGGCCAGCCGGTGGCAGCTGCCCGCGCCGAAGAGGGCGTCCATCTCCCGGATAAAATGCTCCACAAAGTCAAGGGGGACAAAGCTCTGCACCGTGCCGGCAAAGCCGCCGCCGTGGACGCGCCAGGCGCCCCCCACCGGGGCCAGCAGCCGCTCGCAGGCGGCAAGGGCCAGAGAAACGCCCTGCTCTGCCGGGTGGGCGGGGGAATACACGTTCTGCAGGTACATGTAGGAGGAACGGCCGGATTCAATGACCAGCCGCTTGAACTCGTCAAAGTCGCCCCGGCGCAGGGCTTCCACCTGTTTGGGCACCCGGGCGTTGTCCCCGAAGAAGTGGGCGGCCCGCAGCAGGGCCCGGTCGCTCACCTTGCCCCGCAGGCCGGGCAGGGCCCGGTAGAACTCTTCCTCGTCCACCTCGCGCAGCACTTCCTTGCCGAACAGGGCGGCCACGGCCCGCATCTCGGCGGGGACGGCGGCGTAGTCGGGGGTGAGGTCGGAATGGCTGCCGTGGGTGTCGGTGATGCACAGGGCGTAGCCGGACTTGGCGAAGTCGAAATCGATTTTTTCCACCCTGGGGTTTTCCTTGTCCTCAAAATCGATGGTGATAAAAGCGCCCACGCTGCTGGCGGCCTGATCCATGAGGCCGCAGGGCTTGCCGAAGTAGCGGTTTTCTGCGTACTGGCTGATCTGGGCAATTTTCAGGGCGCTTTCTCTTCCGCCGAAGAACAGCTCGTTCACCATGGTGCCCACCAGCACCTCGAAGGCGGCGGAGGAGGAAAGGCCTGAGCCGGAGAGCACGCTGGAGGTGGTGTAGGCGTCAAAGCCCTTTACCGGGCAGCCCAGCTGGGCAAACCTGGCGCAGATGCCACGCACCAGGGAGGCGGAGTGGTTGGCCTCCTCCGCTTTGGGCTCCGGGTCGGAAATGTCCACCACGTCGGGGGCGTAGCCCTCGCTGTGCACCCGCACCACCGTGCCCTCGCTGAGGGCGGCCACGGCGATTACGTCCAGGTTCACGCTGGCGGCCAGCACGCGGCCCCTCTGGTGGTCGGTGTGGTTGCCGCCCACCTCGGTGCGGCCGGGGGCGCTGAACACGTACAGGTCGCGGCCTGTGCCGAACAGCTCTTCAAACCGGCCCAGGGCTTTTTCCACCCGGGCGGCGTACCCCGCCGCCTGCTCCGGCGTGCAGGCATAGATATGTGCGAACCTCTCATTTGTCTCGGCGCTCTGCAAAAGGGAGCGCAGCTCCTCTGCTCTCATGGCCATTTCCTCCCATTCCAGGTTATTGATGATGGGAAAGGGGACGAAGCTCCGGATTTTCAGGGCCTCCGGCCTTTCCCGCATTCTCTTTCTTCATCTTACCTCCCCTTTGCCTGAAAAACAAGGGGTATCCGTTTCAATTTTATGGATTTTTGTTGCATCCCCTGAACGGGCTGTTCCCGGCCCTCCTAAAACGCCAAAAAAGAGCGCGTTTTTTCTGCTATTTTGCCCAGGATTATCTTGGGCAAACCGCATTGACATTCGGGGAAAACCCTTTTATAATCCCAAGTAAGAGGAAGCGTGCTCGAGCACGGAAGGGGGATCCAGGTGGCTGTCACAATCAAGGACATCGCGGCGGCGGCGGGCGTTTCCCGGGGAACGGTAGACCGGGCCCTGCACGGCCGGGGCGGCGTCAGCGCAGAGGCGGCCAGCCGGATCCGCAGGCTGGCGGAGGAGATGCAGTACCAGCCCAACCGGGCGGGGCTGGGGCTGGCGGCCCTGAAGAAGCCCCTGCGCATCGGGCTTCTGCTGCCGCGCCTGGGGAACCTGTTTTTTGAGGAGGTGGTGCGCGGGGCGGAGGCCGCCCAGCAGAGCCTGGCGGACTTCGGCCTGGGCCTGCTGTTCCGGCGGGTGCAGAGCTACGACCCGCAAAGCCACCTGCAGGCCCTGGACTGGCTGGCCGGGCAGGGCGTGGGGGGGATCTGCGCCGCCACGGTGGACCTGCCGGAGATTCGGGAAAGGGTGGCGTGCCTGACCAGGCAGGGCGTGCCGGTGGTGGCTGTGAACACAGAGCTTTCCCCCTGCGGCTGCCTTTCCTACGTGGGCTGCGACTACCGGCAGACGGGGCGCATCGCCGCGGGGCTGCTGCTGCTTCTGGCCGTTCCGGAGCCCAGGCTTCTCATTGTTACCGGTTCCCGCCATGCCAAGGGCCACAACGAGCGGATCCAGGGCTTTCTGGACCGGCTGGCCCAGGCGAGGGCGCCCTGCCAGGTGCTGGACCAGCTGGAATGCCAGGACGACGACCGGGAGGCCTACCGGGTCACCCGGGAGGCCCTGGCCCGCCTGCCCCAGGTGAACTGCCTGTACGTGGCGGGGGCCGGGGCGGCCGGGGTGGGGGCGGCGGTGCGGGAGGCGGGCCTGGCGGGGCGCGCGCCGATTCTGGCCTTTGACGACGTGCCCACCACCCGCGGCCTGGTGCAGGAAGGGCTGGTGCCCGCCATTGTGTGCCAGCAGCCCTTCCAGCAGGGGTACCAGGCGGTGAAGCTGCTGTTCCGCTGCCTGGCCAACGGGGAACGGCCCCCCGCCCGCTTTCTCACCGACCCGGTGATTAAAATTGCGGAAAACCTGTGAGCCCTCCCGCGCCGCTTCGGCAAAGCGGGGGAAGGATCGGCTGATTTAAATAATTTCCTGATTTCCTGCGGTTTTACCGTACCCTTGTAGGGGAATTCAAAAATATAATTAGGGAGGAATTGAGATGGCAAAGGAATATTTACTGGGCATTGACCTGGGAACCTCCGGCACCAAAACCGTGCTGTTCGACACAGAGGGCGCGGTGGTGGCCTCTGCGCTGGAGGAGTACCCCATGTACCAGCCCCAGAACGGCTGGGCAGAGCAGGACCCGGCAGACTGGTGGAACGCCGCCAAAAACACCATCCGCACTGTGCTGGAAAAGTCCGGGGCAGACCCGGCGGCGGTGCGGGGGCTGGGCATTTCCGGCCAGATGCACGGCCTGGTGATGCTGGACGAAAACGGCCGGGTGCTGCGCCGGTCCATCATCTGGTGCGACCAGCGCACCGCGGAGGAGTGCCGGGAGATTACCGAGAAGGTGGGGGCGCAGCGGCTGATTGCCATCACCGCCAACCCGGCCCTCACCGGCTTCACCGCCTCCAAGATTTTGTGGGTGCGGAACCATGAGCCGGAGCTGTACGCCAGGTGCCGCCACATCCTGCTGCCCAAGGACTACGTGCGCTACATGCTCACCGGCCAGTTTGCCACCGAGGTTTCTGACGCTTCCGGCATGCAGCTGCTGGACGTGCCCAACCGGTGCTGGAGCAAAGAGGTGCTGGAAAAGCTGGAGATTGACGAAAGCCTGCTGGCCAAGGTGTACGAGTCCCCGGAGGTGACGGGCTATGTCACCGGGGAGGCCGCCGCCCTTACCGGCCTGGCAGAGGGAACCCCGGTGGTGGGCGGCGCGGGGGACAACGCTGCCGCGGCCGTGGGCACCGGCGTGGTAGAGAGCGGCAAGGCCCTCACCACCATCGGCACCTCCGGCGTGGTGTTCGCCCACTCTGACTCCGTTACCATCGACCCCCAGGGCCGGGTGCACACCTTCTGCGCCGCCGTGCCCGGCTGCTGGACGGTGATGAGCTGCACCCTGGCCGCCGGCCTTTCCCTCAAATGGTTCCGGGACAATTTCTGCCGGGAGGAGATACAGGCGGCCTCCGGCATGGGCAAGGATCCCTATGTCCTCATGGATCAGGAGGCGGAGCGGGTGCCCATTGGGGCCAACCGGCTGGTATACCTGCCCTACCTGATGGGCGAGCGCTCCCCCAAGCTGGACCCGGAATGCCGGGGCGTGTTCTTCGGCCTTTCGGCCATCCACACCAAGTACGACATGCTGCGGGCGGTGATGGAGGGGGTCATCTATTCCCAGCGGGAATGCCTTGACATTCTGCGGGGAATGGGCGTGGTTTCCAGCGAGATGATCGCCTGCGGCGGGGGCGGCACCAGCCCCCTGTGGCGGCAGATGATGGCCGACGTGTACGGCCTGCCGGTGAAAACTTCCGCCTCCAAGGAAGGCCCCGCCCTGGGCGTGGCGATTCTGGCAGGCGTGGGGGCCGGGGTGTACGCCAGCGTGCCCGAGGCCTGCCGCAGGCTTATCCGCACCAGCGCGCCCCAGGAGCCGGTTCCCGGCAACCACGAAAAGTACGAGCCCTTCTACCGCACGTACCTTTCCCTGTACCCCGCCTTGAAGGAGGGCTTCCAGACGCTGGCCCAGGCGTAAGGTTGTGACGCGGCGAGGCATAATTTGTGAGGTAACGTCCCCGCCAAATTACGCTGCGCGCTGCTCCAAATTTTTTCTAAGCGAAGAAGTTCACCCTCCGTAGGCAACTTATGTTGCCCGCCAGCTCCCGGCGAGCCGAACCCCTAAAAATGCGGAGGAACTTTCGCAATCGTAAGATTGCGAGTGTTCCTGTAAAGGGGCCGGCGTTTAGTGACCCTAAGGGCACAAGCCGGCCAAGCGCTGAGGGAAAAGTGAGCGGCGAGGGAGAGG
>DVMK01000077.1 GCA_018715025.1 Candidatus Caccousia avistercoris
GAATTACAGGATCTTCGCACCAGCCTTCACGGCTACAACAAACAGGATGTGTACCGCTATGTAAACGAGCAAAACGACCGCTGCCAGCAGCTGGAAAAAGAAAACGCCGGCTTGCGGCAAAAATTGCAGGAGTATGAAAACAGGGAAAAAGAGCAAGCCGGGAACAGCCAGTCGCTGGCATCTATTCTGGTGCAGGCCGAGGAGTTTTCCCGGCAGATCCAGGCCCAGGCGGAACAGGAGGCCGGGCAGCTGAAAGAAAAGGCGGAGGAAGAGGCCCGGGAAATCTGCCGCGCCGCCCAGGAGGAAGCGCAGCGCCTTCAGAAGGAGGCGGAGGAAGCGATTCTGCAGAAAAAGCAGCAGGCGGTGCAGCTGCTGGCCGCAGCTTCCCAGAAGGCCTCAGAGGAAGAACGCCGCCTGCAGGAGGCCCACGCCCAAATCCAGAAGGCCCGGGCCGGTCTGCGGGAAGCCCTGCGCCAGACGGACGAGCTCCTGGCCGGGATAATCCCGCAGCCAGAGCAGCCCTCCGGGCAGGAAGAATCCGGCGAAGCCGGACAAGCTGAGGAATAAAACGGAAAGAGGGTGGGATGTATGAGGAAGGCGGTTTGTCTGGCTTTCTGCCTGCTCCTGCTGGCCTTTTTCCCTGCGCGCGCTTTCGCCGCAGAGCTGTACGCGGCAGGGGAAGACGGCCAGTACCCTGTGTCGTACTACGACGGGGAGACGGGGGAGTACAGGGGCATCCTGCCGGAGCTTCTGGAGGCCGCCGCCGAACGCAGCGGGCTTTCGGTCCGCTGGCTGGAGGGAGACCTGGAAGAACTGACGGAAAACCTGCAGGTGGAGCTTGTTGCCGGGATCGATCGGGATGAGGCCATCCGGCATGGGCTGGAGCCTACCGAAATCTGCCTGACGCTGGAGGAGGACGGCGTGCAGCGGAACCTGGGCTTCGCCTTTACCCAGGCGGCCTCGGCGGAACAGAAACGGCTTTTCCGCGAAGGCCTTGCCGCCGCCCTCGCTGAGGATAAGGAGGAGATTCTTCTCTCGTACCTTTCCCGGGAAGAGCCGTCCGTTTCTCCCTGGCTGTGGGCCGCGGCCGGCGCGGCGGTGCTGCTGGCCCTGCTGGCGGCTGCGGCCGCCTTCCGCGCCGGGAAAAAGCGGGGAAAGGCTGCGGCTGCCTCCGCAGAAGGCGACGCCTTTACCGGCGCGCCCGGCTACGAAAGCCTGCGCCGCGCCTATGAGACCCTGGTGAATGAGACGAGCCGGCCCCTTTACTGCGTAGTCGATCTGGAGGTGGAAAATCTGGGGGCCTACTGCGAGCTGTTCGGCCTGCCTGCCGGCAGCCGCGCCGCCGCTTCCCTGGCCGGGGCGGCCGCCAGGGCGGCAGGCCCGGAGGAGGCCTGCGCCGCCGCGCACATGGGGCACTTTTACCTTCTGCTGAAGTATTACTCTAACCGCCCCATGCAGCAGCGGCTGGAAGAGCTGACCGGGGAAATGAGCCGGTATGGGGAGGATGAAGATCCCTACCGGTTTGCTGTCCACGCGGGGGCTTACCGGCTTTCAGACAAAGACGAAGGCCTGGAGGAAGCGCTGTTCTATGCCGCCCAGGCCCGCCGCGACGCCGCTGGAGCAGGGCGCCGGGCCGCCCTGCTGGACGAGGCCGCCCTGGGGCAGCTGCGCCGCCGGTACCGGATGGAGCAGGAACTTCTGCTGGGCTTCCGCAGGGAAGAATTCCTGCCGTACTTTCAGCCGAAGGCAGACCTGAAAACCGGGAAGCTTGTGGGGGCGGAGGCGCTGGCCCGCTGGCTCAGCAGCTCGTACGGGCTTCTCTCCACCCACAGCTTCATCCCTGTGCTGGAACGAAACCGACTGATCGGCCAGCTGGATTTCTGGATTTTTGAGCAGGTTTGCCGCATTCTGGCAGAGCGGCGGGAAAAGGGGGAACCCCTGTTCCCGGTTTCCTGCAATTTTTCCCGGGCCAGCCTTGCCGACGAGCATCTGCCCGAAAAGCTGCGGAAGCTGGCGGACCAGTGCGGGGTGGCCCCGGCCCTTCTGGAAATTGAGGTGACGGAAAGCGTTCTGGGGGAGGATGCGGAAAAGACGGCCTCTGTCATGGAGGGATTAAAGAACGAGGGCTTTTCCCTGGCGCTGGACGATTTCGGCACCGGCTATTCCTCCTTCCACAGCTTGGAGGAATTCCAGGTTGACTGCCTGAAAATTGACAAAACCCTCCTGCACGGGGCAGACAGCCCCAAGACCGTTTCTGTGCTGGAAAGCATCGTACACATGGCCCACTGCCTGGGAGCCAAAGCCCTGTGCGAGGGCGTGGAGAACGAGGAAACGGCCCGCATGCTGCAGGGGCTGGGCTGCGACTATGCGCAGGGGTACCTGTACGGCCAGCCGATGCCCTACCAGCAGTTTTGCCGCCTGCTGGAACGGAGGGCGGAGCCATGAAAAGACGGAGGGCGCTGGCTGCCGCCCTGCTTCTTGCCGCGGCGCTGGGAACCTCCTGCGCTTCCGGGGAAGAGGCCCCCTACAGCCTGTTCTGCTGGCGGCCGGAAACCATGGCGCAGGAGGAATGGGCCGGGTTCTTTTCCGTATTGGAGCAGGCCCAGGTGGGCCAGGTGTACCAGGCCTTCCCAGAGGGAAGCCTGGCCGGGGAGGAAGCCGCCGCTTTCCTCCGTGAAGCGGAAAACCGCGGTGTTTCCGTCTACGCCCTGGCCGGCGCGCCGGAATGGGGGCTGGAGCAGGACGCCGCTTCCCTGGTTTCCGTGCTGGAGGAAGCGGCCCAGGCCAACCAGGCGCTGGAGGGCGGGCGCGGTCTGCAGGGCGTGGTAGCCGACGTGGAGCCCTACCTGCTGGAGGAATGGGCCGAGGATCGGGAATCCCTCATGCAGGGCTTTGCCGACGGCATGACCCTGGCCCACAGCCGCGCTCAGGAGCTGGGGCTCGAGCTTCTTCTGTGCGTTCCCACCTTTTATGACGCAGACTGCCCAGAGGCGCTGGAACGGCTGGTGCAGCACGGCTGCGACGGCATAGCGGTCATGAATTACAACCGGACCGACGAATACGGCCAGATTCTGGAAGAAGCCCGGCTGGCGGAGCAATACGGCAAAAGGCTGATCTATGTGGCAGAGCTGCAGCCCCCTGGGGAACATGATTTAACGGAAATCAACACATACTACCATTTGGGGCTGGGGGTTCTGCACGCCTCCTGGGATTCCCTGGCGGCGCGCATCCCCTACCAGAGACTCAGCTTTTCGTACCATTATTACGACCCTCTTGCAGAGCTTTTGGAGCAGGAGGGCCAGCCTGCCGGCTGAGGCAGGGGAAAGGAATGGGTGACATGATGAACCTGAAAACCGGAGAAGGGGCTTCCCGGCCGGTTCTGCTGATTATTGACGATTCCGCCATAAACCGGGCGGTGCTGGCAGAAATTTTCCGGCCCTTGTACCAGATTGAGGAGGCGGAAAACGGCAGGGACGGCCTGGCCCGGCTGCTGGCGCGTCAGGAGGAGATCTGCGCCGTCCTGCTGGACGTGGTCATGCCCGTCATGGACGGCATCCAGCTGCTGCGTCTGCTTCAGGAGCAGGGAATCCCCGAAAAAATTCCTGTTTTCCTGGTAACGGCCGACCCAAGCGACGAGGTAACCCGCGAGGCGTACAGCCTGGGGGTTATGGATGTGATCGGCAAGCCGGTGGTGCCCCACATTGTCTCCCGGCGGGTGTGCTCTGTCATTGAGCTGTTTCAGGCCAGGCGGAAGCTGGCCAGGGCGGTGGAGGAGCAGCAGGCGGAAATTGAGCGCCAGACCAGGGAGATTGTGGAGCTGAACAAGGGGATGATAGAGGCCCTAGCCACCTCCATCGAGTTCCGCAGCAGCGAATCCGGCGAGCATGTGCAGCGGATCCACGATATTACAAAAATCCTTCTGGAAGAAACCAGCTTCGGCGCATCCGTTCCCAGAGAGAACGCCGAGCTCATCGCCATGGCCTCCATTATGCACGACGTGGGGAAAATCGCAATTCCCGACGCCATTCTGAACAAGCCCGGCCGCCTCACCCCGGAGGAATTTGAAATCATGAAAACCCACACGGTGCAGGGGGCCAGACTTTTGGAAAAAATCCCCCAGCTTCAGCAGAACGAAATTTACGCCTACGCCCGCGACATCGCCCGCCACCACCACGAGCGGTGGGACGGCCGCGGCTACCCGGACGGCCTCAGGGGGGATGAAATTACCCCCTGGGCGCAGATTGTGTCCATTGCCGACGTGTACGATGCGCTGGTGAGCAAGCGCGTGTACAAGGACTCGTACCAGGTGGAAGAAGCCCTGGAAATGATCCGCACCGGCAAGTGCGGCGTGTTCAACCCCAGCCTGCTGGAAAGCTTCTTCGCCGTGGAAGGGCGCATCCGCCGCCTGTACCGCAGGGGGTGAGGCTGTGACGGTCAAAAAAAGACAGCTGAAGCCCTGGTTCCGGCGCATCCGCCTGAACCTTCTGGTCATAGCGGCCTTTCTTGTGATGGCGGTTCTCTCCCTTCATCTCCTGCAGAAAAGCATACTGGAAAATTCATGGAAAACCGGCGTGGCGCTGAGCCGGAGCTACACCGTGCGGGAGGAAGAAAACATTGCCGCCTATGAACTTCTCATGGATTTAGAGGGCCAGTACCTTGACGCCATGGTGCGGGAAGGGGCTGGGGAGGGGGCAATCTGCGCCTGGCTGGCGGAGCTCTCGGGCCACATGGAAACGGTGGAAAGCTTCGACGCCCTCGAAGCCTACGCGGTGGTAAACGGCAGGGTTCTTGCCCCCGAAGGAGAGCGGGACGTCCCCTTTCAGTCGCGCAGCTGGTACCAAAACGCCCTTGCGGCAGAGGGCGGCATTGTGTTCTCTGACGCCTATGAGGACAGCGCCGGCGCAGGGCGGATCGTCACCATTTCCAAGCAGTGCGGCGGCGCGGTGCTGGCCTTTGATATTTACCCGGAAAATTTCCGCGTGCTGGAAAACGCCCAGGACCTTCCGCCGGAAAGCTCCTATTACCTGTGCGATTCCTCCGGCTCGCTTTTGTATGCGGACTCCGCTCTGGCGCCGGGAACCGATCTGCAGGCGTACATGGACGGCATTTTTGCCAGGCTGGAGCAGGGAGAACTGCAAAGCCCGGAAAGCTCCGTCTACGACCCGAACGGCAGGCAGGACGCGGTGTACTACAACATAGCCAGCAACGGCTGGGTTTCCGTCATCACCATCCCTTACCGGGTGCTTTTGGAGGATGTGCGCCGGTTTGCCCTGGGCTACGCCCTGGCGCTGCTGCTGTTTCTGGCGCTGGCCGCGCTCATGCTGGCGCGGGATTTCCTGCTGAACCGCAGTGTGGAAAAAACAAACGAGACGGTGCGCGTGCTGGGGAATTCCTACTATGCCATTTACCGCATCGATTACAGAACAGGCCGGTATGACATGATTAAAGGTTCGGATTACGTGCGCCGCCGGCTTCCTCAGGAGGGGGACTACCGCGATTTTCTGAAGGTGGCCGGCAATGTGATTGAAAAAGCGGCCCTGGCAGAGTTCAACGAGAAGTTTTCCCTGGAAAATATCCACGCCATGGTGGCCCAGCGGGTGCGGGATTTCGGCGGCGATTTCCGCCGCCTGTTCGGGGAAGAGTATCGGTGGGTGAACGTGCGCATGCTGTTCGACGAGTCTCTCCGCCAGGACGAGGTGGTGCTCTGCTTTCGGGAAATTGAGGAGGAAAAGCAGCGTTCCCTGCGGCAAATGCTTTTGCTGAAAGATTCCCTGGAATCTGCCAAACGGACGGAGGAAGCGCGGAACAAATTTTTCTCCACCATGTCCCACGACATGCGCACGCCGCTGAACGCCATCATCGGCCTGTCAGAACTGGCGGAGGCCCACGCGGGGGACAAGGCCCGCACCCTGGACTACCTGGAGAAAATCCAGTATTCCAGCAGGCAGCTTTTGACGCTGATCAACGACATTCTGGAAATGTCGCGCCTGGAGCAGGGCAAGCTGGAGCTGGACGCCAAACCCTTCCGCCTGCGGGAGTGCGTAGACCAGTGCGCAGACGTGTTCCGCCACCAGGCCCAGCGGGAGAAAAAGCAGTTTTCCGTCCGCTTTGAGGCGGCGGACGAGGAGGTGCGGGGCGACTCCTTCCGGCTGGTGCAGGTGCTGAACAACCTGCTTTCCAATGCGCTGAAATTCACCCCCGAGGGCGGTTCCATCTGCCTGCAGGTGCGGCAGGTAGAAAACCAGGCCCACGGGAAATACCAGTTTGTCGTGCAGGACACCGGGGCGGGCATGTCGCCGGAATTTCTGAAAAAGCTCTTTGTCCCTTACGAGCGGGAAACCCGCTTCGGCGCCCGGAACGTGGTGGGCACCGGCCTGGGAATGCCCATTGTAAAGAGCATTGTTTCGCAGATGGGCGGGGAAATTACGGTAGAAAGCCGGCTGGGCCTGGGCAGTACCTTCACCGTAACCCTCCCGTTTGAGACGCTTCCCAGGCAGGAGGCTGCGCAGGCGCAGGAGGAAAAGGCCCAGGAACCCCCGCCAAGCCTGGAGGGCCGCACCATTTTATTGGCGGAGGACAACAAAATCAACATGGAAATCGCCAAGGAGCTGCTGGCCGCCCTGGGGGCCAGGGTAGAGGAGGCCTGGAACGGCCGGGAGGCGGTGGAGCGGTTCCGGGGCTCTGCGCCCTTCCAAATTGACGCGGTGCTGATGGACATGCAGATGCCCGAGCTGAACGGCTGCGAGGCGGCCAAGGCAATCCGTTCCATGAAGCGCCCCGACGCCGGGCGGGTTCCCATTCTGGCGGTGACGGCCAACGCCTTTGCCGAGGACATTGCCGCCACCACAGAGGCGGGCATGAACGCCCACATTTCCAAGCCCATCGACTTCGCCGTTTTGTTCCAGGTGCTTACCGAGCAGATCGGCGCGGCAGAGGCGAAGGGCAGGCCTCAGGCGGAATCCTGAGGGGACAGCCAAAGCGGCGGAGCCTGCCGGGCTCCGCCGCTTTTCCGCACCCTGCAGGCCTTTGCCGGGCGGTTCCAATTTATGCTGTTTTGCTCTTGCATCCTTCGGCGGAACATGCTAAAATAAAAACATAAGATAAAATTTGTTTTTATTTTGTGCGGGGTGAGGCCATGCCAAAGGTGGCGTATTCGGAGGAGGACAGGCAGCGCATCCGGGCGGCGCTTGTGGCCGCCGGGCTTGAGCTGATGGCAAAGCAGGGCATACAGCACACAACCGTAGAGCAGGTGTATAAAAAGGTCGGCATTTCACGAACCTTCTTCTACTCCTTTTTCCCCACTAAAGAGGATTTGGTGCTGGAAACGCTGTACTGGCAGCAGCCTAAAATCGTTGCGTACGTGCAAAGGCTGATGGCGGATCCTGCTTTAAGCTGGCGCGAGGCCGTGAAAAAATTTCTCCACGACTGCTGCTATGGGGAGAAAAACGGCATTGCGGTGTTAACCATAGAAGAGCAGCAGCTCATTTTCAAGCGCCTGTCCAAAGAAAGCTACCAGGTCTTCCGCCAAAAGCAGCACCGGCTTTTTGAAAAAATTCTGGAAGGTTTTGGGATAAAGGCCGACGCGAAACGGGTCAATCTGTTTACCAATTTAAGCCTGACGGCAATGGTGGTGCGCAGGGCGCTTCCTGACACCCTCCCCCTGTGCGTCCCCGAGGCTGCCGACGAAACC
>DVMK01000078.1 GCA_018715025.1 Candidatus Caccousia avistercoris
GGGGCGAAGAGATTAACCGGAACCGTCTGGTGGCGCTGGCCAGCGCCATTGCCCTGGAGGGCAACCCGGGGGGCACCATCGTCACCGACTCCATCACCTCCAGCGGGCTGAAGGAGTACCTGGAGCAGGTGCTGGGCGGCCGCCACCACCGGTTCAAGCGCGGGTACCGGAACGTAATCAACGAGGCGATCCGCCTGAACCAGGAAGGCGTCAACTGCCCCCTGGCCATAGAGACCTCGGGCCACGCCGCCCTGCGGGAAAATTATTTCCTGGACGACGGGGCCTACCTGATCACAAAAATCATCATCAAGATGGCCGTCCTCCGCCGGGAGGGCCGCACCCTGGACGATCTGCTGGCCCCCCTGCGGGAACCGGCGGAAGCGGTGGAGATCCGCTTCCCCATTCTGGAAGAGGATTTTCAGGCCTATGGGAATTCGGTGATTGCCGGCCTGGAGGGCTACGCCAGGGAAAAAGGGTGGGACATCGCCCCCGACAGCCGGGAGGGAATCCGGGTTTCCTTCCCCAAGGGGCAGGGCGACGGCTGGTTCCTGCTGCGCCTGAGCGTCCACGACCCTATTATGCCGCTGAACATCGAAAGCGATTCCCAGGGCGGCGTACAGCAGATCTTCCAGGCCCTTCTTCAATACCTGAAAACCTGCCCCGGCCTGGATCTTTCCTCCGCGCCGGGCTGCTGACAGGCAGTCTGAAAAACAGCCGGTTTGCAAAGGCCACGCCTGCAAGCCGGCTGTTTTCCTCTGTTCCCTCCCTGCCGGGCGTTATGCGTCCCCGGCGGTCAGGCACACCAGGTGCGCCACGCCGGGGATGCTCTCGCCCTGCTGGGAGGAGGTGGGGGACATCAGCGCCCCGGTGCCCACGAACAGCACGCGGCGCAGCTTCCCGGCCTGCATCTGCCCCAAAACCACCGAGCAGAGCACGGCGGCGGAGCAGCCGCAGCCCGAACCCCCGGCGTGCACGTCCTGCCGTTCCAGGTCGTAGAGCATGAGCCCGCCGTCGTTGTGCACGGGGGCCAGCTGCAGGCCCTCCTTTTCTGCCAATTCCCGCAGAAGGCTGCTCCCGACCTGCCCCAGGTCGCCGGTGAGCACCAGGTCGAAGTCCTCCGGCCTCCGGCCGGTGTCTGCAAAATAGTCCGCCAGGGTGCGGCAGGCCGCGGGGGCCATGGCGGCCCCCATATTGGCCGCGTCCTTCACGCCGAAGTCCATGATGCGGCCGAAGGAGGCCTCCCGCAGGCGGACGGTCTTTCCCCCGCCGCCGGGGGCCTGCCGCCCCACCACCACCGCGCCGGAGGCGGTGGCCGTCCACTGGGCGGTGGGGGTGCGCTGCCCGCCGTATTCCAAAGGCAGGCGGAACTGGCGCTCTGCCGAACAGAAATGGGAGGAGGTCACCGCCGCGGCGCGGCGGGCGGCCCCGCTTTCTACAAACACCCCGGCCATGGCCAGGGTCTGGGCCATGGTGGAACAGGCCCCGTACTGCCCCAGGAAGGGAATATCCAGCTCACGCAGGCCGAAGGTGGAGGAGATGCACTGGTTCAGCAGATCCCCTGCGAAAATACAGTCGATCTCCTCCTTCTGCAGCCCGCCCTTATGCAGGGCCAGCTGCACCGCTTCCTTCTGCATGCGGCTTTCTGCCTTTTCCCAGGTTTCCTCCCCCAGGGTGGTGTCCTGGTGGCACTGGTCGAACCAGCCGCCCAGCGGCCCTTCCATCTCCTTTTTGCCCACCACCGAGGCGTAGCTTTCCACACACGGCCCTTCGCTGAAGCGCAGGGTGCTTTTCCCAACCCGCTGAATCAAGCGCGTCCCCTCCGTTCTCTTTCTCGTTTCCCCCAGTATTCCCCATCCCTTCCCCTATTATTCCCCCTCCGGGGAAGAAGTCGCGCACCCCTCCGGGGAGGAGGACGCGCACCCGCCGCCTACGGCGGCTCTCCCTGGGTTGGTGGGGAAGGACGCTTCGCCGCCCACGGTTGTTTCACGGAAAAAAAGAATTTCTTGGCTGCTCCGCGCACCTCCGGTGAGGACTTCGCGCGCTGGCCGCGTCCCGCGGCCTTGGGCCGTATGGGGGAACACAAGCGCAGCGCCCGCGTTTTTCCAAATAAAGCCAGAAAGGTTTGTTCAAGTGCGTACAAACTCCCTCAGTCACGCCGCGCTGCGGCGCGCCAGCTCCCTCAAAGAGGGAGCCTTATGCTGCCGAGCAAAGTACCTACCTCTGCTGGGCTTCCTCTCCCACTGCGGCCGCTGTTGCCCGCCCGCTACCGGCAAGCCGTACCCCCAAAAATGCGGAGGAACTTTCGCAATCGTAAGATTGCGAGTGTTCCTGTAAAGGGGCCGGCGTTTAGTGACCCTAAGGGCAGACAAGCAGTGTGCCGCGGCAAAGCCGCGTCACGCGTCGAACGACATATTTACGGGGTAGCGTCCCCGTAAATCTATCGTTCGCGCCGCCCTACTTTTCCCAGGCAGAACAGCCCCCGGGGTCGAGGGGGCGCCGTGTGCCGGTGGCACACAAACAGGGCGCCGACCGGAGCGGCAGCGGAGACCCGAGGCCCCCCGCGAATCTTTGCATACTTTCTTTTCGTCAAGAAAGTATGGCCCGCCGCGGCGAGCGGCAGAGTAAAAACTAGATGAAATTATAGTCAAGTGCATAACAG
>DVMK01000079.1 GCA_018715025.1 Candidatus Caccousia avistercoris
AGCATGGGCAGCGCCTTCACGCCGTTCCGGTCGTCCTCTATGGGGTCGTCAAAGGCGGTGGTGCGCCCGTTGCAGCCCTCCTCAATCACATGGTACTCCGGCCCAAGCAGGGACTGAAGCAGCCCCGTCCACCGTTCCTCCGGCCCAAGGCGGCCGCCGGTCATGTGGTGGAACCCGAAGGTGTTGCTGTCGCCGAAGCAGAGAATATTTTTCAATTTGCCGCACTTCCTTTCTTCCGGACCCTCCGGATTTTTTTATTGCTCCAGCCGCCATTTCACGCCCTGGGGGGTGTCCTCCAGCACAATGTGGCGGGCCTTGAGCTCGTCGCGAATGCGGTCTGCGGCGGCCCAGTCCTTGTTTTTCCTGGCCTCGGCCCTCTGGGCAATGAGGGCTTCCACCTCGGCGTCCAGGGAATCCTGGGTGCGGCGGTACAGCAGGCCCAGCACCCCGGCCAGCTCCAGGTACAGGTCCAGGGCGTACTGGCACAGCCCCCGGCTGGGGGAAGAGGCCGCCGTCAGGCTGGTGTTGATGTCGCGGGCCAGGTCAAACAGGACGGAGAGAGCGTCCGCGGTGTTCAGGTCGTCCTCCATGGCGTCCACAAAGGCCTGGCGGTACTGGGCAAGGCGGGCGCGGATTTCCTGCTCGCCCTCCTTTTCTCCATCCTCCCCGTGGGAAAGAAGGAATTCCAGGTTGTCACGGCAGTTGTACAGCCGCTCCAGAGAAGCCCTGCACTGCTCAATCACTTCCACGCTGTAGTTGATGGGGCTGCGGTAGTGAGAAGCCACCATCAGGTAGCGGATGGGCTCGTAGCCGAACTGCTCCGCCACGTCCCGCACGGTGAAAAAGTTGTTCAGGCTTTTGCTCATCTTTCGGTTGTCCACGTTGATATACCCGTTGTGCATCCAGTACCGGGCGAAGGGCGCGCCGTTGCAGCACTCGCTCTGGGCGATTTCGTTCTCATGGTGGGGGAAGATCAGATCCTGGCCGCCGCAGTGGATGTCAATGGTCCGCCCCAGGTAGCGCCGGGCCATGGCAGAGCACTCAATGTGCCAGCCGGGGCGGCCCTCCCCCCAGGGGCTGGACCAGCTGGGCTCGCCGGGCTTGGCGGCCTTCCACAGGGCAAAGTCCATGGGGTCCTCCTTCAGCTCTCCCGGGGCGATGCGGGCCCCGGCCTCCAGCTCCTCCAGGGGCTGGTGAGAAAGCTTCCCGTACTCCGCGTCCTTCCGGGTGCGGAAATACACGTCCCCGTTGGGGGCGGCGTAGGCGTAGCCCTTCCCCACCAGAACGGAGACGATGGACAAAATTTCGCCGATGTTTTCCGTGGCCAGGGGGTGTACGGTGGCGGGGCGCACGTTCAGCCCTTCGGCGTCCTTTTTGTACTCTTCCATGTACCGGCGGGAAACCGTCAGGTAGTCCGACCCTTCCTCGTTGGCCTTGCGGATGATCTTGTCGTCAATGTCGGTGAAATTCTGCACGAAGGTCACCTTCATGCCGCGGTATTCCAGGTAGCGGCGCAGTACGTCGAACACGCAGATGGGCCTGGCGTTGCCGATGTGGATGTAGTTGTAGACGGTGGGCCCGCAGGCGTAGATTTTGGCTTCCCCCTCCGCCAGGGGAACAAACTCTTCCTTCTGCCGGGTGAGGGTGTTGTAAATCTTCATGGCAATTCTCCTGTTCTGTATGATTGATATTTTAAATAAAGATAATCCGCAAAGGCCAGCCCTTATTTCTCCTCCCGGCCCTCGCACACCTTCAGCTCGGGGTGCAGGGTGCAGACGCGCTTCATCAGGGACTCGTACTCGGCGCGCAGGCGGCACAGATCCTGAGAAACCGGGTCGCCCACATGGATCTGGTCCAGGCTGGCGGGCTTCTGGCCGTTCACCCGCACCACGCGGGCGGGAACGCCCACGGCGGTGGCGTTGGGGGGGACTTCGTCCAGCACAACGGCGCCCGCAGCGACACGGGCGTTGTCCCCCACGGTGAAGGGGCCCAGGATTTTGGCACCCGCCCCCACCATGACATTGTTCCCCAGGGTGGGGTGGCGCTTGCCGTGGTCTTTGCCGGTGCCGCCCAAAGTAACGCCCTGGTACAGGGTGCAGTTGTCGCCCACCTGGGCCGTTTCGCCAATGACTACCCCCATGCCGTGGTCAATGAACAGTCCCTTCCCTATCTGGGCGCCCGGGTGGATTTCAATGCCTGTTTTGTGCCGGGCCCGCTGGCTGATCCACCGGGCGATGAACTTGTGGTTTCGCTGGTAAAACCAGTGGGCCTTCCGGTAAGACCGCACCGCCTTAAAGCCGGAATAGAGAAAATAGACCTCCCACCGGCTGCGGGCCGCCGGATCCCTCTCCATAATGGAGTCCAGCTCCTCTTTTAATTTCTGAAACAAAATTAAGATTCCCTCCCTTGGCTGGGATGCAAAAACGCCGCCTTCGTCCCTTTCGGGACGGAGGCGGCGTATAATCCGCGGTTCCACTCCGTATTTCTTACTCTGGCCGCGCGCCGGAGCGCGGAGCCCTGCGGCCTGTAACGGGGCCCCTCCGTGCGGCCATTTCCTGCCGCCTGCATGGCGAAACGCCCGGCGGCTGCATTTCCCCCTGGGCCGCGCCGGGGACGCTTCCAGCCCGCGGTGCGGGCGTCCCTTCTCTGCTGCGGGCCTTCCGGCTACTTCTTCCGCCTTTGCATTTTCTCATTCATTTCAATAGATATGCTCTGTTTTTTAGTATATACCAGATTTTCCCGCTTGTAAAGGGGTTATTCGGCGGTGGCGGAGGGGTAGAGGAATTCCCGCAGAAGGCGGCTGTTCTCCTCCACATCCACCTGCAGCACCTGGGCGCCGCTGGGCAGCTTCAAATCCTGGAAGGTGCCGTCGTTGGGCACGTGCATGGTCACCTGCTCATAGTCCAGCACCTGGGGGGCGATGCTGAGTAAATAAAGAATGTCTGGATCCTCTAGGTTGGTAGTGATATTGGGTAAAAGGTCAAATACAATTTGATTCATTTCTATTGCGTTCATTTCCTTGAATCGGGCCAGCATGGCCTCTACCACCTGGCGCTGGCGGCCGGTGCGGCCGAAATCGCTGTCGGTGGCCCGAATCCTGGCGTAGTACAGGGCCTCTTCGCCGCTCAGATGATTGACGCCCTCCGTCCAGTGGCTGCCAATATTTTTATTCCCCTCGGCGGCCACCTTGGCGTTCATGTCGATGTCGATGCCGCCCATTTTGTCAATGACCAGGGCGAAGGTTTCAAAGTCAACTTCCACGTATTTGTCCAGCTCTACCCGGAAGTTATTCTCCAGCGTCTGCATGGTAAGGGCCGCGCCGCCGTTGGCGTAGGCGCTGTTGAACCTGGTTTTGCCCACGGTGGGAATTTCCAGGTACATGTCCCGCAGAAAAGAAACCAGCTTCAGCTGCTTGTTTTCGGTGTCGATGGAAAGCAGCATGGTGGTGTCGGAACGGCTGGATTTGCCGTCGTCGCCCTTATCCTTGCCGATGAGGAGGATGTTCATCACCTTGCTGTCTGACAAAACGCTCCAGGTGGGGGCGGCGCTGGGCTGCTCCTCATACTGGGAGGTGTCCACCTCGGCCGGGCGATCCAGCCGGCTGAGCAAAAGGCCGCCGTAGGCCGCCGCGCCTACCACAAAAACCACCAGCAGAAGCAGCACCCCGGTAAAGAAGCGGCGCAGAGGGCTTTTCCTCTTTTTCCGCTTTTTCCTCCGGCGGGGAGGAGGAGCATGCCTGCTGTGGCTGTAAATGTCCCGATCTACGTAATGATAGCGGTCGATCTCCCGGCTGCCGGAGGCCTGGCGGCGCTGCGGGGCGGGGCGCCGGGTACCGCTTGTTCTGTTTGCCATACCATTACTCCCTGCTCTTTTTCATTCCACGGGGGAGCCCCCGCCTGTTGTTCTTCCCAATATGCTTTCCATTCTAGGAGATTTTCATGCGAAAGTCAACGGTTACGGAAACCGGGCCGGGCCGTACCCGGCAAAAACGGCGGCGGGATCCTCTTTTTTTCTTTCCATTCCACTAAAGAGACGCTTTTGCCCGGGAAAAAGTTTCA
>DVMK01000006.1 GCA_018715025.1 Candidatus Caccousia avistercoris
TATTATAGCATAAAGGCTGGGGGATGTTTGTGAACATTTCGTGAATTTAAAGGTTCAGACCCGGCCCTTCAGCACCGGGGAAAGGCGTTTGTACAGAAGAAACGTAATCAGGGAATCCAAAATAGCCTTGCAGAAGGTGAGCGGGGTGTTGAACACCAGAATCCCTTTCCAGATTTCATCGGCCCAGGGTACAAGGGCGGAATACATATCCACAATGGCCTCCTGCGGCATGACCAGCATATAAGCCGGATAAACCAGGAACAGGTTCACAAAAATGCTGGAAACCGCCATGATCACCGAGCCAACCAGCATACCGGCCAAAGCGCCGCTGCGGGTGCGCTTCCTGCGGTACAGAAGGCCTGCGGGCACCACAAAGAACACCCCGATCAGGAAATTGCACAGCTCTCCGATCCCGCCGGTGGTGGTGGCGGAAAGGTTGATAAGGTTTTTCACCAGGCACACCACCGCCCCATAAACAGGGCCCAGGGCAAACGAGGCCAGCAGGGCGGGCATCTCGGAAAAATCCAGTTTCAGGTATGAGGGAAGGATGGGAAGCCCGAAGCTGATGAACATAAGGACGGTGGCCAGTGCGCTGAGCATGGCTGTGACGGCGATGTTCCTGGCGCCGGCGCGCCGGGCAGAAGCCGTGCGGGGAAGTTTTGTGTTTTCCATGAAGATTCCTCCTTACAAAATGGATGCAGCAGTCTTACGCCGCGCGCGGAGGCAGGAGGAAATAAAAAGCCCCTCTGCCGCAAATACGGCAAAGGGGCGCGCAAGTACCTTCTGTACACCGCTTCTTTCATCCGGACTGTACCGTTGGCTCTGGACTCGCACCAGAATCAGCTTTCGCTCGCGGGCTTATCGGCTTGCGCCGCATGACCGCCAGTGGGGAATTGCACCCCGCCCCGAAGACAGCTATCAAATTTCTTGTTTATTATACTACCGTGTATGGGCGTTTGTCAATCGTTACAGGGATTTTTTTTCCAAATCAGGCAGAAGATCCAGCAGGACAAGCTCAGGCGGGTTAAAAACGCGTGGCAAATGATTTTTCGCCAGGCCGCGGCTTACCAGAAGGGCGGAAGCCCCCACCCGGTAAAGGCCCCCGGCGTAATCCGGCAAAAATCCCTGGTTCGGCGCGTACAGCCCGTTGCAAAGGCCCGGAATACGCACCTGGCCCCCATGGGCATGGCCGCAGAGCGCCGCATCAAAGCCCATTTCCTCATACACCCCGGCCCGTTCCGGCCGGTGGGAAAGAAGGACGGTAAAAACGCCCGCAGGGCTTTTTTCCCGGCAAAGGCGCAGCTGATGCAGCCAGGAGCCCTGCGGGGAGCCCGGGGGAAGAAAATCGCCCTCCGGGTCGTCCACGCCGCAGATGCAGAGACGGCTCTCGCCTTTTTTCAGCAAAACGGAATCGCCCGCCAGGGAACACGCCCCGAAGGCCGCCGCTAGACGCCTGGCCTCCTCCGCCCTGCCCCACCAGTATTCATGATTCCCGGTCACATAGAACACAAGCCAGCCCTGCAGGCCGGCCAGAAGGGCCTCCAGCGGGGTAGCGGGGCCCCTGTCGGGCATCATGTCCCCCGCCAGCAGAACCGCATCCGGGGCAGCCTGCCGCAGCCTTCGCAGAAGGAGCCGCTGACCTTCTCCGTACCATGCGCCGTGAAGGTCAGACAACAGGGCAAGGCGGAAGCCTGCCGCCCCTTTCCCGGTGCGCAGGCGGTAACGCCGCACCCGCAGGCCGTTCCAGCCCGCACCAGCACATACGGCGGCTGCCCAGCCATACCTTATTCCTGCCATTGCTTCACCTCACAAAAGAAAAAGAAAAGGCCCCGCCTTATGCAGACGGGGCCAGGAAAAGCGGAATTATTCGTTGATGCCGATAACAACACCGGAACCGACGGTACGGCCGCCCTCACGGATAGCGAAGCGGAGGCCTTCCTCGATAGCGATGGGGGTGATCAGCTCAACGTCCATCTCCACGTTGTCGCCGGGCATGCACATCTCAGTGCCCTCGGGCAGGGAGATAACGCCGGTAACGTCGGTGGTACGGAAATAGAACTGAGGACGATAGTTGTTGAAGAAGGGGGTATGACGGCCGCCTTCTTCCTTGGTCAGGACGTAAACCTGGCCGCGGAACTTGGTGTGGGGATGAATGGTGCCGGGCTTGCAGAGAACCTGGCCGCGCTCAATCTCATTCCTCTGAACACCGCGGAGCAGAACGCCCACGTTGTCGCCGGCCTCGGCGAAGTCCAGGGTCTTGCGGAACATTTCCAGACCGGTGATAACGGACTTCTTGCGCTCCTCGGTAAGGCCGATGATCTCAACTTCCTCGCCAACCTTGGCAACACCGCGCTCCACACGGCCGGTGGCAACGGTGCCGCGGCCGGTAATGGTGAACACGTCCTCAACAGGCATGAGGAAGGGCATGTCGGACTTACGGTCGGGGGTGGGAATATAGCTGTCAACAGCGTCCATCAGCTCATGGATGCAGGAATACTCAGGAGCGTTGGGGTCCTTGGAATCGGACTCCAGCACCTGGAGAGCGGAACCACGGATGATGGGGGTGTCGTCGCCCGGGAACTCGTACTCGTTCAGCAGGTCGCGGATCTCCATCTCAACCAGATCCAGCAGCTCCTCGTCGTCAACCTGGTCAACCTTGTTCATGAACACCACAATGTAGGGCACGCCTACCTGACGGGCGAGCAGGATGTGCTCACGGGTCTGGGGCATGGGACCGTCGGT
>DVMK01000080.1 GCA_018715025.1 Candidatus Caccousia avistercoris
CCGGAAAGGAAGCCGTCCACCTCTTCCTGATCGGCAAGAACCTTAACCGTCTCTTGGGTGGCAGGGTTTACAATTTCAACCCGCTGGGCCTTGCCCAGGGTGTTCCCCTCTACCCTTACCTTTCCTGTGCAGCCCGCAAGGCAGGCCAGGCACAGGAGAGCGGCCGAAAGAAGCGCCGCGCCCTTTTTCCATCGATTCTTCTTCATAAAAACTCCCTTTCCCCTCCCGCGGCGCATAGGCGCTGCGGGAGGACCCGGCGGCTTACTCCAGATTCAGCCGCCTTTTCAGCATTTGATGGGTGATGATGTAGAACACGGCGCAGACGGCGGCGCTCATAAGCGCTAAGGCCAGCATCCCCAGTTCTACAGCGCCATACACCACGGAAGGATTGTTCCAGTTCAGCCCGCGGAGAATCTCCTCCCAGAAATCAGAGGTGAAGAAGATGGCGTTCAGCAGCAGGCCGGTGACAAGCTGCAGCACCATATTGAAGCCCAGGTAGCAGCCGATGCCCGCCAGCATCTTGTGCTTGGAGGATTGGCAGCCCAGCACGATGGCCGCGTAAATCTGCAGAATGCCCTCTGCGCTCCACAGCACCAGAAGCACCAGGAACAGCAGCAGCACCAGCCAGCTGTGGGGCGCCTCGCTGCCCATGGCCTGGAAGAACGCCCCCAAGCCTGCCGGAATCGCCTGAATGGTCTCGCCGTCTATTACAAAAATGAAGATGGAGAGAATGGTGACAAGCACGCTGGCCACCGTCCACACAAAGGCTACGATGAGCTTGCTCCAGATATGCTGGGAAATTTTCACCGGCAAGGTGAACATCAGGTAGCCCTCGTCGCTCAGCAGATTTTTGTAGAAACGCTGGACTGTGATGACGAGAGTCATCACAAAGATTGCCACTATAATGGCAACGTACCCGAAAGTGAGAACCACTGTGGGAATCTCCACAAAAAACCGGTTGATGTCCAGGGGGATCGACATGATCAGCCTGGTAAGCGCCGCAAAAACCACAAGCAGCAGATACATGGGAAGAAAATACCGGGCTGTAGCCTGGAATTCGTACTTCATTAACTTTCTCAGCATCGGAACACCTCCCGGAACAATGCGTCTACGCTCTTGTCCTGCTGCTCGCGGATATCGTCCACCGAAGCGGTCAGAACAATGTTCCCTCCATTGATAAAAATCACGTCGTCCAGAATCTTTTCCACATCGGAAATCAGGTGGGTTGAGATGACAACCGTTCCTTCTGGATTGTAATTGCTGATGATGGTGTCAAGGATATAATCCCTGGCCGCCGGATCCACGCCGCCGATGGGCTCATCCAGCAGGTAAAGCTGCGCCTGACGGCTCATTACCAGAATGAGCTGTACCTTTTCCTTGGTGCCCTTGCTCATGGTTTTCAGCCGCTGCGCCGGGTTAATGTTCAGCCGGGCCAGCATGTCGTACGCCCTGGCGCTGTCGAAATCCCCGTAAAAGTCAGAGAAAAACCGGATCATCTGGTTCACTGTCATCCAGTCGTTCAGGTAGGTGCGCTCCGGCAGGTACGAGACAATCCGCTTTGTCTCAACCCCGGGCGGCATGCCGCCCACCAGCAGCTGGCCGCTGTCCTGGGTGAGCAGCCCGTTGCACAGCTTGATGAAGGTGCTCTTCCCGCTGCCGTTGGGCCCCAGAAGCCCCACAATGCGCCCGCTGGGAATCTGCAGGCTGATGCCGTTCAAGGCCCTGCAGGAGGGGAACATTTTCACCAGGTCGCGGCACTCAATCAGGTTGTTCATTTTTCCTCCTCCTTTGCGTTTTTCAAAAGCTCAACCGCCTGCTCCCTGGTGAAGCCCAGGCGGTTCATATTTTCCATAAACTGCTGTATCAGCTCGTTGGCAAGGGTTTGCTTTGTCTCCATAATCCTGTCCGCCTCCTCTGTTACAAACCTTCCGCTGGTGCGTTGGGTATAAAGCAGGCCGTCGTCCTCCAGCTTGGACAGGGCCCGCTGCATGGTGTTGGGGTTTACCGCCGCCTCTGTGGCCAATTCCCGCACAGAGGGCATCTTTGACCCGGCGGGGAAAATCCCCGTTACAATCATCCGCTGAATCTGCTCCACCAGCTGTGCGTAGATGGGCCGATCCGACTGCAGGTTCCATGCCATGGAATCACCTCTCTTTTGTATCGCTGTATTAAGTGTATAATACAATAATACACTTGTTTTCGGATTTGTCAATAGGGATTCCAAAAATTTTTCAAACTATTTTTTCCGGGCGCAAAAAACGCCCGGCGGCGGGCCGCTGCAAAAGCAGCCCGCCCTGCCGGACGGGAATGTTCAAAGGCCGGGGAACAAACGGAGGATTTGGTACACCGCCGCAGAGACGCACCAGGCTGCCGCCAGCTGAAACAGCGCCGCCCGCAGGGCGCCCCGGCCCCCAAGCTCTGCCCGAAGAGCCGCCAAGGCGGCGGCGCAGGGCGGGTACAGCAGCACGAACACCAGAAAGGCGGCCCCAGACGCCGCAGAAAAGGAGGAGGAAAGCCCGGCCGGGTACAGGACGGCCAGCACCCCCGCCACATTCTCTTTGGCCAGAAGCCCGGCCAGCAAAGCCACCGCCGCCCGCCAGTCCCCAAAACCGCAGGGGGCCAGCAGCGGGGCCGCCAGCCTGCCCAGCCAGGCCAGAATGCTTTGGGAGCTGTCTGCCGCCGGGCCCAGGGAAGGAGTAACCTGCCCCAGAAGCCACACCAGGGAGGAAGCCCACAGCAGCACAGAGGCGGCACGGGTCAAAAACTCCTTCCCACGGCGGCCCACATAGCGCAGCACGGTCCCCGGGCGGGGGACGCTGTAGGCGGGCAGCTCCATCACAAGGGCGGAGGAGGGCTCCCCCTTTCTGCGGGAAAGCCGGGCCCAGGCCAGCCCTGCCAGAAGCCCGCCCAGGTACAGCGAAAGAACAGCCAGCCCTTCCCGCCCCGGGAACAGGGAGGAGGCCGCAAACAGGTACACCGGCAGCTTGGCGCTGCAGGAGCAGAAGGGCAGCAGGCGCAGCGCCCGGGCCCTCTCCCCCGGCTGTTCCAGGATCCGCGTCCCCATGGCGGCGGGCACCGTACACCCAAACCCCAGCAGCAGGGGCACAAAGCCCTTGCCGGAAAGCCCCAGCCGCCGCATGGGAAGATCCAGCAGAAAGGCGGCCCGGGAAAGGTAGCCGCAGCCCTCCAGAAGGGCCAGCAGCAGAAAGAGCAGCAGAAGCCTTGGCAAAAACTGAACCGCCGCCAGCACCCCGGCCAGCACCCCCTCCGTCAGGAAGCGGCACAGCCAGGGGGAAACGCCCCAGCGGCCCAGCAGCCCCAGCAGAAGGGCGGAAGCCCGCTCCGGCAGGGCCAGGTTTTCCAGCGCCCCGCCCAGGGGGCCGAAGGGGAGGAAAAACACCAGCCCCAGCACGCAGAACAGGATGGGATACCCCAGGTACCGGTGCAGCAGAACGGCGTCCAGGCGGTCGGTGGCGGAAGGGCCCCGGGG
>DVMK01000081.1 GCA_018715025.1 Candidatus Caccousia avistercoris
CTTCTTCCTGGTACTGAAAAAGAAAAAACGTCCCAGCGGCGCCATGTGGTACGGAAAGGTGGGAACCGTGCTGTTCTATCTTTCTTTTACCATTATTGTGGCGCTGAAGGGGATTTGGAATATTGAAAATCTTACCGTCAATGTGATTCTGCTTTCTATTACAGCACTTTTCATGCTGTTTGCCTTATATAAATATTTCAGAGTATTTCTGACCCTGCTTCATTCGACCGATCCCAAGGACAGCATCGATTTGAAGTCGGATATTAAAGCCAGAAGGGAGCCCGAGTAGGGGGCAGCCCCCGGGGCCCCTGGCAGAAAAGAGGAATTCCACTATGCTATGTTCCAGATGCCATAAGCGGCCCGCGGTCGTGTTCATTTCTCCCAGTGTAAACTCCGGCGACCCTCAGGGCCTTTGCCTTACCTGCGCCAAAGAGCTGGGGATTAAGCCGGTGAACGATCTTTTGGAAAAAATGGGCCTGAATGAGGAGCAGCTGGACTCGATGGAGTCTGAGCTGAGCCAGCTGATGAATGTGGACGGGGAGGACAACGGCGAAGAGGGCGACAACGGCGCCTTCACCCCTGGCGGCGCCGCTACCTTCCCCACCTTTTTACAGAGCATTTTTCCCGGCATGGGGCGGCAGCCCCAGGAAGCGCCCCAGGCCCCTTCCCACGAAGAGGCCCAGCGGGGCAGGCGCGACAAGCCCCGCACCAAGCGCCGCCAGCTGAACGCCTACTGCACCAACCTGACGGCCAAGGCGGCCGCCGGGGAGATTGACGCCATCATCGGCCGCGACCGGGAGATCAGCCGGGTGGTGCAGATTCTGAGCCGCCGCACCAAGAACAACCCCTGCCTCATCGGCGAGCCCGGCGTGGGCAAAACCGCCATTGCCGAGGGGCTTGCCCTGCGCATTGCCAGCGGGAACGTGCCCGCCCGGCTGCGGAAGAAGGAAATCCACCTTCTGGACCTTACCGCCCTGGTAGCCGGCACCCAGTTCCGGGGCCAGTTTGAAAAGCGGATCAAGGATCTGGTGGACGAGGTAAAGGCCGAGGGCAACATTATCCTGTTTATCGACGAGGTGCACAACCTGGTGGGCACCGGCGACGCGGAGGGTTCCATGAACGCCGCCAACATTCTGAAGCCCGCCCTCTCCAGGGGGGAGATCCAGGTCATAGGCGCCACCACCTTTGTGGAATACCGGAAATATATTGAGAAGGATGCGGCCCTGGAGCGCCGGTTCCAGCCGGTGACGGTGGCGGAGCCCTCCCTGAAGGAGGCCACCGACATTTTGATGGGCATCCGCTCTTACTACGAGCAGTACCACCGGGTCCGCGTGCCGGAGGAGATTGTGCGCCGGGCGGTTGTGCTTTCTGAGCGGTACATTACCGACCGCTTCCTGCCGGACAAGGCCATTGACCTGCTGGACGAAAGCTGCGCCTGCGCCGTGCTGCGGAACAAGCAGATGGCAGACTACGACGCGGCCGCCGACGAGCTGGAGGGCCTGAAGGGCCAGGAGGAAAGCCTCACCGCCGGGGACGCGGAGCCCGACTATGAAAAGCTGGCAGAGCTGCGCACCAGGATTGTCCAGCTGGAGCAGAAGGAGCAGGAGCTGGCCCCCGCCGCCCTGGGCGCCCAGGTAACCATGGAGGACCTGGCCAAGGTCATTGAGTTGTGGACGGGGATCCCCGCCTCGCGGGTACAGGAAAACGAGCTGAAAAAGCTGGGCCATATAGAAGAGACGCTGAACAAAAAGATCATCGGCCAGGAGGAGGCCGTGGCCGCTGTGGCCGCCGCCGTGCGCCGCAGCCGGGTGCAGATCAGCCCCCGCCGCCGCCCGGCCTCGTTCATCTTCGTCGGCCCCACCGGCGTGGGCAAAACCGAGCTGGTGAAGGTGCTGAGCCAGGAGCTGTTTGATTCCCCCGAAACCCTGATCCGGCTGGACATGTCGGAGTTTATGGAAAAGCACTCCGTCTCCCGCATTATCGGCTCGCCGCCCGGCTATGTGGGCTACGACGAGGCGGGCCAGGTGACGGAAAAGGTGCGCCGCCGCCCCTATTCGGTGCTGCTGTTCGACGAAATTGAGAAGGCGCACCCGGATGTGCTGAACATCCTGCTGCAGATTTTGGACGAGGGCCGGGTGACAGACGCCCACGGCCGCAGCGTCAACTTTGAGAACACCGTTATTGTCATGACCTCCAACGCGGGCAGCGAGCGGAAGGAAAACGCCCTGGGCTTCAACAAGAGCGAGGCGGACGCTTCCCGCGAACGGGCCATGAAGGCCCTTTCCGATTTCCTTCGGCCGGAGTTCCTGGCCAGGGTGGACGAGGTGATTGTGTTCCGTCCCCTCTCTGCGGAGGACTTCCAGAAGATTGCCGTGCTTATGCTGGACGAATACGCCGTCGCCCTGAAGGAAAAGAACATCAGCTTCCAATACGACGGCAAGGCCACCCGCTGGCTGGCAGAGCATGCCCACGGGGGGAAGAGCGGGGCCCGCGACCTGCGGAACCTGATCCGCCGCCAGGTGGAGGACCGCCTGGCCCAGCAGATCATCGATTCCTGCGACAACCCGCCCGCCGGCCTGCTGCTCACCGCCGGTGAGGACGGCCCCTCCCTTCAGGTCCTTCCCTGAGCGCATGGCTATTGAAAGTTTTATAAAATATTCCGCAGCAGCCGCTGGGGTGCGCAAAGCGCCCGGCGGCTGCTTTTTTTGCGGCGGACGCACGCGGCAGGTAAGCTTTATTGAATAAGAATAAAGTCAGAGCCGCACCACACTACTCGCTTTGGCAAAAATTATTTTGTGAAAAGATTACAGTTTATTTGCATCATATAAATTTTTTGTAACAAATCTTCCCTGTGAAAGGTATTTATTATACAATAGCGATAGAAACCCCGTTCCGGGGCGGAAAGACGGACAACAGGGAGGGATTTTTATGAAGAGAAAGCAAGGAATATGGCCGCGCCTGGCGGCGCTGCTGCTGGCGGCGGCGCTGTGCGCTGTGCTGGCCGCCGGGTGCAGCGGCGGCGCGGGGGCGGACAATCGGGCCAGCGGAGCGGCCCTGGGGCAGACAGAGCCCTCTGCGCCCCAGGAAAGCATGGACATGGAAACCGCCGCGGACGGCGAGGGCGGCCTTGCTTTGACGGCCACTGCCTCCGGCGGGTCAGGTTCCGCTTCCCTCACGGATGTTTTGCCTGAGAACCGGAAAATCATTTTGAACGCGGACATTTCCATGGAAAGCACCGACTTTGACGCCGCCTGCGCGGCCCTGCGCGCCGCCGCCCAGGAGGCTGGCGGCTACCTGGCAAGCTCGCAGCAGGAAACCCCTTCCTACGAGGGGGCCTCCCGGTGGACGCAGTTCGTCTTTCGGATCCCGGCGGAGCAGTACGACAGCTTCCTGGCCAGCGCCGATGCGGCGGGTAATGTGACCAGCCTTTCTGAGACCACCCAGGACATTACCGCCGAGTATGTGGACGTGGAAGCCCGCATCGAAGCCCTCACCGCCCAGCAGGAACGCCTGCTGGACCTACTGGGGCAGGCGGGCGACCTGGAAACCCTGCTGGCGATTCAGAACCAGCTGACCGAGGTGCAGTACCAGCTGGAAAGCTACGAGGGCCAGAAGCGGGTGTACGACGATCAGGTGGAATATTCCACCATCACCGTTACGCTGGACGAGGTGGTGCATCTCACCGAGCCTGCCGACACCTTCGGCCAGCGGCTGGGCGCGGCCTTCGCCGACAGCTGGCGCGGCTTCGGTTCCAGCCTGCAGAATCTGGCGGTGTGGCTGGTGGCGTCGCTGCCCACTCTGCTGGTGCTGGCGCTTCTGGCCCTGTGCGTGGTGCTGGCGGTGAAAAAGTACCGGCGCAGCCGGAGGGCTTCCCGCGCTGCCGCGCAGGCTCCGGCCAGCCTTCCGGTGGAACAGCAGGTTTCTCCCGCTGCCCGGCAGCCGGACGCCCCGGAGGAGAAGGCGGGGGAACAGGGGAACGCGCCCCCGCAGCCCTAAAAGGAGAATGAGAAAAAGAGGCGCGGCCCCGGTGTTGTACCGGCGGCCGCGCCTCAGTCTGTCGATAAACCCTAACAAGGTGCGTAAAGGATCGCAGAATCGGGAGCTGCGCTCCCTGTCTGCTTACCTTTTTAAAGCCGTTGCACGGCAATTTGCGGGGCTTTGGGTCTCCGCTGCCGCTCCGGTCGGCGCCTTGTTTGTGCGCCACTGGTGCACGGCGCCCCCTGCACCCCACCACCTTTTGAAAAAGGTGGACGAAAACTTTAAAATTGCTTTTTGGTAGCTTCTTCGACAAGCTGAGGCGCTCAGGCCTTGCCGGAGGAAGCCCCCTCCTCCCGGCTGCCTTCCTGCCCACCGCCCCCGTTGTGGGGCATGCTCTTCCCCAGGGCGGCGATGAGGATCGCCACCAGGGGGTTGATCCATCCAAAGAAGGTGAAGGGGCCGTACTGCCAGGCGGAAACGCCCAGCATCCCCTCGGTGAACCCGGCCCCTGGGCTGTAGGGGACAATGCCGCCGAATACCGTGCCGGCGTCCTCCAAAGCGCGACTCAGGTTTTGCGGCTTCAGGTTGTGCTGCCGGTACAGGGGGCGGAAAAGGCGGCCGGTCATGATAATCGCCACGTACTGCTGGCCGGTGGCAATGAGGATGCCCCAGGAGGTGAGGATGGTGGCAATCACCAGGCCCCGGTCGCTTTTCACACGGCTCACCACCTTTTCCAGAAGGGAGGCGGCCATGCCGGTGCGCTCGAAGATCCCGGCAAAGCTGAGGGCGATTATCATAAGGGCCACGGTGCGCATCATGCTCATAATGCCGCCCCGGTTCAGCAGGGTGTCCACCGATTCCACGCCAGTGGAGGCGGAAAAGCCGTCCATGACCAGGGCGGCCAGCTGGGCGGGGGGAACGCCCTGCACCAGGGCGGCCAGCAGCGCCCCCAGGGCGGCCGAGCCCACCAGCCCCGGCAGGGCGGGGATGCGGAAAACCACCATGGCCAGCACCAGCAGGGGCGGCAGGAGCAGCAGGGGGTGGATGAGGAAAGCGCCCTCCAGGGCCTGCAGGGTGGTTTGAATCTGTTGGGAATCCGCCTGCGCGCCGCCGTAGGAAAAGCCGATGGCCCCGTACAGCGCCATGCAGATGAGGTACGTGGGGGTGGTGGTCGCCATCATGTGGCGCACATGGTCAAAGAGCCCCGCGTCAGAGACGGAGGGCGCCAGGTTGGTGGTGTCAGAGAGGGGGGACATTTTGTCGCCGAAATACGCCCCGGACACAATGGCCCCCACGGTGACGGCCGGGGGAATGCCCATGGCGGAACCGATGCCGAACAGCGCCACCCCCACGGTGCCGATGGTGGAAAGGGAGCTGCCCAGGGCCAGCGAAACCAGCGAGCACAGCAGAAGGGTGGTCAGCAGGAAAAACCGGGGCGAGAGGATCTGCAGCCCGTAATAGATCATGGTGGGGATTACCCCGGAAGCCATCCACAGGGCGATGAGAACGCCGATGGCCATAATGATGAGCAGGGCGGGGAGGGCGGCGGTGACGGCGCTGCAGATCCCCTCCATCATCTCCTTCCAGGAAAACCGGTGGGCCGCCCCCACCAGGGCTGCCAGCACGGCCGCCAGCAGCAGCGGCACGTGGGGCGCGCTGCCCAGACCGGCCGTCATGGAAAGCACCAGCGCGATGAGCGCCAGAAATACCAGGGCCGCCGCCCCGAACCCTACCGGGACAGGCTCCCGCTTTGCTTCCTTCACAAAATTCCCTCCTTCCGGCAGGCCTCCGCCTGCCTGAAACTGTCCGATAAACCCGCGGCCTGGGGAAAGGAGAGGGCCCGCGGCGAACCGCGAGCCCTGAGGAAATTTATTTTTTCTGCCCGCTTGTCTCAATGAAGTTCCAGGAATCCCGGCACATGTCTTCCAGCGTGCGGGAAGCCTCCCAGCCCAGCTCCCGCTTGGCCTTGGAAACGTCTGCGTAGCAGGTGGCGATGTCGCCGGGGCGGCGGGGGGCGATTTTGTAGTTCACCCTGCGGCCGCTGGCCTTTTCAAAGGCGTGTACCAGCTCCAGCACAGAAACGCCGTGGCCGGTGCCCAGGTTGTAGGCCTCCGCCCCCTGAATCTCAGGCAGCTTCTGCAGTGCCTTCAGGTGGCCGTGGGCCAGGTCGCACACATGGATGTAGTCCCGCACGCCGGTGCCGTCCGGGGTGGGGTAGTCGTCGCCGAACACGCTCAGGCACTCCAGCTGGCCGGCGGCCACCCGGGCCACGTAGGGCATCAGGTTGTTGGGGATGCCGCTGGGGTTTTCACCGATGAGGCCGCTCTCGTGGGCGCCGATGGGGTTGAAGTACCGCAGCAGGGCGATGCTCCACTCCTTGTCTGCGAAGGCCACGTCCCGCAGGATCTGCTCGATGAAATACTTGGTGGTGCCGTAGGGGTTAGTGGTGCCGCCCACAGGCATATCCTCCCGGAAGGGCACCGGGTTGTTCATGCCGTACACCGTGGCCGAGGAGCTGAACACCAGCTTTTTCACCCCGTATTTCCGCATGAGCATGAGCAGGTTCAGGGTGCCGGTAATGTTGTTGTGGTAATATTCCAGGGGCTTGCTGACGCTTTCGCCCACCGCCT
>DVMK01000082.1 GCA_018715025.1 Candidatus Caccousia avistercoris
CTGCTGGAGTCCCACCGCCCGCTGGATCTGGTGGTTCTGTCCCTGGGGACGAACGACTGCAAGTCCCGCTTTCATGTTACCGAGGTTGACATTGCCCGTGGCATGGACCGTCTGGTGCGCATGGTGAAGAACTACGACTATAAGGGCATGGCCGCGCCCCAGGTGCTGGTGCTGTGCCCGGTGCGCCTGCGGGAGGGCATTGGGGAGCGGGAGTTCACCAGCTTCACCGAGGAGGGCCGCCAGGTGTGCGCCCGTCTGCCCGCCGTGTACCGCCGCATCGCAGGGGAAAACGGCTGCGCCTTCTTTGACGCGGGCGCCGTGGCCGGGCCCAGCGAAAACGACTATGTGCACATCCCCGCGGCGGGCCACCGCCGCCTGGCAGAGGCCCTCGCCCCGCTGGTGCGGGGGCTGCTGGAACCGTAACCTGCCGCCCTGGCAGGCAAAGGCCCTGGGCGTTTCAAAGCGCCCAGGGCCTTTTTACGTCTGCTGAGATTTTCGGAAATAGCTGGGGGCCTTCCCGTAAAAGCTCTTGAAGGCCCGGGAAAAATTGAACAGGTTGTCGTACCCCACCTGGGCGGCAATGTCCTGAATGGAAAGCTCCGGCTGGTTCAGCAGCTGCAGGGCCCGTTCCATCCGCAGGGTAAGCACGTACTCGGTAAAGGGCATGTGAAAGGCCTTGTGGAAGGATTTGCTCAGGTGGGAATAGCTGACGAAAAACCGGTCCGCCAGCTCTGACAGGGTGATGGATTCCGTAAAATGCTGATCCACGTACTGCTTCACCCTGTCCATCAGGCTGGAAGATTTCTGGCAGGTGTCCCGGCATTCCCCGTATTTTTTCAGGCGGGAAAAAATATACCCCTCCACCTCGCTGTAGCTGCCGAAATCCCAGAAGGGGGGCGGCTGTTCTCCCCCCACGCCGTCCAGAAGCTCCAGGCTGAGCATGCCGTTGAAGTAGTCGCAGAAGCACATAAGGTCCAGCAGGGGCATGGCGCGGATCTCTCTGGAAAGCTCCGCCTTCACCCCCTCCATCACAATCAGGCCAGGGGTCTGCAGCGTTTGGGTCACCAAATTTTTGATTTTCTGCGGCAGGCCGCTTTTCCGGGTGGGAAAATCCTTCGGAAGGTACAGCCTGCCGTAGCCGCCCTTTACCCGGCAGGCAAGCTGCCGCAGCGCTTCCGCCAGCAGGCCCCCGGCCTGCTCCATGGTTCCGCACCGGCTCAGGCTGGCGGCAACAGCATGCCCGTCGGTGAACGCCTCGGCCTGCAGAAGCTCCTCCAGCCCTGCGGAAAGCGCTGTCTCGTCCCCGCTGCCAAACAGCATAAGGTACTGGCTTTCGCGGAAGGGGCAGCACAGCAGGGGGCAAAGCCCCTCGAACCGGTCGTAAATCAAATTGGCCCGCAGGTTCCGTTCATCCCGGCTTTGAAAGCCCTCAAAGGCCAGGGCGGCTGCGGTAAGCGGCCCCGCTTCCCCGAAAAACGAAGCCAGCCCCTCCTTCCCTTCCTGAGGAAGGGAAACCTCTGGAGAAAGCTCTGCCAAGGGAGGCAGCAGCCGGGCGGCCAGGTGGAACAAATCGCTTCGCTGGGAGGAGGTCTTCGCCGGAAGATTCTTCAGGTTGGCGCAGGCGGCCTTCACCATGCGGAGCAGATCGCTGGTGAGCAGAGGCTTGAGCAAATAATCCACCGCCCCGCTCTGGAACGCGCCCCGCACATAGGAAAAGTCGTCGTACCCGCTCAGCACCAGAAACTGCACCGGGTACAGCTTCTTGGCCAGCTGCTGGATGAGCTCGATGCCGTCCATCCCCTTCATCTTAATGTCTGTAATCACAATCTGCGGCCGCCAGCCCCGGCAGAGCTCCAGGGCCTCCTCCCCGCTCAGGCAGGATCTCACCTCCCCCACCTCGGGCAGGGCCAGGTTGGCCAGCTTTTTCTTGATGCCCTCGCAGATGTAATATTCGTCGTCCACAATCAGCACGTCGTACACGGTTCAGCCCTCCTCCTCCGAAGAAAACGGGATCCGGATGGAAATGCACACACCGGAGCCCTCGGTGCTTTCAATCTCCATGGCCGCCTGCCCCCCGTAGAAGAGAGCGAGCCGCTCGCAAATATTTTTCAGGCCGATGAAAGAGCCCTCTGTCTGAGGGATTTCCCCTGTTTTCTCCCCAAGGATGCAGGAGCGCACCTCTTCCAGCCGCTGGGGCGTCATGCCCACGCCGTTGTCCCGCACCTGCACCAGAAGGTCGCCCTCCTCCCGCCGGATGAGGATTTGAATGAGCATGGAGCTGCAGGGCGGGCACAGCCCGTGCAGGATGGAATTTTCCATCAGCGGCTGAAGAAGGAATTTGATGATACGCGCCTGCCGCACGCCGGGCTCCGCGTGGATTTCCAGCTGCAGCTGGTTCACATACCGGATGGCGTACACGCTCATCAGCGAGATGGCGTTCCTCAGCTCGCTTTCTACGGTGGCGTAGGCCCCGGTTTCCTTAATATTGTACCGCAGCAGGTGCCCGAAAGAGGCGATGGCTTCTGCCAGCTCGCTGTTCCCGTGCTGCTCCGCATGCCCGGAAAAAATGCTGAGGGTGTTGTAGATGAAATGCGGATTCATCTGGTACTGAAGGGCCTTAATCTGGGCCTTGGTGCCCGCCGTCTCTTTCTTCACCACGTCGCTCACCAGGAGCGAGATCTTTTTCAGCAGCAGGTTGAAGCGCAGGATAATCTGCCCCACCTCGTCGTTCCCGTCCAGAGGAAGCGAGCCCCGGAAGCCGTCGGCCACAATGGCGTCCATCTGGTTCAGACTTCGGTTCAGCTTGCCGAAAATCCGTTTGATAAACAGGTTCAGCAGGAAGGTCTGCACCAGAGCCAGCGCCGCCAGAAAGAGGGAAAGGCTCAGGGCGGAGGAAACGTGCATGCTTTCTCCCACCGCCTTGGCGTCGCACACCACAAGGTCCATGCCGGAAATCCACCGGTAAGGGTGGCGGCCCCCGTCCAGGGAAAGGTAGGTTCCCCCTTCCTGGGCCTGGGCGGCCAGGGCCTCCGCCAGCTCCTTGCTGGGGGAAGCCCCGTAATAGTTGCCATTGCCGGTGAAGTAGGCGAAATAGCCGTCGGTGGAGCCGAAGCTGGGGGCGATTCCCCGAAAAAACAGGTAGGGGGAAATTTCAAACACCAGGCAGCCGATGGGGTCCAGGTAATTGTCCCGCACCACCTGCACCAGCAGGAACGTCTCTTTGGGGAAGGGGTTCCGCCGGCCCTTCACCGCTTCGGTAAACTGGCTGCTCTCTTCCGGGGAAAGGTAGTAGAGGGACGACTCCCTTTCCTTCTCTGTAAAGTCCTGGTAAAAGCCCAGGCTCCGCACCAGGGAGGCGTCGTAGAAATAGGAGGAATTTTCCAGCCCGTTTTCTGCAAAGATATAGGTTTCCTGCACGCCCATGCCCTGGTAGCGGGTGGAATATTTGATGGAACTGACCACCTCGTCAATGTATTTGGCCGATGAAATAGGGTAGCGGGCCGGTTCCCTTCGGGAAAGCAGGGTAATCAGGTTGGGGCGGTAAGCCAGGCTGCGGGCCAGGTCTGAGATAGTGTCGTAATTTGTCTCAATATTCCCCGCCAGCTGTTCCACCACGTTCTGCCGGTCCCGCAGCTGCTGCCGGTAAAACTGCCTCACCTGGCTGTTGTACAGGGAAAGGGAAAACAGCAGGGTGGGCAGAGCGATGCAAAGAACAGAAAGAATGGCCAGCTTTTTTGCGATGCTGATAGACTTCATACAGGCTCCTCCCATGCTCCATATCCCTTTTGCACTATTCTATCATAAATTCTCTTGTTTTGTTGTGTTTTTCGTCAGATGAACAAAGGATGATATAAATTCACGAATCAGGATATGGGAATCCCGACACAGAATCGCTATAATGAGTTCACAAAAGCTTCACAATACTGCGGCCGGGCAGGCGGGAAACGCCCGCCCGCAGGAAGCAAAGGGAGGTAATTCTGTTGAAGGACAAGACAAAGCTGAAGTATTCCCATAAGGAAAACCTGACCGGCTTTCTGTTCGTTCTGCCGGCGCTTCTGCCGCTGGTGGTGTTCTGGATTGTGCCGGTGTTGTTTTCCGGGGCGCTGAGCTTCACCAGCTGGGACATGATGTCCCCCACCATTGAATTTGTGGGCATAGACAACTTCACCAGCCTTCTGCGGGAGAAAAATTTCCACAAGGTTTTGTGGAACACCCTGGTGTTCGCCGTGGGCAGCACCATTCCCACCATTCTTCTGGGCATGCTCATTGCCCTGGCCATGAACAGCGCCCGCCGGGGCGTGGGCCTGTACCGCACCGTCATTTTCGCCCCCTACATTACCCCCATGGTGGCGGTCAGCGTGGTGTGGTCGTGGATTTTCGAGCCCCGGGTCGGCATTCTGAATTTCGTGCTGGAGCTGTTCGGCCTGCCGGGAAGCGAATGGACGAAAAGCACCGACACCGCCATGCTTTCGGTGCTGATTGTGACGGTGTGGAAGGGCATCGGCTGGACGATGATCTTCTACATGGAGGCCATCCGCAAGGTTCCCCAGAGCCTGCTGGAATCCGCGGTGATCGACGGGGCCAACGGATTCCAGAAGTTCATCAAAATCACGGTGCCGCTCATTTCCCCCACCACCTTTTTCCTGGTGATTATGTCCACCATCAGTTCCCTGCAGGCCTACGATCAAATCCAGGTGCTCACCCAGGGCGGCCCCGCGGGCGCTACCCGCACCCTGCTGTACTACTATTACCTGGAGGGCTTCCGCAATTTCAACACCGGCAAGGCCTCTGCCGTGGCCATTGTGCTGGTGGTCATTACCGTGGTGCTTTCTGCCGTTGAGACGCTGGCTTCCAAGAAGCTGGTTCACTACAACTGAGAAGAAGGGAGCTACGTTTATGAAGAAGAAAAAAATTACCCTCCGCTCAGCGGCCACGCAGATCCTGCTGGCCCTTGTCAGCTTCATCATCGCCTTCCCCTTCCTGTGGATGTTCACCAACTCCATCAAGACGAAGGACGAAATCTGGCAGATCCCGCCCCAGGTGCTTCCGGCGGTTCCCCAGTGGGTGAACTATTCCGACGCCCTTTCCGACGGCCGCTTCTTCGGCTACATGTGGAACAGCGCCTACACCGCCATTATTTTTACCGTCATTGTACTGGTAAATTCCGCCATGTTCGCCTACGCCCTCACCAATGTGCGCTTCCGGGGGAAGAAATTTCTGTTTCTTCTTATTATGGTGACGTACATCATGCCCGCCACCACCACATACGTGCCGGCCTACGTCATTCTCTCCCGCATGGGGCTCATCAACTCCCACGCCGGGTACATCATTTCCAGCTGCGCCAGCATTTTCAACATCTTTTTCCTGAAAACCACCTTCCAGCAAATCAGCCCCAGCATTATGGAGGCGGCCCGGGTAGACGGGGCCAACCACTGGACCATTCTGTGGAAGATCGTGGCCCCCATGTCCACCTCCTCGTTTATGACTTTGGGCCTGCTCTCTTTCCTTGGGGGGTACAACAGCTACCTGTGGCCCTCGCTGCTCATCCGCAGCAAGGAAAAGTTCCTGGTCAGCATGGGCCTGCAGTCGTTCTTCAGTACCGACGGGGCCTACGGCATGAAATGGGGCGCCATCATGGCAGCCTGCTGCGTCATCATCTTCCCGCTTTTGATTTTGTTCCTCATCGGCCAGCGCTGGATCATCAACGGCATTACCAACGACGCCGCCGTGAAGGAATAAGATACAGGCAGCACTCTATTTTGGAATTTAGGAGGATTGCAAAATGAAAAAAAGACTTTTGTGCGCGCTTCTCGCCGCCGCTGCGGCTGTTTCTGTCGCCGCCTGCGCCCCTGCCGCTGAATCCGGCGGCGCCTCTGCCGGCGGGGAAGAGGCCGGGCAGGAAACCCCTGCCGAGGGTGTGACGGAAATTGAGTTCTGGTATGGTCTGGGCGGCAACCAGGCGGAACTGATGGAGCAGATCATCTCCACCTACAACTCTTCTCAGGACAAGGTGCGCGTCATCGGTGTGCAGCAGTCCAGCTACGGCGACACGGCCAAGGCCCTGCAGGCCGCTGTGGCGGCCCAAAGCGTGCCGGCCACCACTCTCTGCTCTCACCCGGATCTGCGCACCCTGTACGGCAAGGGCGTTCTGGAGCCCTTGAACAGCTACATTGAGGCCGACGCGGAGTTTGACCAGGACGACATTCTGGACAGCTTCATGGACTACTGCCTGAACGACGCCGGTGACATCATGTTCCTGCCCGCCTGGGGCACCACCCAGGTGGTGTACTACCGGAAGGATCTGTTTGAGGAAGCGGGCATCGACCCGGAATGGGCCTTCGCAGACTGGCTGAACCTGGCGGAGGCCTGCCGCCAGATGACCGTGAAGGAGGGCGACGAGGTCACCTTCTACGGCTTCGAGCCCATGTCCGGCTCTGACTGTCTGGTAGATATGGCCTACAGCAACGGGGCCGATATTATCAGCGAGGACGGAAAGACCATCGTGTTCGACTCCCCCGAGTTTGTGGAAGCTCTGGAAAGCGCCCGCCAGTGGATTAACGAGGAGAAGATCATGGGCATCCACTACGGCGGCGACGGCTGGGAGTACTGGTACCAGACCATTGACGACGTGATGGAAGGCCGTGCCGGCGGCTATGTGGGCTCCAGCGGCGACCAGGCCGACCTGGACTTCACCAAGATCGCCGCCCATGTGCAGCCCGGCTTCAACGGCAACCCGCCCCGGCCTTATGCAGACCCCATTGTGCTTGGCATGCTGGCCCTGGCCTCTGACGAGCAGAAGGAAGCGGGCTTCGACTGGCTCACCTATGTGAACAAAACCGGCACCATCGACTTCAGCGTGAACACCGGTTACGTGCCCGCCCGCCAGTCCGTACAAGATGACGAAACGTACAAGGCATACGCGGAGGAGAACCCCCAGGCCCTGGTGATTCTGGACCAGGTGGCCAACTACGCCCGCATGAAGTTCATCGACCCCACCGGCGGCAAGATCGACACCGCCCTGGGCGACGCCTGCGACCTGATTGAGCTGGAAAACGTACCCGCCGAGGAGGCGCTGAAGGAGGCCAAGGAGATTGCCCAGGCCGCCCTGGACGAATACTGGGCCGAACAGGAAGGATAAAGAAAAAAGCATAAAAATATTTTGCGGGAGGCGGGAAAATACATTTCCTTCGCCTCCCGTTTGCAGTAAAATAGGGAAAAACGGCGGAACAGCCCGGGCGGCGTTTTCCCGCCGAAACTCCCGGAGGTGTGTCAACATGAAAATCAAGTATTTGGGAACCGCAGCGGCAGAAGGGTGGCCCGCCCTGTTCTGCAGCTGCCAGGCCTGCGAGAAGGCCCGGCAGAGGGGCGGGCGGAACATCCGCACCCGCTCGCAGGCGCTGGTGGACGGCGCCCTGCTGCTGGATTTCCCGGCGGACTCTTACAGCCACATGCTGCAGCACGGGCTGCGCCTGGGGCAGCTTCGCAGCCTGCTCATCACCCACTCCCACGACGACCATTTTTACCCCATGGATCTGTTCATGCGCATGAAGCCCTACGCCCACGGCCTGACCGCCCCCCTGCGCGTTTACGGCAACCAGCAGGTGTGCGCCCTGCTGGAGGAGGCGGTGGAGCGGTTTTCCAACGAGGAAATTCGGAACTGGATTTCCTGGCAGGAGGCAACCCCCTTCCAGCCCTTTGAGACGGAGGGGTACCGGGTGACACCCCTGCCCGCCAACCACATGAAAACCGAGCAGGCCCTGTTTTACGCCATAGAGAAGGGGGGCAAGGCCCTGCTGTACGCCCACGACACCGGCGCCCTGTTCCCCGAGGCGCTGGAAGCCCTGAAGGGCTTCCGGTTCCAGCTGGCCAGCCTGGACTGCACCCACGGCCCGGCGGACTGCGGCGGCACCCACATGGGCCTGGAGGAGGACGCCTCCCTGCGCCGCTGGATGCTGGAGAACGGCTGCGCCGGGGAGGACACCGTTTTCCTGCTCAACCATTTCTCTCACAACGGCGGGTTCATCTACGACGAAATGAAGGAAGAGGCCGCCCGGTACGGCTTCCTCACCAGCTACGACGGCATGGAGGTGGAATTCTAAGCCGCCGCGCTTCCCTGCGGAGATAAAAAATAGAAATTTTCATAATTTCATTGCAATTATATCAAAAATATAGTACAATATTTTTATATATTTTGCATCCGCAAAGGAGGTTGTGATGGATGGAAAAGAAATTTCTCGGCACCGTGATTCTTCCCGGAAACTTTGACCCCCCCACCGTGGGGCACATGAACTCGCTGAAGTACCTCTCTCAACGGAGCGACAAGGTCTTTGCCGTCATCATGACCCTGAAGGCGGAGGAGGGAAACCGGTGGATTCCCTCGGCGGAGGCGAAGCGCCTTGTGGAAGAGGCGGCGGCAGAGGAAGGGCTGGACAACGTTTCTGTGTATGTGGAGGACGAGGGCTGGCTGGCCCATTCGGTGGAAGCCCTGGGGGCGGACGGCGTGGCCCGCAGCTTTCACCCCGCCATCGATATGGAAAAGGAGATGGAGCTGATTCAGGCGGTGATTGACCTGAACGTGCCGGTCCATCTCATTCCCAGCCAGCTGGACCTGCGCTCCTCTCAAATCCGCGTCCTTTCCCAGGAGGGACTTCTGGACGAGGTAAAGGAGCAGGTGCCGCCCAGCGTGTTCCGGTACCTGCAGGAACACGGCGGAAAATAAGCCAGAGGGCCCGCCCTAGTAATATGGGGCAGGCCCTCTTCTCAATTACAGTATTTTGTCCAGTTCCATCAGGGTGACGGCATAAATCTTGATGTTCAGCAAGAGATGATCGATGATGCCGTATTCATCCACCTGGTGGGCTCCCCCCTTCTCCATTCCGAACAGGCGGATCCGATCCGGAATGGTAACGCCGTAGGAAACGGCCCGGGTCAGCTTACGGGCATAGGAACCGCCCTCCAGCACCAAGGGCTTCAGATCGCTACGGTGGAGCATGGCGCTGGAAATTTCCAGCAGCCTCTGTACCACCGGGTGGTCCACCGGAATGTACAGGGGGGGATTATCCGTGAGATTTTCTATAGCGGCAGGTTTCCCCTGGACAGCCTTCTGCAGCGTCTCTAAGATCCACTGGTTGTCTGCCAGCACCGGGTAGCGCACGTTGACGCTCAGCACCAGCCTCCCTTTTTCCAAACGCAGAACTGAGCCCACACAGGTCAGGTCGGTGGAAATTCCGTCGGAGCATCGGATCCCGAAAATATCTCCCTCGTATTCCCTGGTGATCTGATGGAAATATTCCACTGCCTCCCTGGCTTTTCCCGTCAGAATCCCAAGCTGCAGCAAGGCTGCCAGCAGGCGCTCGATGGCGTTCACCGCCCCATAGGGCCGCGTGGCGTGGCGCTGGTCCCCGCTGGCCAGCAGCTCTACCCCCCGGCTGTGAGGCCGAACCTCTATGCGCTGCAGCCCGGCCAGGCGCTCCTGCGCCTCCTGCAAGCCAAGGCCCTCCACCACGGCCCTGGCGTTGTTGGGCACCGAGTTGGTGGCCTGGCCCCCGGCGGCTTCCAGCAGGGCGGGAAAATCCAGGGGCTCGCTGCGCAGCCGGAATTCCAAAATTCCTTTTTCGGCATGGCCCAATGGGTATTTGGCATCCGGGACCAGTGAGAACAGCGGCTCCTTTTCCCGCTTTAAGAATTCCGGAATATCGTGCATCCCTCTCTCTTCGTCACACCCGTACACCAAAAATACCGGATGCTGCAGGGGAATGCGGTTCTCTTTGAGAAAACGCATGGCGTACAGCGCCACCAGGGTGGGGGCTTTGTTGTCAGCCGTGCCCCGCCCAAAGATGTAATTTCCGTCCCGGATTACAGGCTCGTAGGGGTCTGACGACCACCCCTCCCCCTCCGGCACCACATCCAGATGGCCGAAAATCCCGATGGAATTGGCGCTGTCATCCGCGCCATACCGGGCGCTGCCGCAAAAATTATCGTAATTCTTGGTGGGAAAGCCGTAGTGCTCTGAAAGGGAAAGGGCTTCCTGCAGAGCCTGCCAACAGCCTTCCCCAAAGGGCTTCCCCAAAGCGGGCGGGCCGAACACACTGCGAATGCGCACCAGACGGCGTACATCCTCCAGATATTCTTCCCTCTTTTCTGTTACCCATTGGTCGAGGAGAGCATTCAATTCTGTTGAATCCATTGCGTTTTCGCCTCCAATATTATATAATATATTATAATGTATTATAATATATTATTTAATAGAAAGCAAGTGGATAAGAAAAAACTTGCCTGCCTCTTGA
>DVMK01000083.1 GCA_018715025.1 Candidatus Caccousia avistercoris
AACAGACAGCTAGTCAAGGAATAAAAATGTTAAAAAGTGATATACAAGAAAAATTTCATGTTTATTGTATATGATTCTTCTATTTCCCTCTCAGTAAAGCAGAACGAAATTCATTTGATTTCATTCGATTCTTTCATTTTATTTCTATTTTTTGAACCGTGATTCAGTATACTAGCCTGTTGTAAAGTCTACCCGCAGGATTTTGTAAAGATTTTGTAATTCCTGACCCTCCCCAAGGGGGAAACGCCGGGCGGCGGAGGGCTGGAAAGGGGTGCATCGCCGGGGGCGGCCTCAGGCGTGAAGGCCCAGCCGCCGCAGAATGGCCAGCACCTCGTCCCCGTTGTTGCAGGTGATGAGGGTGGCCCCCAGGCTGTGTACCTGGCGGATTTTTTCCTCGTTGTCAATGCTGGCGCCCACCCACGGATCCACCCCGTGGGCGCGGAACTGGGCGAAGGCCTCGGGGGTCAGCTCGCACACGCAGCCGCAGTACATATAGTCGTAGGGATCCCGCTTGGCGGGGCCCATCAGGCTCAGGGGGAAATACCCGTGTATTTTATACTTTCCGTTATATTTCTCATGAATATACTGCAAAAGATCGGCGCTGAAGGCGTTGAACACACAGCGCTGCCCGTAGCCGTATTCCTCGGCCATGGCGATGGTGGCGTCTGCGGTGCGGAAGGCGCGCTCTTCGTTTCCGTCCTTGGGGTATTCCTTCAGCTCAAAGTCGATGAGGAAATCCTGGGGGGCGTCCTTCACCAGCTCCATAAACTCCCGCAGGGTGGGAACCCTGACGCCTGCAAACTGCCCGCCGGCCTTCCGCCCGGCGTCCAGCGCCTTCACCTGCTCCAGCGTCATGTCGCGGAGCAGGCCGGCGCCGTCGGTGGTGCGGTCCACCGTGTCGTCGTGCATCACCACAAGCTGGCCGTCCCTGGTCATGCGCACGTCCAGCTCGATCATGTCCAGGCCGGCGTCCAGGGCGGCCTGGAAGGAGGGCAGGGTATTTTCCGGAAAACGGGCAGACAGGCCCCGGTGCCCTGCGACGTAAATATTATCTTTTGACTGATTCCACATAAAGCATCCCTCTCATTTCCATAAAGCGGCCGTTACCTGGCCGAGGTTCCTGTAGTCGTCCACGCAGAGGAAGGGGAAGTCGGAACGGTAGACGCTCTCGTCGTTCCCACCCTGGCCGTAGTCGTCGCCCACAAACACCACGCTGCTGTGGGGCAGGCCGCGCTCCCGGCAAAGGCGGGAAAGGGCGTACAGCTTGTCGAAGGGCTTGGGCGCCGCGTCAAAGGAGGAGGAGCCCCCCACGAACACGTTGTATTCCGGAAAGGCCTGCGCCACCAGAGGGTAGATTTCCCGGCGCTTGCGGCGGTCCGGGTCAAAGCTGAGCTTGTCCTCCTGCCGGGCCTTTGTGCCCAGCAAAGGGAAGGTGAAGGCCCCGGACTGGTGAAACTCCACGCCGTCCCCGGCAAACTGGGTGCAGCCGGTCTGTTCCCGCAGGCGTTCCACCCGGGCGGCGACGCTCTCTTTGTCAATGGGAACGGCCGCGTCCTCTTTCATGCGCAGCTGCCCCTGTTCCCTGTCGTAAACGGCGTACTGCATGCCGTAATTTCCAATAATGTCAATGGGGTAGCCGTCCATCTGGCGGAAAATCCGCCGGCAGCTTCCCGCCCCTACCATCAGCAGCCCATACCGGCGGGACAATGCATCCAGCACGGCCCGGTTGAAGGGCTCCAGCGCCGTTTTGTGCTGCGTCAGGGTGCCGTCCAGGTCAAAGGCAACCAGCTGTATTTCCTCAATATTCACAAAATCCCTACTTTCCAATCAAAAGGTCTTGACCGAATTGTGCGTTTTCATTATAGTAGATGTAGTCAGAAAAAATCAATCAATGGCCCTTTGATTGATGAACAATCACTTTTTCGAGCGATTTCAGGCAAAAACACGCAGGAGTGAGCAAATTGTACAAAGCAGAACGGCAGCAGGAGCTGCTCTCCCTTTTGAAGCAGAACAAAGAAAGCGGGTTTCTCTCGGTACACCGGCTGGCGAAGCTGATGCACGCCAGCGAGTCCACCATTCGCCGCGACCTGGCCGAACTGGAGGGGCAGAACCTGGTGAAACGGGCCTACGGCGGGGCCACCACGCTGGAATACCTGAACCAGAGCATCCCGCTTCCCATGCGGCAGCAGACCAACCGGGAAGAAAAGCAGGCCATTGCCCGCCGGGCCGCCGCCCTGGTAAAGGATGGGGACGTGCTGTTTCTGGACGGTTCCTCCACGGTTCTGGGGGTGGTGCCCTTCCTGGCGGGCAAACGGAGCCTGACGGTGGTGACGAACTCATCCAGCGCCGCCGTACAGCTGGGGGAAATGGACATAAAGGTGTACTGCACCGGCGGCCTTCTCACAGAATCCTCCATGGCCTATGTGGGAAGGTTCGCAGAGGAAATGGTGCGTGGCTTTCACGCGGATCTCATGCTGTTTTCCTCCGCGGGCATTTCCGACGCTGGGGAAATCACCGACTACAGCGAAGAGGAAACCAGCCTTCGCAAGGTCATGATCAGCCGTGCCAGGCACCGCTGCTTTCTCTGCGACAACAGCAAGCACGGCAAGGTGTTCTGCTACACCCTCTGCCACCTTTCGCAGGTAGACAGCATGATTGCCGACACCCCCCTGCCCCCGCCCTGGCTGGCCATGCTGAACACCTCCGGTGGGGAGGACGCGCACCCGGGCCCTGCGGGCTCTCTCTGAGTGAGGGAGGAGGCTTCGGCGCTGCTCTGACTTTATTCTCACAGAAAATTTTAAAGTTTTCGTCCACCTTTTTCAAGAAGAATGTAAGAGAGAGCAAACGTGAAAGTTTTGATCAAACTTTTTCAAAAGTTTGCGGTTTCCAAAGGTGGAACCTTTGGCCGCGCTTCGCAAAGCGCGGAATGCCTGATGATCCGAAAACACAGGAAGCAACGGAGCAAAGCAAACCGTAAATTTTCGGGGGCGGTACCCCGGAAATTTATGGTTTGACCGTGGGGCGGTTTCCGCCCCACGCGGGGTACCCCCGATCCGTGGTAAAGCTGGGCCGCGGAACTAGCCCCCTCCAGCTTCCCGGCTAACAACTGCTTTTTTACAGAGAAATGCTCCGCTTTTTCTGTTATGCACTTGATTATAATTTCATCTAATTTCTACTCTGCCGCTCGCCGCGGCGGGCCATACTTTCTTGACGAAAAGAAAGTATGCAAAGATTCGCGGGGGGCCCCGCCCCCTCGACCC
>DVMK01000084.1 GCA_018715025.1 Candidatus Caccousia avistercoris
AATGGCATACTGATTTTGTGGAGAATCATGATCACTGTAGAGCAGGAGGGAAAAGGCTACGGCACCCAGGCCGTGCGGCTTCTGGCAGAGCAGGCGAGAAGGAGCGGCAAATACCGCGCGCTGCGCCTGGACTGCGACAGGGCGAACGCGGCAGCCTGGCACATTTATCAAAAGCTCGGCTTTTCCCCCACCGGCGCCGTCAACCACGGCTCCCCCGAGCTGCAGCTTTTGCTGTAAAGCCGCTCTCTCCCCGCCACCTTTTGAAAAAGGTGGACGAAAACTTTACCATTGCTTTTTACAGCTTTTTCACCCCCTGCGCTGCGCAGGGGGTTTTTCGTCCGCCTCGGTTTAAAACTCCACGCCCCGGCGGGCGGGAATCCCCTTCTCGTAGGGATGCTTCACCGCCTGGATTTCCGACACGTAGTCCGCCAGCTCCAGCAAAGCGGGGGAAGGATCCCGCCCGGTGAGAACTACCTCAAGCCCCTGGGGGCGGCTGCGCAGAAAGGCGCAGACCTCCTCCTCCGGCACCATGCCCAGGGCCACGGCCCCCACCAGCTCGTCCAGAAGAAGCAGGTCGCAGGGGCCCTGCTCTGCCTGCCTTACCGCCCGGCGGAAGAAATCCTGCCAGAAGCGGGCCGCTTCCGCTTTCTCCTCCTCAGACATTTGAAAGGTAAACTTCACCGAATCCGGCCCCTGCAGCAGGGAAAATCCCTTCACCTGGGCCAGCGCGGCCAGCTCAGAGGAAACGGAGGCCTTCAGAAACTGCGCCAGCAGCACATGCCCCCCGCTGCCGCACATGCGCAGCCCCAGCCCCAGGGCGGCGGTGGTTTTTCCCTTTCCGCCGCCGCAGTAAATATGAACGCAAGACATCGCACATTCTCCTTCCCTTTCTATCGAAATCAAACGGCGGGCCAATTCCCTATTTGGGGATTTTTCCCCCGGGGCCGGCCGGTTCCGGCAAAGACAAATCCACCGGCACCGGCTGGTCGATGCGCATGTCCCAGGGGGTGACGGCGCAATCCATGGCGCGCACCTCTACCCCGGCGGCCGCCGCTTCCGCCAGGGCCAAGCCGAACTCCCGGTGGGTGGCCCAGTTGGGGATGAATACCCGCATCCCCTTCATCTGCACCACAAGCAGAACGCAGCACCGCCACCCCTGCCGGGCGCGGCCCGTCAGCTCGCGCACATGCTTCAGGCCCCGCAGGGTGGGCGCGTCCGGGAACATGGCCACGCCGTTTTCTTCCAGGGTGCAGCCCTTTACCTCCACCAGAAGAGGCCGCCCGCCCTGCTCCCCGTAGAAATCAAAGCGGGAATCCCCCAGCCGGTATTCCGCCCGCAGCAGGTCCAGCCGGCCCAGGCCGCCGCCCGCCAGCCACTTCCCCGCCGCCTGGTTGGGCGCGGCCGAATCCATGTTGATGAGCAGGGGGCCGCCCGGCCTTTCCTTCACCACGGCCACCAGGTCGCAGGGGGTGCTGCGGCCCGGGTTTTCGCTGAATTCCAGGTACACCGCCGCCCCCGGCGTCAGCAGCTCTGCGCACCGGCCTGTGTTTTTCACATGCGCCCGCAGCTCCTGCCCGTTTTCCAGGCGAACCTCCGCAATAAACCGGTTCGGCCTGCGCAGGAACGCCGCCTTTTGTATGCGCCGGTACAGCGTTTCCTCCTGTGCCATCGCCCTCCCCCCCTTTCTATCCATACATCATACCGGCCCCGTCTGGGAATGTCAACTGATTTTTTGGTTGACATTATCGATATTCGATGATAAGATAAGGATGCCGTAATATTGATATTCGATAAAAGGCGACGCAGGAAGCCTAACCGCCGCATCGCCCGCCCCGGCGGCCGGAGAGAGCGGGGCGCAGCTTCCCTGCAGGAGGTGTGAAAATGCCGAGAGAAAAATTTCAGACGCTGACGGAGCAGATGTTTTATATTCTGCTGTGCTTCCGGGAGGAGCGGTGCGGCGCGGACGTTATGGCCCAGGTGAGCGCCATGACCCAGGGCCGGGTGAAGGTAGGCCCCGGGACGCTGTACAACCTGCTGGAGCAGTTTGCCGCCGCCGGGATGATCCGGGAAACCGCCTCAGAGGGGCGGCGGCGCAGCTACCGGCTGACCGAAAGGGGCCGGGAAGCGCTGCAGGCGGAGTACCAGCGCCTGCAGGCCCAGACAGAGGACTACCGGAAATTCTTTTTGCAGGGCCGGGAGGAAACCGCCGCCGGGGCGGCCCCGCACCAGGAAGCCAGGCTTTCCCCCTGCTGGCAGGGCAACTAGAGAGAGGAGGACGGAGGGATGAAGGACGTGCTTCGCCGCATGGAGTGGTACGAGCTGTTCGACTACGCCGGGGTGGAACGCCACCTGAGCCGCATGGCCGCCAAGGGCTGGCGGCTGGAAAGCGCAGGCCGGTACCTGTGGCGCTACCGGCGGGCAGAGCCCGCCCGCCTGACGTACGCCGTCACGTACGCGGAGGACGCCTCTCTCTTTCAGCCGGAACCCACCCGGGGCCAGCGAAATCTGGAGGAGCTCTGCGCCCAGTGCGGGTGGGAAAAGGCGGCGGAGTGGCACCAAATGCAGATTTTCTGCACACAGCAGGAATCCCCCGTCCCGCTGGAAACGGACGAGCGGGTGCGGCTGGCCGTCCTGCGCCGGGCTATGCGCCGCAGCTTTCTGCCCGCCCGCCTGGCCCTGCTGGCGCTGATTTTCCTGTACCTGGCCCAGATGGCCTTCCTGCTGCGAACGTCCCCGGTGGAATTTCTCTCCCGAAACAGCCTTCTGGCCGCGGCGGCGGCCCTCCCGCTGTGCCTGGCGCTGGCTCTGGTAAGTCCCTGCGCCTACTGGCTGTGGAGCTTCCGCTCGGGCCGGTCTGTACGGCGGGGCGGGCCCTGCGCCCCATGCGGCCCCTGGTACCGGTGGTGCACCTCCGCCCTGTCGGCGCTGGCGGCGGCCTTCCTCCCGGTGCTGGTGCTGGCGGGCAGCCCGGGGGAGCAGGCCTACCTGGCGGCGCATTTGGGAATCTTTCTGCTCATCCTGTTCCTGCTCATCCAGGTCAGCGGCCTTTTGAAGCGGGAGGGGATCCCCCGGGGGGCCAACCTGTTTTTCACCCTGGCGGCGGACGTGCTGCTCTGCTGCGCCCTTTTCGGCCTGCTGCGCTTCGCCGCCGCCCAGGGGGCCTTTGCCCTGCCCGACGGCGGGGAAGCCGCCCCGCCCCTGCTGCGGGCGGAGCAGGCGGTAAGCCTTCCGCAGGGGCAGGAATATGTGCAGGAGCATTCCGCCTTTCGCTCCCCCCTGATGTCTCTGGAAAGGGGGGGCGAGACGGCGCGGTTTCCACCCCAGCCGGGCAGCCTGGAACGGCTTTGGTACAAGGCCTGGCAAAGCCCGTACCCTTCCCTGCTGGACTGGGCCAACCGCCGCCTGCGGGAAAATGAGAGCAGCGAATCCTCCGCCTACCGGCCGGAGGATCCCTCCCCCTGGGGCGCGGAGGAGGCCTACCGGTTCTGGCAGGCGGGAACCCCCCAGAACCTGTGGCTTCTGCGCCGGGGGAACCGGGCCGCCCTGGTGCGCTTTGACTGGTATGAAACAGCCGGCGCAGGCTGGGAGCCCGCGCCGGCACAAAAGGAAATCATCGGGAAACAGCTGCTGGGGGGCTGACGCCCGGCGGGCCCCCTCTCACTCCTCCCGCAGGGTAAGCTCCACCACCGTGTCCATAGGATCCGGCAGAGGATAAGAATCGCTGGTGGAGGGGTTTAGGAAGAAGCTGGCGTACTCCGGGTACTCCCGCAGGTTCCAGTGCTCCTTTTGGGGAATCTCGCTGCCGTCCTCCAGGCGGCGCATCCGGGCCACCTTGCCCGCCAGGCCGGGCAGGCACACGGCCCCGGCCTGTTCCTCCAGCACATGGGCGTACAGGGTGTTCCCCCGGCGGGTCAGGCGGCCCCATTCCGGCTTGGGCAGCCCCGCCGGGCCGCAGCCGTAAATGCTGGCCCCGTTTTTCGCCATCCAGGCCCCTACCTGCCGCAGCACGGCGGCGGATTCCTCGGGGATCTCCCCGCGGGCGTTGGGGCCCACGTTCAGCAGCAGGTTTCCCCCCTTGCTGACGCACTCCACCAGGGTGCGCACCACCATCCGGGCAGATTTGTAGTGGCGGTCCCCCGCCGCATAGCCCCAGTTGTTGTTCAGGGTCAGGCAGGCCTCCCAGGGGATGGGGTCGCCCGCGGTATTCCGCATCCCCTCCGGGGGAATCATCTGCTCCGGGCAGGCGAAATCCCCGGCGTAGGGGGTGGGATGCTCGGTGAGGATGGAACCGGAGGACTCGCCGCTGCCCTCCAGCCTGTTGTCGATGAGGATGTGGGGCTGCAGGGAGCGCACCATCTCCATCAGCTCCGCAGCCTTCCAGGTTTCGCATTTCATATCCCCGTAGGAGAAATCAAACCACATCACGTCCAGCCTGCCGTAGTTGGTGAGAAGCTCGCGGATTTGGCCGTGCATGTAGGCCAAATACCGGCTGAAGTCCCGGCCCTCGTTTCCCTCCTCCGGGTGGTTCCGCAGGGGATGGTTCTGGTCGCCGAAATGGGGGTAGTCCGGGTGGTGCCAGTCCAGCAGGGAGTAATACAGCCCCACCTTCAGCCCCTCCGCCCGGAAGGCGTCGAGAAATTCCCGCACCAGGTCCCGGCCGCAGGGGGTGTTGGTGGACTTGTAGTCCGTCAGCTGCGAGTCGAACAGGCAGAAGCCGTCGTGGTGCTTGGCGGTAAGCACCGCGTACCGCATGCCCGCCTGCCTGGCCAGCCGGGCCCACTCCTTCGGGTCGTACCGGTCGGCGGTGAACTCCCGAAAATAGGCAAGGTACGGCTCCTCGGGCATCTCCTCTGTGCTGCGCACCCATTCGCCCCTGGCGGGGATGGCGTAAAGCCCCCAATGAATGAACATGCCGAAGCGGTCGTGCCGGAACCATTCCGTGCGCCTGGTCCGCTCCATAATCTCCTTGTCCTGCATACAAATCCTCCTGTCTTTCGGCCCTGGGCCGTTTTTCCATTTCGAGGCAGCAAGCCTGCCCCGTCCCCCTTATTGTAGCAGGCGAACCGCCGGAAGGGAATGGGTTTTTGCGTGTTTTTCCTTTTGCGGGGGACGTGCGTACTGCCTCTATGCTATGCAAGCCCAAAGTGCCGCTCCACTTTAGCCGCCGTTTCCTCCACCGTGCTTCTTGCGGTTCGCTCAATCCAATAATAACCGCTGGTCTTAATATCGTTATATCTTTTTTCGTTCAGGCTTTTTAGGGTCGCATTGCACACCGCCTTCGCTTTTTCCGTATCGGACGCGCTGTTTATAAAATCGCGGAACCCCTGATGATCGGGGCGGCTGCAGTAATCATCCACCAAATGGGACGGTTCCTTTATCAAAAAGACGATTCTGGACGCCTCCGTTACCTTGTCCGCTTCTTCTGTGGTTAAATGGCAGTCGCACAATACCGTTTGATTTTGAGAAAGGCGGATCAAATCCAGCAATACAAAATCCAATTGTTCCCTGGTATTGTCCACCAGCCATTTTTTATACTCCTCCACCGTGCGCCCGAAAAACGCATCCGCATTGGGAAAGGTTTGATTCATGGACGGCTGAAAAGCGGGATTTGAAATTTTCTGATGGCGTGCGAACTGCTCGTCGATATCATAAACCAAGAGCCTGTGCCGTTTGGCCAATTCGCGTGAAATCGTCGTTTTTCCGCCGCAGGGCGTTCCGGCTATGAAATAGACGTTTTTTAAATATTCTCGGATTACATTGTCTTGAAATATCATGACAGAATCT
>DVMK01000085.1 GCA_018715025.1 Candidatus Caccousia avistercoris
AGGAACAGATCCAAATGTGCTTCCAGGCATACCGGGATAAAAACTGGCAAGTGCTGTTTGACTGAACCATAGAAGATGAATGGGAACGGGATAAGCAGGGCAGACGATATTTCCGTTGCATCAGATTGAAAATCAGGAAGGATGATACATACTTATGCAGAATTTGAAGGAGCTTCTGTTCCGTCTGTGCGGCGCGCCGGGGGTTGCCGGCTGCGAGACCGCTGCGGCGGAGCAGGCCGCCCGCGAGCTTTCTCCCTACGCGCGGGTGGAGACGGACGCATTGGGGAACGTAGCGGCCCATTTGGGCAAGCCGGACGCCAAAGAGCATATCCTGCTGGACGCCCACAACGACCAAATCGGCCTCATCATCACCGGGGTGGACAAGGACGGCTTCCTCTGCATGGACCGCTGCGGCGGGGTGGACCGCCGTGTGGTGCCGGGCGCGCCGGTGCTGGTGTATGGCCGGGAAGTCCTCACCGGCATTGTGTCCTGCATGCCGCCTCACCTGATGGAGGCGGGGGAGAAGAAGCTGGAAAGCGTAGAGAAGCTGCGCATTGATGTGGGCCTCAGCAGGGAAGAGGCAGAGCAGCTGGTTTCCCCCGGCGACCGGGCCCTGCTGTGGAGCCGCCCGGCTTCCCTTCTGGGCAGCCGGGTGACCTGCGCCGCTTTGGACGACCGCTGCGGGGCCGCCGCCCTGATCCGCTGTGCGGAGCTTCTTCAGGGTGCGGAGCTGAACTGCCAGGTGACGATCCTGCTCAGCGCCATGGAAGAGATCGGCGGCCAGGGGGCCCGGGTGGGCGCTTACGCCGCCCAGGCCACCAGGGCGATCGCCGTGGACGTGAGCTTTGCCCACCAGCCCGGCGTTCCCAAAGAGAACACCGGCGTTCTGGGCGGCGGGCCCATGATCGGCATTGCGCCCATTTTAAACCGGGAGATGGCCCGCGAGCTCACCGCCCTGGCCGAAAAGCTGGACATGCCCCACACCACTGAGGTGATGGGGGGCCGCACCTCCACCAATTCAGACGAGCTGGCCGTGGCCCGCGGCGGGGTGCGCACCGCCCTGGTGTCCATTCCGCTCCGGTATATGCACACCGCAGTGGAGGTTATTGACCTGCGGGATGTGGAGTACACGGCGCGCCTGCTGGCGGAATATGTGAAGGGGGTAAAATAAATGGCAGATACCATGCTTTTGAAAGAGCTCTGCGCCATTCCGGGCGTTTCCGGCGCGGAAGAGCTGGTGCGGGAACGGATTCGGAAGGAAATTGAGCCCTATGCGGATTCCATTCTTGTTACCCCCCTTGGCAGCCTGATTGCGGAAAAGCGGGGGAAGGCCCGGGCGAAAACGAAGCTTATGCTGGACGCCCACATGGACGAGGTGGGCTTCATCGTCACCCATGTGGGGGACGACGGCCTGCTGAAGTTTTCTACCGTAGGGGGCATTACCGGCTTTGTCATGTGCGGACGCCCTGTAGTAGTCTGCACGGAAAAGGGCAACCTTCCGGGCGTTATCGGGGCCAAGCCCATCCACCTGCTGAAGGACGGCGAGCGGGACGAGCTGGTTCCGGTGAAGGATCTGTACATTGATATTGGCGCTGAAAACGGGGAGGAAGCCAGGCAGTACGTCCTCCCGGGGGATCGGGTGGTGTTCGCCTCCCCCTGGGACGAATCCCGGGGGATGATCCGGGGCCGCGCCCTGGACGACCGGGCCGGCTGCGCCATTCTGATAGGAATGGTTCAGCAGGAGCTGGAATACGATATGACCTTCGTGTTTTCCACACAGGAGGAAACCGGGCTGGACGGCGCCCGCACCGCTTCCTACACCGTACAGCCTCAGGCGGCCATTGTGGTAGAGTCCACCACCGCGGCCGACGTGGCCGGGGTTCCTGAGGATCGCCAGGTGTGCCGGGTAGGGCAGGGCCCAGTGCTCAGCTTTATGGACCGGCACACGGTTTACGACAGGGAAATGTTCCGCCTGGCCCTGGAAACCGCCCGGGAGGAGGGGATCCCCTGCCAGGTGAAGCAGGCGGTGGCCGGCGGCAACAACGCTGGTTCCATTTCCGTTTCCCGGGGCGGGGTGCGCACGGCGGCGGTAAGCCTGGCCTGCCGGTACCTGCATTCCCCCATCGGGCTCATCTCCCGCAGCGACTTTGACCATGCTGCGGCCCTGGTGAAGGCCCTGGCAGAAAAGGTAGCCGGAGGCGCGGTCTGAGGGGCGGCCCCCCCTGTAAGCTTCGCAGAATACATCGCAGAAAATGCAGCAATGCCTTTTACAAGAAAAGGGAGGCGCATTGCCTGGGGCGGGAACAGGGCAGGCAGTCCCGGTTCCCGGCCCTGAAAAGCGGAGGAAAGCGCTTGCCTGTGAAGGGTATTCGCTATGGTACGAGGATAGATCAATGATTGAAAAAATAAAGGATGAGCGGCAGCTTGTCCCATGGCAGGAGGATCCCATTGGCTGCCGGCTGTGTTCGGCGGCTTCCGCCTACGGGGTGGAGGAGCTTTTTGCCCAGTTCTGGCTGCAGAACGAAGACACCCTTCTTGGAAAAATAGACGACGCGCTGGTGCTTTGTCCCGGCAGCCATGCCGATTGGGAAGAACTGGCCGGTTTTCTTCCCTTTCTGGGCGCCGGCGTGCTGCTTTGCCCCGGGGGCACGGCGGCCCGCCTTTCCCTTCCGGCGGCCAGGAAGGGCTGGGTGATGACCTGCCAAAATACAGGAGGCGCGGAAACGCCTTCCGCCGAATGGAATCCAAGCCTGCGGGAAATGTACGCCCTGCTGGCCCAGTGCGAAACCGAAACCTTCCAGGCGCCGGAATTTGAAGCCTTTTACCTGGACATGTCCCACCGTACCCGCCACGGGGCGGCCGTCAGCGCAGGGCTCCGCCTGGAGGGCCGCCTGGCGGCTGCGGCCATCTGCGCGGCGAAAACAGAGGGGCTGGCGGTCATTTCCGGGGTAGCCGTCCTGCCGGAATTCCGCCGGCAGGGGCTGGGCCGGGCTGTGGTGCAGGCTTTGACGGCAAAGCTGCCTCAGCCGGTTCTGTGCGTATTCCGGGCAGAAGGGGAAAACCGGCGCTTTTACGAGGGACTTGGCTTTCAGGACAAGCATCCCTTTGAGGAAGCCTCCCTGACAGGGCGTTAAAAGGGCTTCCCGTTAGACTGGAACAGGAGAAAACAAGAATGATATATCCTTATTTTACTATCGATCCCTCCATTCAGGAGGCGGGCCGCCGGGCCATGGAAGCCCTGGGGCCGGTGTTCGCAAAAATCGAGGAAATTACCGATTACAACCAGCAGAAAATGATGGCCGCCTTCAGCGCTGCCCGCGTGAGCGAAAGCCATTTTGCCGCTTCCACCGGCTACGGCTACGGAGACCGGGGCCGCGACGCGCTGGATCAGGTGTACGCCTTTGCCTTTGGGGCGGAGGATGCGCTGGTGCGCCACAACTTCGTCTGCGGCACCCACGCCCTCACCGTGGCCCTGTTCGGGGTGCTGCGCCCCGGCGACACCATGCTCAGCGTCACCGGCCTTCCCTACGACACGCTGCAAAGCGTCATTGGCCTTTCCGGAAACGGAAACGGCTCACTGAAGGAGTTTGGCGTCCGCTATGAACAGGTGGATTTAAAGGCGGACGGTACGCCGGATTACGGGGAGATGGCAAAACGGATCCACCCTGGCCTGAAAATGGTGTACATCCAGCGTTCCCGGGGCTACAGCCTGCGGCCCTCCCTGTTTGTGGAGGAGATTGGCCGCATTGCAGCGCTGGCGAAGGAAAAAGCCCCCGGCTGCATTGTAATGGTGGACAATTGCTACGGGGAATTCGTTCAAAAGGAAGAGCCTCTCGCCTATGGAGCAGACCTGATGGCCGGTTCCCTCATTAAAAACCCAGGGGGCGGCGTAGCGCCTACCGGCGGCTACATTGCCGGGCGCAGGGATTTGGTGGAAAGCTGCGCCTACCGCCTCACCACCCCCGGCACCGGCCGTGAGGTAGGGGCCACCCTGGGCGCCAACCGGGAGCTTTTCATGGGCGCCTTTCACGCCCCCCATGTGACCGGCGAAGCGCTGAAAACAGCCGCCTTCACCGCCGCCCTGTTCCAAGAGTTCGGGTACCAGGTAACGCCCACCCCTGAGGAAGCCAGGGCGGACATTATCCAGACGGTGCTTCTCCGCCGGAAGGAGTCCCTGGTGGCTTTTTGCCGCGGCGTGCAGAAGGGCGCCCCGGTAGATTCCTTCGTCACCCCCGAGCCCTGGGACATGCCCGGCTACGACTCTCAGGTGATTATGGCGGCAGGGGCCTTTACCCTGGGCGCTTCCATCGAGCTTTCTGCCGACGCTCCCCTGCGGGAACCCTACGCCGCCTGGATGCAGGGCGGCCTGAATTTCCACAGCGGCCGTTTGGGCGCGATGCTGGCCGCCCAGTCTATGCTGGAAGAAGGCCTTTTGGGAAAATAAGCTTGCATAACGTCAGAGAATTCAGTATAATAAGTACATTGTCATAGTCAGGGCGGCAGTCCCGCCCTGTTCCTGCGGGTATGGTGGAATTGGCAGACACGCTGGATTTAGGTTCCAGTGCGCAAGCGTACAGGTTCAAATCCTGCTACCCGCACCACAGCTGAGCCTGGACGCAGTTCGCGTTCCGGGCTCGGTTTTTTATTTTGCCTGTTTGCCCGCGTTTATGGCGTGTACTTTCTTTTGTGCCCACGCCGCGGAAGAATAGGCCGGAACACAATTCGCGTTCCGGCTGGCTTTGCCGCCCCCTAATTCAGGAGAAGCTGCCATTAAAATGCCAGGATACTGAAGCTTTCAGAATATTGCTTCATGACTTGCTCAAAAAATTCGATATCGCTATCTGACATGATAGTTATCACCATCTCTGTTCCGTAATGCTCACTCCAAACATCACACAAATCATTTTTCACATGGATGGTAAAATAGTTTGTCATCTTGTTATAGAGGTTCTTTTCTGCGGGTTCCTCTGACAGCAATTTTTCAAGCAGATCTTTTGTTACGATCCCTT
>DVMK01000086.1 GCA_018715025.1 Candidatus Caccousia avistercoris
ATCCGAAGGGCAAAGCTGCTGCGGCTGAGGAATTCCACCAGCGGGGCCGCCGGGAAGCTGACCGTCTCGCTTTCCGTCAGCGCTTCCATGCTCACGTTGGCGGGGGCGTCCAGAGGAAGGCTGGGCACGGCGGGCTCGCCGAAGCGGTAGCAGAAGCAGTCCGTCACATCCTTGCCGCTCACGTTGTAGAAAAAGCCCCGGAAAATCCCCTTCTGAATGAAGATGATCTCGGTGGGGGTTTCCCCCTCGGCAAGAAGAAGCTCTTTCTTGTGAAAATGCCTGGGCCGGGCCATTTTCAGCAGCGGCTCCAGAACAGACGGCTCGTCCGCAGGAAGAATCTGCGTGAGAAATTCCTGAATCAGCAAGTTCATGTTCCCCCCTTTCCACGAGATTTGAAAAGTATACTTTTTCAAAAAGACACGGTAAGCGGAAAACTGACTCAAATGAGCCGGATTTTCCGCTCTATTTTTTTGTGCCGACGCATTTTGAAAAAGTATGCCATATAAAAATCCTGGAGCAACCCAATTGTAACGCATCCTCGTAAAAAAATCATTATCCTATGATAACAACTATAGATTTATTTCAAATCTTTTGAAAACAGCAGAGAAAAAAAGCAGGAAAAAGGATAAAAAGGGGCAATCCCCCGCCCGGCCTGCCGACAGGCCGGAGGAGGATTGCCCGAAAGCCGCGCGGACACGCGAAGCGCAGCAAAGCCTCTTTTCAATTGGCAGAAAAACTCCGGCGCTCCCGTTGGCAAAGGAACGCCGGTGAAGCCCCGCCCGCGCCAGCCCGGCTACAGGTTGATTTGGGAGGGAAGGTTGTCGCAAAGGCAGGAGCGGCGGCCGGAAGCGCCCACCACATAAATGCGGCAGTCGCTTTCCTCCTTCTGCCCGCCCCGCACAAAGGGGCATTTAATGGTAAGCCCGGGGCCGGCCGCCAAATCATAGCAGACGGCCATACGGCTGCAGGAACAGCCGCTGCCCGCGTACCACTCGCAGGGCTCGCAGTTGGTGCAGTGCTTCACCGCCGGGAAATCCACATATTCCTGGGCGATTTTTCCGCCCTTGTCGTACCCGCCGCTGCTGATGAGGATGTGCTCGGCAGAAATTTCAGAGAACAGGTGGCTCCAGTGGCTGGCGGTGCCGTGGTGGGGGGCCTTCAATATGTAGTAGCCGCCGTACAGCTGCCCGGCGATGGCGTCCATCGTTTCCGGGGCGGCGTCGCCGGTCATGAGAATGTCGTCCAGGCTGGCCTCCTGGGTCCGCCGGTTGTGGAACACCACGCTGGCGGCGTTCAGCGCGTCGGCGTAGGCGGTGCGCACCACCGGCCGGCTGAGGATTTCGCGGATGTCGGGGGCCGGGGGCAGCAGGTTCAGCTCGGGGGCCAGCTCGTCTATGCGCAGCAGCAGGGCGGTGCACTCCGCCGCCTGCTGGGCGTCCAGCTCTTTGCCGGAGGCTGCCCGGCCGTAAGCCCGGCAGAATTCGCTTTTCAGCGCCTGGAACCTGGCGGCGCATTCCGGCAGGAAGGGGGAGGAAAGCTCCACGTTCATGTCCTCCACCGCAGAGGCGAACAGGGGGGCGAAGGGGTAATTCTCCCGCACGGGCCACAGCACATCGTAGGTGACGCCGTCGAAGGCAAAGGAATCGCCCGCGCCCAGGCCCCGCACCGTTTCCGGGCCTGAGGCCCTGGCCGCCCGCTCGAACAGCCGCAGGGAAGCGATGTTTGCCCGGGAATAGTCGGTTTGGTCACGCAGAAACACAAAGACGAACAGGGCGAATTCCAGCAGAAGGTACCTGCCGTGCGCGTCGCAGGGGCTGGCGGGCAGGTAAATCCGGCTGAAATATTTCGGCTCCTTCCCCAGCAGGTTCCAGAAGCCGGAGAGATGATCCCGGTGGCAGTGCGAGAGCAGGAAGGCGCGGGAGGGGGATTTCCGGTACCGCTCCAGAATGCCCTCGTTGACGCAGAGGGTCAGCTCTCTGCCGTCCTCCTTCCGGTTCCGGTTCATGCTGCCGCAGTCCACCATGAGAATCTCCCCATGGGAACCGCCCAGCACCACGCATTCCCCATATTCCACATTGTGCAGCTCCAAATAGCGCATGGCAGGCCCTCCCCTAACGCCGGTCGATATGGCGGAAGCCCTTCACCGGGCGGCCGGCCTCCCATTCCCCGGTAAACAGGATCTTCCCGTCCTTGTACTCGGTGCCGTGGCCGTGGCGCTTCCCGTCCTTCCACTCCCCCGTGTACACCAGGTTGCCCTCCGGGTCAAAGGCGGCCCCCAGCCCTGTGGGCACGTTGTCCTTCCACTTCCCCGCGAACAGGGAACCGTCCCGGGAGCTGAACGCCACCCCGGCGCCCTCCCGCATGTTCTGCTTCCAGTTTCCCGCATAGCAGAGCTTTCCGCTTTTATAATAGTACACGCCGAAGCCGTCCCGGCGGTCTTCCTTATACTGCCCCTCGTAGGCGGTAGAGCCGTTCTGCATTTGGGTGCGGCCCCGGCCGGTGCGCTGGCCGTCCTGCAGCTGGCCGAAATACAGGTAGCTTTCCCCGGCGCTCACCACAATCTGTTTGACGGCGCCCGGGTTCGGCAGCCGCAGGGGCGCCTTGGGCGGGGCGGGCTCCTCCGGCCCCGCGGCAGCGGCCGGGGGTTCCGGCGGCGCGGCGGCGGGCGCAGGCCCGGCGCCCCCCAGGCCCGGGGCTCGCACCACGCCTTTTCTGTCCCTGGCGGCCACGCTGTACCGGGCAGAGCCCCCGCCGCGGGCCCCCGCGCCGCCCCGGTGGGCAATCGCTTCTGCCAGAAGGGCCTCGGTTGCCCTGGCGTTTTCCGCGTCATCCAGCCGGATGCACTCCACGGGGCCGGGCTCCGGAAGGGGCTCCGCCCCCTTTGCCAACGCGGGCTCCTCGGGGAAATCCCGAAGCTCCCGGTTCATGGCGTAATCGGCCGAAGAGGGCGGCGGGGCGGGCTTTTTCTCCCTGGGGGGAAGAATCTCCTCCGCCAGGGCCACGGCCGGCTCCTTCGGGGGCTGGGGCCGGGGCAGGTTCGGCACGGCCTGGAAGGCGTCCAGGGCGTCCTCCCCCTCTGCCGGGGCAAGGCTCACCGCAAAGGGGCGGTCCCGCTCCTCCTCCAGGGCCCTGGCGCGCCGTTCCGCCTGCTCCCTGGGGCAGTAGCCCAGCTGGCCGCCGGTGGTGAACGCCGTCAGCACCGGCTCGCCCGCGTCGGCGTTCACCAGGCTGGCCAGACCGCCCTCGGGGATCTGGGTGGGCACAAGCAGAACCTTCTCGTAAACCGCCCCGCTGTCGTTCCAGCGCAGCAGCTCCATCCCGCCGGGGGCCGGGCGCAGGTACAGGGCGGGGCGGCGGGTGTCCCCGTTCTGGTAGTAGGCCGTCTGCAGCCACCGGTATTCCGGGCTGTACCGTGTTTTGGAAACCACATCTCCCCCCAGGGAGCGCACCGTCAGGCTCCAGCCGTAGTCCTCCGGGGCGGACTCCTCCAGCAAAAGGGAGCCGCTGCACTTTTCCCAGCGGAAATCGTGCTTTGTAAGCCGGTACGAAACGGCGATGCGGGTCCCGCTTTCCAGGCCCTTCCATTTTCCCGACTGGCGCGCCTTCCCGCCCCGGTACGCCCGGAACAGGCGGCAAAACAGATCCCGCCCCTGGGGGGAGCCGTCGTAGGGCTCCATGTGCAGGCAAATAATCTCATTCTGCATGTTCTCACACCTCCGGGCGGGCGGCCGCGCCGCGCTTTTTTCTGCGTTTTATTATAGCACACATCCTGTCGCAGAAGCAAGAAAATACAGGGCTTTCCCGCGGGCGGGCGCAGAAAAGCGGGGCCGGGCGCTGGCGCGCTGCCGGCCCCGCCGGGAGGGCGGTTATTTGAACATGGATTCCACGTTTCCCACCACGTCGCCCGCGGCGTGTCCCACGGCGTTCATCGCCCGGTGCACGCTGCGGCGCAGCTGCTTGTTTTCCTTCATCATCTTGCTGCCCACAGCGGCCACCGCGGCGGCCGCCGCCACGCCGATGCCAATGCCCTTCACCAGTCCCATTGTCTCTTTGTACATGGAATACAACCTCCATACCTTATAAAATTGCTTTGCGGACCGCAGTCCCTCCATTATGCTTCCCTCCTTTTTCTGTACTTATAGGGCGGATTTTCTGTTAAATTCAGGAAAAGGCACAGTTGCCTTTTTCCATGGGATTTGGTATACTTTTCATTACACGCGATTTCGGGTGTATCGCTGAAATATCCTGCGGCGGCGGGTTCCCGCCCGGCGCCCGCCGCTTTTCCGCAGATTCCCCTGCATTTTCGGTCTGCCCGGCACGCCAAGGAAGGAAGGAAACGCCATGCCTACGCTGAATATCGTTCTGGTAGAGCCGGAAATCCCGCAGAACACCGGCAACATCGCCCGCACCTGCGCCGCCACCGGGTCGCGCCTGCACCTGGTGGGCCCCATGGGCTTTGCCATTGACGATAAAAAGCTGAAACGGGCGGGGCTGGATTACTGGCCCCTGCTGGATATTTCCTACTATGAAAGCCTTCCCGATTTTTTCAGCCGTAATACCGGAAATTTTTTCTTCTTTTCCACCAAAGCGCCCAAGGCCCACACCGCCGTCAGCTACCCGCCGGACTGCTGGCTGTTTTTCGGCAAGGAAACCGCCGGGCTTCCGGAGGAGCTTCTGCAGAAAAACCCGGAGCGGTGCGTGCGGATCCCCATGATCGACAACCCCCACGCCCGCAGCCTGAACCTTTCCAACAGCGTGGCCGTAGGGGTGTACGAGGTGCTGCGCCAGTGGGATTACCCGGAGATGCTTCTGAAGGGAACGCCCCGCGGGTTTTCCTGGTAAGGGGCGCTGCGGCTTTTTCCCCCTTCTCAACCGGGTAATTTGCACAAAAATGAATTTAGTGCGCCGCAGGGCGAAAAACAGGAAAAACGGCGCGGCTGTTGGCCCGCGGCGGTTTTTCCCGGCTTCGTTCCTTTTTGGCGTGGAGAAGTTCTTCATAATTTGTACAGATTAGCAGTTAATTCCTTGACAGACAGGGTGAAAAAGTAATACAATAGACAAATAGAATGTATATTTTTCTGCATTCTATGTATTCCGGGCGTGACGCACCCGAAATTTCATGATTTCCAACGTGATTTACATCATAATTTTTACCCTTAGTGTACGAGGCGGCAGGGCGGCGCGCCCGCCTGCGCCTTTTCAAGATTTCCGCAGAATTTCTGCGCTCCCGGCAGGCCCGGCGGCGCGGCGTGGCTTTCTTTATGGGACGGGAAGGGAAGGCCGGCCCGCGGGCGGCCTGGTTGGGCTATGCCCAAAACTGCGGGGTCCCTTTGTCCACTGGGGGTACCTTAACAAGGAGGTGCCTGAAGGATTTGATACCGATTATCGCCGCTGTTTTGATAGCGGTTGCATGCGCTGCACTGGCAGGGTTCCTTTGCTTCCACGCAGGCTCTGCCCACCGGAAAAAGGTTTCTGAGGCCACCATCGGCTCTGCCGAAGAGGAGGCCAAGCGCATTGTAAGCGAGGCCATTAAAACCGCGGAAGCAAAGAAGAAAGAAACCATTTTGGAAGGCAAGGATGAGATCCACCGCCTGCGCAACGAGAGCGAGAAGGAGCTGAACGACCGCCGCAAGGAGGTTCAGCGCCAGGAGCGCAGGGTACAGCAGAAGGAGGAATCCCTCGACAAAAAGCTGGAAAGCATGGAGTCGAAGGAGGAAAACCTGAACAACAAGCTGAAAAAGGCGGAGGAACGCCTGGCCGAGGCGGAAGCCGTCAAAAAGAGCCAGTTCGACATGCTGGAGAGAATCTCTGGCTTTACGGTGGAACAGGCCAAGGATTACCTGCTGAAGAACCTGGAAAACGAGCTGACCCACGACAAGGCGGTCAAGCTGATGGAGTTTGAACAGCAAACCCGCGACGAGGCGGAAAAATCCGCCCGTGAAATTATTTCCATGGCAATCCAGCGCTGCGCCGCAGACCATGTGGCCGAGGCCACCATTTCTGTGGTGCCGCTGCCCAACGACGAAATGAAGGGCCGTATCATCGGCCGTGAAGGGCGCAACATCCGCGCCATTGAAACCATGACCGGCGTTGACCTTATCATCGACGACACGCCCGAGGCGATCACCCTTTCCTGCTTCGAGCCTGTGCGCCGCGAGGTGGCCCGCATTGCCCTGGAACGCCTCATTTCTGACGGCCGCATTCACCCTGCGCGCATTGAAGAAACCATTGAAAAGGCACGCCGCGAGGTGGACGCCACCATTAAGCAGGAGGGCGAGCGGGCTGTCATAGCCGCCGGCGTCAACGGCATCCACCCCGAACTTGTCAAGCTGCTGGGGCGTCTGCGTTACCGCACCAGCTATGGGCAGAACGTGCTGAACCACTCCCTTGAGGTTTCGTTCCTGGCGGGCATTATGGCCTCTGAGCTGGGGCTTGACCCCACCATTGCCCGGCGGGCCGGCCTGCTGCACGACATCGGCAAGGCGCTGGACCACGAGATCGAGGGCTCTCACGTAGACATCGGCGTGGACGTAGCCCGCAAGTACAAGGAAAGCGAAACCGTGGTGCACGCCATTCAGGCCCACCATGGGGACGTGGAGGCCAAGACGGTCATCGCCTGCCTGGTGCAGGCGGCCGACGCCATTTCTGCCGCAAGGCCGGGGGCGCGGCGTGAAAACCTTGAAAATTACATTAAGCGCCTGGAAAAGCTGGAAGAGGTTGCTTCCTCCTTTGAGGGCGTAGACCGCTGCTATGCCATTCAGGCAGGCCGCGAGATTCGCATTATGGTAAAGCCCGAGGTCATCAACGACGACAAGATGGTGCTTCTGGCGCGGGATATCTGCGCCAAGATCGAAAGCGACCTGGAATACCCAGGGCAGATCAAGGTGAACATCATCCGCGAAAGCCGGGCCATCGAATACGCCAAATAGCTGACAAGCCGCCGCAATTTGCGGCGGCTTTTTCTGTGGAATAAAGGAGGCTGCCTTTGTTATGAATATCCTTGCCATCGGCGACGTGGTGGGCAGCGTGGGCTGCCGCTTTCTGCGGGCGCATCTTCCCGCCCTGAAAAAATGGAAGTCGGTGGATATGGTGATTGCCAACGGGGAAAATTCCGCCGACGGAAACGGCATTACCCCCGCCAGCGCCGAATACCTGTTTCAAAGCGGGGTGGACGTAATCACCACCGGGAACCACACCTTCCGCCGGCGTGAGGCCTACCCCATGTTCGACTCCTGCGAAACGCTGCTGCGCCCCGCCAACTGCCATGCCTCGGCCCCGGGCCGGGGCGTGCTGGTGTACGACATGGGCCGGGTGCAGGTGGGCGTCGTCAACCTGCTGGGCGTGGTGTACATGGACTACGCCGGGAACCCCTTCGACACCGCCGACAGGCTTCTGGGGCAGGGCCTGCCGAAAATCACCCTGGTAGACATGCACGCCGAGGCCACCGGCGAAAAGAAAAGCCTGGCCTACTACCTGGACGGCCGGGTGTCCGCCCTGTTCGGCACCCACACCCACGTGCAGACCGCCGACGAGTGCGTGCTGCCGGGGGGAACCGGGTATATTTCCGACCTGGGCATGACGGGCCCCATTCACTCGGTGCTGGGGGTTAAGCCCCAGCTTACCATTGAGCGGATGCGCACCCACATGCCGGTGCGGTTTGACCTGGCCGGCGACCCCTGCCAGATGGACTGCGCCCTGTTTGCCATTGACGAAAAGACCGGAAAGACAATTTCCGTAGAACGGATTCAGGTAAAATAACTAAAAAACATTAATTTTACATAAAGAAACTTGCATTTTTTCTCATAATGCCGTATAGTAATAATAAACCACTCTGAAATCCTACCTAGTTTGGAGGCGGCTTTATGGAGATTTTAAAGGTATCGTCAAAATCTGCGCCCAACTCAGTCGCCGGCGCAATCGCAGGAGTAATCCGTGAAGCCGGTTCCGCCGAGCTTCAGGCGGTGGGGGCGGGCGCCGCCAACCAGGCCATCAAGGCGGTGGCGATTGCCCGCGGGTACCTGGCCCCGGCCGGGATCGACCTGGTGTGCGTCCCCGCCTTTGCCAGCGTGGAGATCGACGGGGAAGAGCGCACCGCCATGCGGCTTATCGTAGAACCCCGGTAGAGCGGCGCGGCAGGCAGAAATAGAAAGCGCCGCCTGGCAGCCCATTTGGCCAGGCGGCGCTTTTTCCTGCCCGGGCGGAGGAAACAAGCTGTGAAAAAAGTAACGATCTCAGAAAAAACTCCCCGGAAAAAACGAAAACCGGCCATGCAGGCCGGCTTTCGTTTTTTGGGGAGGAGTTGTATTGAAAAGGTGTGGCAACGCTTTGCCACAAGGCTTGTAAGCAATTTTGTCTTTCGAGAGGAGGTTTCCCGCTCTCTGTGACTTTAGTATAATCCAAATTGCGAAGTCTGTCAACTCCTTAACAAGGCCTTTTGGGAAAATCTATTTCCTGTCTAAAACGTGTAAATTTCACCGGTTCAATTAGGTGCAAACTGCTAAAATTCCAAGGCGGGAAAAAGCCCTCCCCTCTCTCTCCGCGCTGGATCTCAGGCGTTCTCAGGAGAAAGGGAACCGTCGGCCGGAAGCTTGACCACAAGCTTGCGGTAGCGGGTGGGTTCGGCGACGGTGCAGCAGGCCTTGTGGCCGTCCCAGGGGAAGAGGACGTAGAACATGCCCGCCCGCACCAGCTGGCAGAGGCCCTCCCCCTGGTAAAGGGCAATGTCCCCGGCCCCGTCGTAGGGCACAGAGGGGGCCATGCCGTCTGTGCAGCGCCACACCAGCCCTTCCGCGCCCTCCAGCACCACCTGCAGGTCCAGGTATTTCCGGTGGGCTTCCAGGTCCTTTTCCTCCGCCGGGGTGGTAACGCCCTCCTGTAGGCTGGCATAGGCCCCGTTTTCCAGCTCATAGCGCCCGGCGGGCTTGTCCCGCAGCTCCTCCACCAGGCGGAGCAGGCCGCCGCGCCCCAAAAGGGGCTCGTATTGGGAAAGATGTTCCAACGTGTCAAGAATCATGGGAAACGCCTCCTGAAAATCAATGTGGCCGCCCGCGGCGGCGGGGCTTCTTCCCTTCTATTATGGCCCCGGGCCCGCGGCTTGTCAAGCAGAGGGAGGCCGCCGCGCAAAAACGCCCCCGCCGCAAGGGCGGGGGCGCGGGGAATGCGGAATATCAGAAACGGATGCGCTTGGCAATGTAATGCATCAGGTCGGCGATCTTCACCCGCTCCTGCTGCATGGTGTCCCGGTCGCGGACGGTAACGCTGTTGTCGGCGGGAATCCCCTTCTCCTCGTCGCCCACCGTCTCGAAGTCGATGGTGATGCAGAAGGGCGTGCCGATCTCATCCTGCCGGCGGTACCGCTTGCCAATGGAACCGGCCTCGTCGTAATCCACCATAAAGTAGGCGGCCAAATCCTGGTACACCTTCTGGGCAGGCCCGGCCAGCTTTTTGGAGAGAGGGAGAACGGCCGCCTTGAAGGGGGCCAGGGCCGGGTGCAGGCGCAGCACCACGCGGGTGTCGTTCTTTTCCGCGTCCACAACCTCCTCGTCGTAGGCGTCGCACAGGAAGGCCAGGGCCACACGATCCGCGCCCAGAGAGGGCTCGATCACGTAGGGGATGTAGTGCTCGTTGGTTTCCTGGTCAAAATAGGTCATGTCCTTGCCGGAATGATCCTGGTGCTGCTTCAGGTCGTAGTCGGTGCGGTCGGCAATGCCCCACAGCTCGCCCCAGCCGAAGGGGAACAGGAACTCAATGTCTGTGGTGGCCTTAGAGTAGAAGGAAAGCTCCTCCTGCTCGTGGTCGCGCAGGCGCAGGTTTTCCTCCGTCATGCCCAGGCCCAGCAGCCAGTTCTTGCAGAAATCCTTCCAGTAATAGAACCAGTCCAAATCGGTGCCCGGCTTGCAGAAGAACTCGCACTCCATCTGCTCAAACTCCCTGGTGCGGAAGGTAAAGTTGCCGGGGGTAATCTCGTTGCGGAAGCTTTTGCCCACCTGGCACACGCCGAAGGGCAGCTTCTTGCGGGTGGTGCGCTGCACGTTCTGGAAGTTGACGAAAATGCCCTGGGCCGTCTCGGGGCGCAGGTAAATCTCGTTTTTCGCATCCTCGGTAACGCCCTGGAAGGTTTTGAACATCAGGTTGAATTTGCGGATATCGGTGAAATTGGAGGAACCGCAGTCCGGGCATTTGATGTTGTTTTCTTTGATATAGGCGGACATCTGCTCGAAGGTCATGCCGTTGGGATCGCCGCCTGCGTCCTCAATGAGCTTGTCGGCCCGGTGGCGTGTTTTGCAGTCCTTGCAGTCCATCAGCGGGTCGGAAAAGCCGCCCACATGGCCAGAGGCCACCCACACCTGGGGGTTCATCAAAATGGCGGAGTCCAGGCCCACGTTGTAGGGGCTTTCCTGCACAAACTTCTTCATCCAGGCCTTTTTCACGTTGTTCTTGAACTCCACACCCAGAGGGCCGTAGTCCCAGGTGTTGGACAGGCCGCCGTAGATTTCAGAGCCGGAATAGACGAAGCCCCTGTTTTTGCACAGGGCCACAATTTTGTCCATGGTCTTTTCGGTTGCTTTCATTTTGGAATCACCCTCCGTGTATGAAAATACTTTCATTTCTTCTGATGAAATATCACAAGCTTGCTGAGAATATAGTTGATAATAACCACAAGCACATTCACCGCGATTTTCGCCGCCAAAGACGGCAGGCCCGCCACGTCAAGCAGAAGCCACATGCCGGCCATGTCCACCCCCAGAGAAAGCAGCCTCGCCCCAAAAAAGGAGATCAGCTCCCACAGGAAAAGCCGCAGCCGGAAGCTTTTGCTTCGGAACACAAACAGCTTGTTGGTGAAAAAGGCGAAAACCACCGCCAGCAGCCAGGCCAGCAGGTTGCTCAGCTCCCACCCCCAGCCCAGCGCCTCGTGGCACAGGGAAAACACCGCAATGTTTACCACGGTGGTCAGCACCCCGAACACCAGGTACGAAATCATCTCCGGCGTGGTGCAGAAGCGCCACAGCTTTTTTATTGTTTCCTTCACGCGGGCAACCGCCTCCATCACCATGTATGCCAAAGGGAAGCCGTCCTCCCCCTTCCGCAACAAAAAAGCCGGCAAGCTTCCCTGGGAAAAATTGTCAGCTTTCTGCCCGTCCTGCGCTTTTGAAAGAGAAAAAGCCGCGGTGTACTGTTTGTCCACCGCAGCTTGTGGGTTATGCTGACAAAACAGATACCCGCTGAAAACGCGAGAGAAAAGGCAAAATAAAGAGCTGAGCCCGGAACGCGGATTGCGTCCAGGCTCAGCCTGGTGGCGTCCCCGGCGCGATTCGAACGCGCGGCCTTTCGCTTAGGAGGCGAACGCTCTATCCTGCTGAGCTACGGAGACAAATCCTCCCGCAGAAACCGGGTGGGAGCAGATACAAGATACATTATAAAAGCTTTTCGGGCCAAAGTCAATTGTAAGATGAAAAAAAGCCGGAGGAAAATAGGGGAGCGCCGCCGGGGCGGGGAAGAAACCGGCCCCCAACAGCGCCGGGGGCCTGCTTCCTCCGCGTTTTCCGGCGGCCCTGCCCGTTACAGGGGGAAAAGCGGCACGGTGCGGCGGCACTCCTCAATCTCTTCCAGGGTGGGAAGGGCGGGGATGGAGCCCTTCCGGGTGGTGGTGATGGACCCGGCGGCGTTGGCAAAGGACAGGATGTCCTCCAGCTCTTCCCGGCCCATGGCGCGGATGTCCGCCAGACTTTTGCCGGAAAGCCGGTGCAGCACCGCGCCGAAGAAGGAATCCCCGGCCCCGTTGGTGTCGATGGTGTTTACCTGGAAGGTGGGCTGGCGGCCGGTCAGCTGGCCCAGCCGGTAGAAGGCGCCCTTTTCCCCCAGGGAAACCAAAATCAGCGAGGGGCCGTACTCGGCCAGGCGGGCGCTCCCCTCCTCCAAACCGGCAGCGCCGCTGAGCAGCTGCAGCTCTTCGCCGGAAACCTTCACCACGTCGGCCAGGCGCAGGCCCCGCAGCATCTGCTCCCTGGCGGTTTCCGCATCCTCCCACAGGGGAGGGCGGTAGTTGGGGTCGTAGCTGATGATCTTCCCCTGTTCCCTGGCATACTCGGCTGTCTGCAGGGTGGCGGAGCGGGAGGGCTCGTCGGTGAGAGAGACGGAGCCAAAGTGGAGGATGCGGCAGCTGTCCACCAAATCCCGGCGCACCTCCTCATAGGTGAGCATCACGTCAGCCCCGGGCTTGCGGTAAAAGCTGAAGGAGCGGTCGCCGTGCTCGTCCAGCTGGACGAAGGCCAGGGTGGTGTTTACCCTGGGGTCGGCGCACAGCCCTTCGGTGCAGATGCCCAGGCCGTCCAGGGTAGCGCGCAGGAACGCGCCGAAGGCGTCGCGGCCCACCTTGCCCAGGAAGGCCGTCTTTCCCCCAAGCCTGGCGGCGGCGGCCAGCACATTGGCGGGCGCCCCGCCGGGGATGCGGGCAAACAGCAGGTCGCCCCGCTCCGTCTGCCCGGCGGGGGTAAAATCGATCAAAAGCTCGCCGATTGCAGTAATGTCATACATTGGGATCCACACATCCTTTTTCAGATTTCAGGCCCTCGGCCCTTTTTCCATCCTATTGTAACCCGGCGGCCTGCGCCCTGTCAAAGGGCACGGGGAATCAGCCGCCGATTTTCACCACCGATTTTACGATGTTGGCCTTGTCCCTCACGCTCAGATCCATCGCCCGCTGAAGGTCGGAAAAATCGAAGATATTGGTCACAATCCCCTTCAGGTTCACCGCCCCGCTGGCCACGGCCTCTATGGCCATGGGGTAAATGTGCCGGTACCGGAACACGGTGCGGAAGGTAAGCTCTTTGTCCAGGGCAAGGCTCATGGGCAGGCTGACCATACCGGATTTGGTATAGCCCACAAACACAATCACCGCGCCTTTTTTCGTGAGGCGCACCGCCTGCTGGGCCGCCGCCTCTGCGCCTGCCGTCTCAATGACCAGGTCGGCGCCACGGCCCTCCGTCAGGTCCAGCACGGCCTGCACAGGGTCCTGCTTCGCCCCGTTGACGACGGCGCTGGCCCCCAGCTCCTTGGCCTTTTCCAGCCGGTTTTCCATCACGTCCACCACATACACCCGGGAAACGCCCCTGGCCCGCAGGGCCATCATAGACACCAGGCCAATGCAGCCGGCCCCCATTACCACCGCGGTTTGCCCCGGCCGGGCCCCGCCCTGGTTGGCCGCGTGGAACCCCACCGCCAGCGGCTCGATGAGCGCCCCCTCCAGGGTGCTCACGTTCTCGGGCAGCTTGAAGCACAGGTCCGCCTCGTGGGCCACATACTCCTGAAACACCCCGTCCACCGGGGGAGTGGCGAAGAACACCACGTCAGGGCAAAGGTTGTACCGGCCGGTGCGGCAGAACTCGCAGTGCCCGCAGGTTCTGCCGGGCTCCAGGGCCACCCGGTCGCCGGGCTTCAAATGCGTGACGCCCTCGCCCGCCTCCACCACCACGCCGCCTGGCTCGTGGCCCAGCACAAAGGGCGGCTTCACCACGTAATCCCCAATCGCCCCGGATTCATAGTAGTGCAGATCGCTGCCGCAGATCCCCACATACTCCAGCTTTACCAGCACCTCGCCCTGTTTCGGCTTGGGAATCTCCCGCTCGGTGTAGCCAATCCTCCCGATGCCCTCCATCACGGCCACCTTCATCTTTCCTTCCACAACAGGCTCCCCCTTTTCCCTAAATTATAAGATACTTTTATAAAATATCTTTAAAAAGATAATACGCCTTTGCACCCTGGTTGTCAAGGGGAAAGAGCAGGCCCCCGCTTCCCCCCTCCAATGGCTGCGGGCAGGAAAAAACCGCGGGCTGTTCCGCCCGCGGTTTTGCTTGAGTGATAAGAAATGGGGACGCTGCTTACGCGTTGTGGGACTTGTTGACGCCCACAATGTAGAGAATGGGCAGCAGCAGGCCGAAGGCCATGGAAAGGAGCCCGGTGACAACGCCGGCAGCCACGCCCACGCCGGTGGAGCCCATGGCGGCCCCTACCATGCCGGCTACGATGGTGGTGAGGGCGATGGTGAGAATGCCGTTGATGACAGCCAGAACGATGAGCCCGATGGCCAGCTTCTTGCACAGATCCAGATTATCCTTGTTCTGAATGCCTACAATGCCGGCGCCCAGCTGCAAAGCGGCGGAAAGGATGGCCAGAATGGAAGAGACAACGCCCAACGCCCCCAGGGAAGCGTTGCTGCCAAAGGATGTGAACGCAGAAATCAGGTTGATGGCGCCGAAAATGATGAACAGAATGCTGATCACCTTCAGCAGAGTACTCTTTTGCATAAAATTTTCCTCCTATGTACGCGCCTTGGAAAGCGCTTATTCATAATACATTCATATTATATACACAATTCAGAGGAAATACAACCCTATTCCTACAAAAATAATGTAAAAAGATTTTCCCTCTTTTTGTATAAAAAGAGGGAAGGCCATTGGCCTTCCCGTCGGTAATTCTGCATGGATTTATCCGTGCCTGGCGTGCTTGGGGTGAAACTCCTGCTCGCAGTAGGCGCAGCGGTAGCGCTGGTTCTCCCCCAGGAGGAAAATGTGGTCGATGCCCTCCTCCGCGCTGGTGATGCAGCGGGGGTTTTTGCACTTAATCACGTTCCGCAGCTCCTTGGGCAGGACGGGCTTGCGCTTTTCCACCAGCTGGCCCTCCCGGATGATGGCCACCGTAATGTTGGAGTCCAAAAAGCCAAGAATGTCCAGGTTCACGTCGATTTCCCCGTCGATTTTGATAATATCCTTTTTCCCGTATTTGGCGCTGCGGGCGTTCTTGATGATGGCCACGCAGCAGTCCAGGCGGCCAAGCTCCAGCAGGTCGTAAATAAGCATGCTGTTGCCCGCCTTAATGTGGTCAATCACAATGCCGTTCTGCAGACTGTCAATGTTCAGCATGTCAGCGCTCCTCCTTTTCCAGGCCCAGCAGGGTCATAATCAAAGCCATGCGCACATAAACGCCGTTCTGGGCCTGCTCAAAGTAGGCGGCCCTGGGGTCGTCGTCCACCTCAAGGGTGATCTCGTTCACCCGGGGCAGGGGGTGCAGCACCGCCATGTCGGGGCGGGCCAGCTTCATTTTTTCCGGGGTGAGGATGTAGGTGTCCTTCAGGCGGATGTAGTCCTCCTCGTTGAAGAAGCGCTCCCGCTGCACGCGGGTCATGTACAGAATATCCAGCCGGGGCATGGATTCCTCCAGGGAGGTAACCTCCTCAAAGGGGATGCCGTTGGGGCGGAGCACCTCCTGAATCACGTACTCCGGCACGCGGAGCTCCTCGGGGGAGATGAGCAGGAACCGCACGCCCTCGTACCGGGCCAGGGACTTAATGAGGGAGTGAACGGTGCGGCCGAATTTCAGGTCGCCGCACAGGCCGATGGTGAGGCCGCCCAGGCTGCCCTTCCGGCGGCGGATGGTCATCAGGTCGGTGAGGGTCTGGGTGGGGTGCTGGTGGCCGCCGTCCCCCGCGTTGATGACGGGAATGCCGGAGTAGCGGGCGGCCCGCAGGGGAGCGCCCTCCTTCGGGTGGCGCATGGCGCAGATGTCGGCGTAGCCGGAGATGACGCGGATGGTGTCGGCCACGCTTTCGCCCTTGGCGGCAGAGCTGGAGTCTGCGGTGGCAAAGCCCAGCACGCTGCCCCCCAGGTTCAGCATGGCGGCCTCAAAGCTCAGCCGGGTGCGGGTGCTGGGCTCGTAAAACAGGGTGGCCAGCTTCCGCCCCGCGCACACAGAGCCGTAGGCCTTGGGGTCGGCGGCAATGCGGTCCGCCAAATCCAGAATGCGGCCGGTTTCCTCTACGGAAAAGTCCAGCGGATCAATCAGGTGTCTCATGCTCTTTGGTACCTCCGTTGCAAAGCCGGGGCTGCCCCCGGCATAATTCCGTTCTGTCTGGAAGATATTATAGCGCCCTCAATCCGGGTTGTCCAGGGAAAAGAGAGGAAATCCGGCAGAAGCCTGTGGGAATCTGCCGCGGAACAGCAAAAAACAGCCCCCAGAGGGCCGTTTTCCCCTCCGAAGGCTGTCCGCTGTCTTGCTGCGTTCTGTTTTTCCGCGGGCCGCGGCCGGTCAGCGCAGGTGCTGGCCGAGGATTTTCATAAGCTCCTTTTGCGAGCCGTTGGCGCAGACGGCCACCACCTCGTCGCCCCCGTGCATCACGGTAGAGCCGTTGGGGATGATGAGGCTGTCGCCCCGGACAATGGAGATGATGAGGGTCCCCTCCGGCAGGGTAATGTCGTTGAGCGTGCGGCGGCTGAGGGCGGTGTCGTCCGGCAGGGTGACGGCGCAGATGCCGGCCCGGCCCTTGTTGAGGGTGGCCAGCAGGTGCATTTCCGTAATGTCCACCTCCTGCTCGATCAGGTTGGTGATGATTTCTGTGCTGCTCACCGCGATGTCGGCGCCCAGGTTTTTCATGGCGGTGGAGTTGCGGGGGTTGTTGGCCCGGGCAATCACCTTGTGGGCGTGGAACTGCTTTTTCGCAAGCTGGCAGGCCACCAGATTGTCCTGATCCCGGCCGGTGACGGCAATGAAGCAGTCGGCCTGCTCGGTTTCCGCGTCCCGCAGGGTTTCAATCTCGGTGCCGTCGCCGCAGATAATCTCCGCGTCCAGGTTGTTGGCCAGGCGGCAGCAGCGCACCTTGTCCCGCTCAATCAGGCGCACGTCGTACTTGCGCTCCAGCATGTTTTCCGCCAGGTGAGAGCCCAGCTTGCCCCCGCCCATAATTACAATTCTCATGGTTTCGTACCTCTCAGCAAAATCCGGCGGCGCCGGTTAATCTTCTATGCGGGAAAAGATGACCTTGTCCCCCTCTGCCAGGGGGATCTTCCGGCTGCAGCAGAATTCTGTGGAGCCGTCGCTGTGGATGACCACAAAGGGGACTTCCCGGGAGCGGCGGGCCAGATCCTCCGGCGTGTCGCCCCAGTCCCGCTTTTCCACCAGGTAGCTGCGGAACCCGATGGTGGAGGTTTCTATGGTGAGGTGCCGGTCGTCCCAGGGGCGCACCAGGGCGTTCAGCATGGCCTCGCCCGCCCACTTGGTGTGGCAGATGCTTTTCAGCCCCAGCTTTTTGAACACCTGCTCCCTGGCCGGGTCAGAAATCCGGGCCACCACGTTCCGCACCCCGAAGAATTCCCGGGCAATTTGGGAAACGGTAATGTTCAGGTTGTCGTCCGGGGTGGCTACGGCTACCCCGTCGCAGCTTTCGATGCCTGCGGTTTTCAGCACCTCCATGTCCATGGGCACGCCTTCCACCGTAATACCGCTGAAATCCTTGTTCAAATGGCGGAAATTATCCGCGTTTTCGTCTACAATCGCCACGTCGTGGCCTTCCTCGTCCAGCATGTTCGCCAGGTACCGCCCAAGGCGGCCGCTGCCCACTACCAAAACGTTCAACGCAAATCTCTCCTTCTGTTTTCCTTCGCACAGGGGAAGGGGAAAGGGCGATACCGCGCCTGCGGAACCGCCCTCTGATACGATCGCCATTATAGCATATCCCCCTACCCATTACAACCCCGGAAACCATGGGAAAAACGGGGAAAACAGCCCGGATTTTCCAGAAAGTACGCCCTTTGGCCGGTTCCCTCCGGCGGGCGGCCGTTTTTTGCCGGATTATGCCGGAAATCCGGCTCTTTCAGAAAAGGCCCCGCCCCCTGGCCGGGGATAAAATTTCCCCCGACGGCTGGAAGCCCGGCAAAGGTTTTGCTATAATGGATCCCAGATTGACAGGGGTGCCTGCCCATGCGCAGAAGCGCCCGCAGCACAGGAGGAAGAAAAGCTATGGCACAAAAGGGGAAAGGGCCTGCCCTGCAGAAAAACAGGATCTTTGAGGGGGAAGTGACGGGCTACACCAGCGAGGGGGCCGGGGTGGCCCGGGCAGAGGGCGTGCCGGTGTTCCTTCCCGGGGCGGCCCAGGGGGACCGGCTGCGGTTCCGGGTGGTGAAGGGGCTGAGCGCCTACGCCTTCGGCCGGGTGGAGGAGATCCTCTCCCCCTCCCCGGACCGGATCCCGGAGGACTGCCCCATCGCCCGCCAGTGCGGGGGCTGTGTGTACCGCCATCTCTCTTATGAGGCAGAGCTGCGCGCCAAAGAGCAAAAGGTGCGGGACGCGCTGGCCAGGGTGGGGGGCTTTTCCCAGCTGCCGGTGCGCCCCATTCTGGGGGCCGAACAGCCCGACCGCTACCGGAACAAGGCGCAGTTCCCCATCGGCCTTGGGCCGGAGGGCCAGCTGTGCCTGGGCTTTTACGCCCCCCACAGCCACCGGATTGTTCCCTGCCGGGACTGCCTTCTGCAGCCGGAGGAATTCACCGCCGCCATGGAAGCCCTGCGGCAGTGGCACCGGGAAACCGGCGAAAGCGTCTATGAGGAGGCCAGCGGGCGGGGCGCGCTGCGCCACCTGTACCTGCGCAAGGGCTTTGCCACCGGCCAGGTGATGGCCTGCCTGGTGGTAAACGGCGACCGCCTGGCCGGGGAGGATCGGCTCTGCCAGCTGCTGCGGCAGAGGGTGCCGGGGCTGGCAAGCGTGCTGCTGAACGTGAACCGGGAAAAAACGAACGTGGTGCTGGGCCGCCGGAACCGCACCCTGTGGGGCGCCCCATATTTGGAGGATGTGCTCTGCGGGCTCACCTTCCGCCTTTCCCCCCAGTCCTTCTACCAGGTAAACCGGGCGCAGGCGGAACGGCTGTACGGCCTGGCGGCCCAGTACGCCGGGCTCACCGGCAAAGAGACGCTTCTGGATTTGTACTGCGGGGCAGGAACCATCGGCCTTTCCATGGCGAACCGGGCAGGGCGTCTCATCGGGGTGGAGGTAGTGCCGGAGGCAGTGGAAAACGCCCGGGAAAACGCCGCCCGCAACCACATTCAGAACGCGGAATTCCTCTGCGGCGACGCGGCCCAGGCCGCGGAAACCCTGCGCCGCCGGGGGGAGCGCCCCCACGTGGTGGTGCTGGACCCGCCCCGGAAGGGCTGCGGCGAAGCGCTGGCCGCCACCGTGTGCGGCATGGCCCCCCAGCGGGTGGTGTACGTTTCCTGCGACCCCGCCACCCTGGCTCGCGACCTCCGCTTTTTCGCCGCCCGGGGCTACGCCCCCCAGGAGGCCGCCCCCGCCGACCTCTTCCCCCGCACCTGCCATGTGGAAACGGTGGTGGCGCTGCAGCATAAAAAAACTTGACAGCACAATCCGTGTAAAAATCAAGTTTGGCGAGAGAGGGCAAAGTACTGTTTGAGCCTATCGTTAAGGAAGCCGGAAAGAACGAGCTGATTATTTAGAATCATTAGAACTAAATGTAGCTTTAAGGCGCATACTGCTTATATAACAGAGGCAGTGGAAGCGATAAGGGAAGCTTTGAATTATTACAGGGAGATTATAGAAAATGATTAAAGAAAAAAATTATAACTGGGCCTTGATGCTGTTCTCCAAATCAATCCGCAGGGTGATTTCCCTTGTGGCTTTCTGTTTCGGG
>DVMK01000087.1 GCA_018715025.1 Candidatus Caccousia avistercoris
ACCACCCCAATGATGCAGCCCAGGAAAAATACCCAGAATATCTTGTAAAAGCCCAATCCCGGGGCAAAAGGGCGCTTCGGCACCCGCCGGTGGACAAGCTCCGGCTCTCTTCTCATCTTCTTCCTCCTTCCAGGCAAAAAGCCCGCCCGGCTGTCTGCTGTGTCACGGGCGCGGCGGCCCATCCGCATGCCCGAAGGCTTACAGTTTTTGGCTGATGTAGGCCGCCGCCGGGGCGTCCTCCTGGCGGATGTGGCGCAGCAGCCAGCGGCCGGCGGCCTCCGCCTCCTCCTGTGCGCCCTCGGCCGGGGCTCCCTTTGCCGTCAGCGACCATTTCATCCGGTCCGCGGCCTTCCGGAACTCCTCGTGCAGCTTCCGGTGCTCTTCCAGGCCGGGGTAGCCGTACTTTTCCTGCAGGGCCTCCTCGTCCTCCATGTGGCGCGCTGCGCAGTCGTACAGGTCGCGGGCGGCCCGTTCCACCACCTGGGGGCTCAACTGCTCCCGGCAGGCCTCCACCAGCTCGCTCAGCGCCCGCAAAAGCTGCCTGTGCTGGGCGTCCATCTGAAAATTCCCGGTTTGAAGCTCCTTTGTGAATTCATACATGCGAAAACTCCTCCTCCCACGCTTTCCTGTCAGGCGGGCGCGGATCCGCCCTGCCTGTTCGTATATCGTACCACACCGCCCCCGTAAAAGCAACAAAAACCGACGCGCCGCATCACGGCAAAAAGCCCTTCCAGCAAAGCTTTTCGCTTGCCGGAAGGGCCTTCCGCTTTCATTCAGAGAGTTTGTTATATGGTTTTTTGAAAGAGTTATAATCAAAAATTCAATCGGTGGCTTCCCAGTCCCACCAAAGGTAGCCGAACTCGCCCCAAGGGTCGGAGGATACCAAATCCTCCCGCCTGGGCAGCGGCCAGCCCTTGTCTTCTTTGGAAGAGCTGCGCTTGGAAGAGGCGGAGGAAGCCTCGGGCTCCTGCGAGCCGGAGGGCTCGAGAGGATCGCCGGAGGGGGTCTCGTGGCTGGCGGAATCCCCTTCTGAGGAAACGGGATCGCCGCTGGAACCGGAATCTCCCTCGCCGCCCTGCCCGCTTTCGGCCGGGGCCTCGGAAGCCGCCTGAGAGCCTTCCCCGCCGGAAGCCGCGCCGCTTTCCGCCTCAGCGGCGGAGGAGGCGGGCTCCTTGGAAGAGGGCTTCGGCTCCAGAGGAGTGGGCCCGGAGCTTTCCTCCGGCGGGAAGATGTCTTCCCCATTCCAGGAGGAGTCAGGCGTCTGGGAGGAGGCGCCGCCCTGCTGCCCGGCAGAGGACTGCCCCTGCTGGGAAGAACCGGGGCTGGAACCGGCCTCCTGAGAGGAGGAGCCGGAGCTTTCGCCCTGGGAGGAGCCGGAGGGGCTGCTTTCCGGATCGGGCCGGGAGGCCGTCTCCTTCATAATCTCCTTCACAGGCTTTTCCAGCCATTCCTTTACGTCAATTTCCTCCGGATTGGAGGCGGTTTCTTTCAAATTTTCCACCAGCGTCAGCTTGCCGGGGGTAACGCCCAGCTCTTTCGCCTGCTGCACCTGGCTTTCGCCCACCGTGACGGCGGCGACAATCACCTTTTTCTCCGATTCCTCCGCCGTGCGCAGGGCGGTTTCCCGCACGTTTTCCGTCAGGCGCACCGCCTCGGCCTCATCCTTGGAGGAGGCCGCCACCACCATGCCGCCCGGCTCGTCGCCGTCAAAATACCCGTCGGCGGCAATCTGCCGCACGGTGATGGAGACGGCTTCCTCGATTTTCCGGTTGTGCAGGCTGCCGATTTCCTGCAGAAGCTCGTCGCCGTCGCCGTTGACCGCTTCCACCGACAGCACCAGCCCCAGCTGGTTCAGGGTGTATTCAATGGAGGGGTTCACGTCAAGGCTCACATAGGAGTAGGGGGTGAAGTAGGTGTGAATCCCCGCGCCGATAATCAAAAACAGGGCCGCCGCGCAGGCGGCCAGGGCGGCAATCTGCCGCGGGAAACGAACAGGAACCCGGCGCACGTCGATTGTCTGTCCGACGGCATAGGCGCGGTTCTTTACCTTGAACACGCTGCCGTCGCGGCCCAGCGCCGCCGCGGTTTCCCCGCGTATTTCGACAATGACTGCTTTCATGAGTGGGGCTCCTTTCGGATAAAACGCATATATTCCGCGAGCCCGGGGTAGTCCCCCGACAGGATCACGGCCGCCGCAATGATGTATTTCCGGTGGCGATCCAGCAGCTTGCGCGGCACCCCTGACTTTTCCTCCAGCGCCTTCACCGGCAGCTGGCCGCTGTGGCGCAGCGTTTCGTACAGCACCGGCGTGTCCAGCAGGGCGTTCACCGCCCTTGCGCAGGATTCCTTCGTCTTTGCGGCCCTGGGGGAGCAATCCGCCAGGTCGAAGAAGGAAAAGCCCATGCTGCCGAATTCCTGGTTTGCCGCCTCAATCTCCTCTTTCAGGGTGCGGTCCTCGGTGCGGGCCGTCTGCTTGGCCACCGCCATGCGCAGGGCCAAATCCTCCGTTTCCTCAGAGGGATCCGACTCGAACACGGCAGGATCTACCGAAAGCTCCTGCCCGCGCCCCTGTTTGCGGAAATAATCCGTCAGGCGCCGCCGGATGACCACCTGGGCGAAATGCCGCAGGCTGCTCTTTTCCGGGTCAAGGCTTTGGGCGGCCTCGGTAAAGGCCAGAAGCGCAATGGACCACTCGTCGTCGCCTTTCGTAATATACCGGCGGGAAACCGCGGACGCGGCCCGCAGAATGAACTGCTCGTTCTCTGCAATCAGCCGTTCCAGCTCCTCCTCGCCGAGAGGGGGCTGGGGCCGGGCCGCGTCCGTTTTCACAGCTTCCTCGTTCTGCTGTTCCTTCCCGCGTCCATGGAAAATAGATCGTTGCATTATCTTCATTCGCAATCACTTCCCAAATTTTTGGGGTCGTCGAAAAAATATTTTGCGTGCCTGGGCGCGCCGCATTTCCCCCGCGGCGCCTCCCGCTCCCTCTACTCTGCCATTTCCCGCTGAAATGTAGTGGAAAAACCGTATTCTCCCTCTGCCCGCAGTCAAAAATCCGTTCCGCAATCGTGAGACTATTATAGCAAAGCCCGCTTCGGATTGCAACGCCGGCGGGGGGAACGCCTC
>DVMK01000088.1 GCA_018715025.1 Candidatus Caccousia avistercoris
GGTGCGGCCGTGGACGGTGACGGCGGCGGCCCCGGCCTCCTGGCAGATTTTCGCCACCTCCACAGCGTTGACCGAGGAGGAGTCCCACCCCTTGCGCAGCTTCGCCGTCACCGGAACCGGCACAGCGGCGGCCACGGCGGCCACAATTTCGCCGCAGAGGGACGGGTTTTTCATCAGGGCGCTGCCGCTGCCGTTGTTGGCGATTTTCGGCGCGGGGCAGCCCATGTTGATGTCGATGATCTCCGGGCCGTATTCCATGCAGATGCGGGCGGCTTGGGCCATAACCTGGGGTTCACTGCCGAAAATCTGAATGGCCGCCGGATGCTCGTCCTGGTTCAGATGCATCAGTTCCCGGGTCTTTTTGTCGCTGAACTGCAGCGCCTTGGCGCTGACCATCTCGGTGACGGTGCAGGCCGCGCCGAAACGGGCGCAGAGAGTGCGGTACGCTTCATCGGTGACTCCCGCCATGGGCGCCAGCAGCGCCCGGCCGTTCAGCTCTACGGTTCCAATCCGCATACGGATTCCTCCCTGTATGTTAATTTGAAAAGCTGTGTAAAAGCTTTGTAAATCGAAAAAATCTTTGGGAAATTCCCTTTTAAAGCAAAGGACAGTTGTGTTATAATAAGCGCGCACGAAAAGAAAACACGCAGCACTTTTTTTCCCAAGGTGAAACACGCAGTACGCGGCTTGCCCGCCGCAGGCGCACAAAAATTTTCACCGCAGGCCTTGCGGAGCAGCTAAGCAAATGTGCAGCACCGTGAGAAAACCGCGGGAGCTCTGCCAGCGTTCTGCACCCAGCCCAAGGCCGCGGGACGCGGCCAGTGCGCGAAGTCCCCGCCGGAGGCGCACCGGAGGTGTAGGTGTATTATAACGGAAAAATGGAGGAATTACAATGAGTGAAAAGAAACAAGATAGATTTGTCAAAGAAGCCTTGGTAACAGAGGACATGCTGGCGTCTGCCGTGGGCAGCGGCAGCGTGCCGGTGCTGGCCACTCCCATGGTGGCCGCCCTGCTGGAGGGCGCCGCGGCCCAGCTGGCCCAGCAGTACGTGGAGGAAGGCTTCACCACCGTGGGAACCAAAATTGCCATTACCCACGAGGCCCCCTCCGCCGTGGGGGCCCGCGTGTGGGCGGAAGCCGTGCTGGAAGAGCAGGAGGGCCGCCTGTTCCGCTTCACCCTGCAGGCCAGGGACGATGCGGGCGTGATTTCCACCGGCACCCACGAGCGCGTCGCCGTCAGGGCCGCCTCCTTCCCCGAGAAGGCCAAGGCCCGGCTGCCCAGGTGAGCGCCATGCGGCCTGTGTATGACGCCGTCCTGTTCGACCTGGACGGCACCCTTACCGAGTCCCACCCGGGCATTCTGCACTGCGTCAGGCTTTCTCTGGAAGAAATGGGGTTCACTCCCCCTGCGGAAGAGATTATGCGCCGGTTTATCGGGCCGCCGCTGTGGTACAGCTACACCAACTTCTGCGGCCTTACCCCGGAACAGGCCGACGAGGCGGTAGAACGTTACCGGGCCCACTACCGCAAAACAGGCTACCTGGAATGCGCCGTCTACCCGGGGATCCTGCCCCTTTTGCAGGACCTGCAGGCGGCTGGGGCCAAGGTGGCCGTGGCAACCGCAAAGCCCCACAGCATGGCGGCCGCCGTGTGCGGGCATCTCGGCATCTCCCCTTTCGTTGATTTTTTGATCGGCAACCGGGAGGATGAAAAGGGCATAGGAAAGCGCTGGCTGGTGGAAGCGGCCTGCCGCGGCGTGGGCGTGCCCCCCGGCCGCGCCGTCATGATCGGCGACACCCGCTACGACTGCGAGGGCGCCCTGCAGGCAGGCGCCGCGTTCCTGGGTGCAGGCTACGGGTACGGCTCAGAGGAAGAGCTGCGCCAGGCGGGCGGGGAACGGATCGCCCCCACGCCGCAGGCCCTGCGTCCCTATTTATTTTCCGCTTGACAATCTGCGGGGCCCGCTGTAAAATAGATAAAACGGAACACACCAAAGGCTGTGAAAGGGATGAGTAAGCACCCTTCCAATGCAGAGAGAGAAGATGGCTGGTGCAAATCTTCGTGAGGAACGCGCTGAAGTGCCCCTTGAGCCCCGGGCTGAACGGAACCTTCCCAAGTAGGCTTTGGCGGCGCCCCGCCGTTATTGGGCCCCGGAGCAGGCACGCGCCTGGTCTGGATGAGTGCAGAGGGTTCTCCCCTCTGAAATTAGGTGGTACCACGGATTTTGCAAGTCCGCCCTAAGCGAGAACGCTTATGGCGGGCTTTTTTGTTTCTTTCCTCCTAATCCCGCTTTTGATGTATCTTATTACTGTGATAAAGCCTTGACGCGGAAAACTTTTCCCCCTATAATGGAAGTGGCCCGCTGAAACAGGCTGGACTTTTGCAGGATTCCATTGCGCGGCCTGCAAATTAAAGAAAGGATGTTGCTTATGATCAGCGGCGCGGAAATGATGGTGAAATGCCTGGAGCTGGAAGGGGTAGAGATGGCCTTCGGGTACCCGGGAGCGGCCATTTGCCCCTTTTACGACTTCCTCTCTTATTCCCATATTCGCCATGTGCTGGTGCGGCAGGAGCAGAACGCAGCCCACGCCGCCAACGGCTACGCCCGTTCCAGCGGGAAGCCCGGCGTGTGCATCGCCACCTCGGGCCCCGGGGCCACCAACCTGATTACCGGCATTGCCACCGCTTACATGGACAGCATCCCCCTGGTGGCGATTACCGGCCAGGTGAACTCTGAGCTTCTGGGCCGCGACGTGTTCCAGGAGGCGGACATTACCGGTGCCTGCGAGCCCTTCACCAAGCATTCGTACCTGGTAAAGCGCGCGGCGGATCTTCCCCGCGTGTTCAAGGAAGCCTTCCACATAGCCTCTACCGGGCGGCCGGGGCCGGTGCTCATCGACGTGCCGGTGGATGTGCAGCAGGAAGAGACGGCGGAGTTCTCTTACCCGGAAAAGGCCAGCATTATCGGGTATAAGCCCCGCACCGAGGGGCATGCCATGCAGATTAAAAAAGCGCTGGAGGCCATACAGAAGGCCAAGCGGCCCATCCTTTGCTGCGGCGGCGGCGTGGTGCTTGCCGGCGCGCGGGAGGAGCTCATCGCGTTTGCAGAGAACAGCGGCATCCCGGTGTGCGCCACCATGATGGGGATCGGGGTCATTCCCATGGATAACCCCCATTACCTGGGCATGATTGGCATGCACGGCCGTTCCAGCGCCAACCGGGCCATGCAGGAGGCCGACCTGGTCATCCTCTGCGGGGCGCGGGTGGGCGACCGGGCCGTTTCCGCCCCCCAGCAGATTGCGGAGAAGGCCGTCGTCATTCACATTGACATTGACCCTGCGGAAATCGGCAAAAACATGCCGGTGGATATTCCGATTGTGGGCGACATCCGCAAGGTGCTCCGCATTTTGGCAGAAAAGGTGGAAAAGACCTCGTCTCAGGACTGGGTGGAGCGTGCCGTGGGGTATAAGAGCAAGTACCCCAGCCGGGGGGAACCCCGCACCGACAGCGTGGAACCCCGGGTGTTTATCCGGGATCTTTCCGCCATGATGGAGGACAACGCCATTCTGGTGGCCGACGTGGGCCAGAACCAGATTTGGTGCGCCCGCAACTTCAATGTGAAGGAGGGGCGCTTCCTCACCAGCGGCGGCCTGGGCACCATGGGGTACTCCATTCCCGCGGCCATAGGCGCCAAACTGGCCAAGCCTCACCGGCAGGTGGTGGCCGTGTGCGGCGACGGCGCTTTCCAGATGAGCATGTGCGAGCTGGCCACCATCTGCCAGGAAAACGCGAATGTGAAAATCATTATTATGGAGAACCACTTCCTGGGTATGGTAAAGGAATTCCAGGACCGGCTGTACGGCAGGCGGTACACCGCCACCGTGCTGAACGGCGACCCGGATTTTGTAAAGCTTGCCCAGGCCTACGGCATAGAAGCCGCCTGCGCCGCCACGAACGAGGAGGCGAAGGAGCTGGCGAAGAAAATGCTGGAAAGCCCCAGACCCTTTATTCTGGTGTGCCGGGTAGACCCGGACGTGCCCAGCATATAAAAAGGAGGAAACGGCTATGAAATACACGCTTTCCGTCCTTGTGGAAAACCAGCCCGGCGTGCTGTCAAAGGTATCCGGATTGTTTGCCCGGCGGGGCTTCAACATCGACAGCCTGGCCGTGGGCGTGACGGAGAACCCCTCCATTTCCCGCATGACCATTGTGGTGAACGGAGATGAATATATTGTAGAGCAGGTGGAGAAGCAGCTGAACAAGGTGATCCCCGTGATTAAGGTGAAGGTGCTGCAGCCCGACGCTTTTATCAGCCGGGAGCTCTCCCTCATCAAGGTGAACTGCAGCACCAAGCAGCGCCTGGAGATTATTCAAATTGCCCAGCTGATGAACGCCCAGATTGTGGACGTGACCCCCACCAGCCTGACGCTGCAGATGGCTGACACCGCCGAGCAGATTGAGACGCTGGTGACCCTGCTGCACCCCTTCGGCATCAAAGAGATTTGCCGGGCGGGCACCATTGCGCTGGAAAAGGGCGCCGGGGTGACGGCGCCCTCGCAAAAGAAGTAAGCCAGAAAGGCCCAATCCCGCCCCGGCCCTGCCGGGGAACCGGGGCCGCCTTCCCTGCGGGCAGCCTTATTGCCCGGGGGGCGGCGTTGCCTCCGGTTCCCGGCAAGGCCCGGCAAAAGCCGGGCGGGGTTCCGTTCTTCAATAAATTTTTTGCCCGAGAGGCAAGGAGGAAAAAGAAATGCCAAAGATCTATTACAACGCGGACTGTGACATCAACGTTCTCAAGGGAAAGACAGTTGCCATTATCGGCTACGGCAGCCAGGGCCACGCCCATGCGCTGAACCTGCATGACAGCGGCGTGAACGTGATCGTGGGCCTCTACGAGGGCAGCAAGAGCGCCGAACGCGCCCGCAAGGCCGGGCTGACGGTTATGACCGTGCCGGAGGCCACCAAGGCTGCCGACATCATCATGATCCTCATCCCCGACGAGCGCCAGGCCGACATGTACAAGAAGGACATCGAGCCCAACCTGAGCGAGGGCAAGGCCATCGCTTTCGCCCATGGCTTCAACATCCACTTCGGCCAGATTGTGCCGCCCAAGAATGTGGACGTATTCATGATCGCCCCCAAGGGCCCCGGCCACACAGTGCGCAGCGAGTTTGTAGAGGGCAAGGGCGTTCCGGCTTTGATCGCCGTAGAGCAGGACTACACCGGCCACTGCCTTGACATTGGCCTGGCCTACGGCGCCGGCATTGGCGCCGCCCGCGCCGCCCTGATGGAAACTACCTTCAAGATCGAAACCGAAACCGACCTGTTCGGCGAGCAGGCCGTGCTGTGCGGCGGCGTCACCGCCCTGATGCAGGCTGGCTTTGAAACCCTGGTAGAGGCCGGCTACGCCCCCGAGAACGCTTATTTTGAGTGCATCCATGAGATGAAGCTGATTGTGGACCTGATCTACAACGGCGGCTTCAAGAAGATGCGCTACTCCATCTCTGACACGGCGGAGTTCGGCGACTACGAGAGCGGCAAGCGCCTCATCACCGACGAAACCAAGAAGGAAATGAAGAAGATCCTCTCTGAAATTCAGGACGGCACCTTCGCCTCCAAGTGGATTGCCGAGAACAAGAACGGCCGCGCCCACTTCAACGCCTGCCGCCGCATCGCCGCTTCCCACCAGCTGGAGAAGGTTGGCGAAGAGCTGCGCAAGATGTACGCCTGGAACGACAACGACAAGTACGCCGACTAAGAGCGCGCCGGAACGTTTTCCATGTGTTAAAAGCCAGGACAGCGGCCTCGGGGGAAGGCCTTCCCCCGCGCCATGTCTAAGGAAACAGCCGCCCTGCCCCCGGGTGCATCCCGGGCCGGCAGGGCGGCTGTTTGGGGTTTGCTGTAAAAATCTTTGTTTCACAAATAACAACCTCAGCAGCGGGCATGATTACAGATCGTCTGCATCCTGCACCGGCTTTTCCTCATCCTGGGGGGAGCCGGTGTAGCTGCCCAGCACGTCGCTGGGAATATCGCGGCGGCCCTCTTCCGGGAGCACGGCGGCCAGATGCTCCGCCTCCCGCTGGGGGAGGGGCTTTTTCTCCTTCTTCATTTTTTCACCTCCTGTCCTCTTTCTTATTGTCCCCCCTTTTTCGCTTGTATTCAGGAAAAGGGGATGATATAATCAATCTGAATACTGGGAAAAGGGGGCGGCGCGGTGCCGAAGGTGAGTGTGATTGTGCCGGTTTACAACGTGGAGCGGTATTTGGAGCAGTGCGTCAACAGCCTGCTGGGGCAGACGCTGCAGGATATGGAAATCTTATTGATCAACGACGCATCCACCGACCAATCTCTGAAGCTGGCGCGCCGTTTTCTGAAGGACAGCCGGGTGCGCGTGCTGGACAAGCCCCACGGCGGCCTGGGCGACACCAGGAACTGGGGCGTGCGGGAGGCTTCGGGGGAATACTTGGCCTTTGTGGACTCGGACGACTGGCTGGAACCCAACGCCCTGGAGGAGCTGGCCGCCGCCGCGGACGAGGACCAGGCGGATTTGGTTCTGTTCCATTTTGTCCGGGAAAATATGGAGGACGGGGAGCGGAGAGTTTGCCGCCTGCCCCTTTCCTGCCCGGCCCGGGGGGAAGAAACGGCCCGTACCATTCTGCGGGAGCTGGTGGGCCCCGGGCCGGATTCCGGCCCCTGGCGCGGCGCGGAAATGCTGGGCTGCGCCTGGCGCCGCCTGTACCGCAGGGACTGGTTTGTGGAGCACGGGTTTTCTTACCCCAACGAGCAGCAGGTGATGCTGGAGGATCTGCCGGTTTCCATCCAGGCCCATGTGCTGGCCAGGCGGGTGCTGGTGGTGGAGGGGGCTTATTACCATTACCGGTACAACCCCAACTCCCTCAGCACCCGGTACCGGCCGAGGAAGATGGAGATGCTGCTGGCCTGCTACCAGATGGTGGAGGATTTTCTGGCCGCCCAGGGCCTGGCGGAGCAGTTTCGCCAGCGCCACCTGGCCTGGCTGCTGCGCAGCGCAGCCCACAGCGCCCTGGTGAACTGCTTTTCTCCCAACAACCCGGCCGGCTTTTCCGGCCGCTGGCGGGAGGTGCGGGGCATTCTGCGGCAGCCCTTGGTGCGGGAGGCCGCCCGCTCCCCTTACCTGAAGCAGGGCACAAGGGCGGACCGCCTGGTGCGGGCGGTGATCCGCTCCGGGTGTACGCCGCTGGCGTACGGCTTCTATTGCCTGTACGCCGGTTCGCTGCGGAAAAATGCGGGGAAAAAGTGACAGGAGGCCGTGATGGAAAAGAAGAAAGTGCTGTTTGTGAATTTCAGCCTGCACAGCGGCGGCATTGAGAAAAGCCTGGTGACGGTGCTGGGGCTGATGGATTTTACCCGGTACGAGGTGGATCTGCAGCTGTTTGCCGACGAGGGCTTGTTCCTGGAACGGGTGCCCGCCCAGGTGAACCACCTGCCGTCCCTGTTCCCCGGCGTGTACCGGAAAAACATCCGGCAGGCCTTCCCAGCGCTGCTGCACCAGGGGAAGCCCCTGGTGGCCCTGTGCCGCCTGCTGGTCACCTTCGCAGGCAAAACCCGGGGCGGCATGGGGGACAGGCTGGGCCGTATGTGGAGCGTGGAAAAGCGTTTTATCCGCCCTTCCCGCAAGGAATACGACGCGGTGGTGGCCTTTATGGAGGGGCAGCCCATCTATTACGCGGTTGAGAAGGTGAAGGCGAAAAGACGCATCGGCTTCATTCACGGGGATTACCAGGCCATGGGGCTGAACGCAGCCCTGGACCGGCCCTATGCGGCGAAGCTGGACGCCCTGTGCACCGTGTCGGAATCCTGCCGGGAGGCGCTGTGCCGCACCTTCCCGGAATATCAGGAGAAGTTTTACTGTATCTATAATATTATCTCCGCCCGGTTCCTGCGGAAAATGGCGGAGGAGCCCGCCCGCTTCGGGGATTCCTTTTCCGGCCCCCGCATCCTTACCATCGCCCGCCTTTCCCCGCAGAAGGGGCTGGACCTGGCCCTTCCCGCGGCGGCTTTGCTGAAGCAGCGGGGCGTGGCCTTCCGGTGGTACATCATCGGCGTTGGGCCGGAGGAAGCGGCCCTGCGGGCGCAGGCGGCGAAGCTGGGCCTGCAGGAGGACGTGGTGTTTTTGGGGGAGCAGGGCAACCCGTACCCCTTCCTGCGCGCCTGCACCGTCTACGCCCAGCCCTCCCGCTTTGAGGGAAAGTCCATTGCCGTGGACGAGGCTATGGTGATGGCCCGGCCCATTCTGCTGACGGATTTTTCCACCGCGGCGGATCAGATCGATTCCGGCCGGAACGGCCTGATCGTCCCCATGAATCCGGAGGGGATCGCCGAAGGCCTGCAGCGCCTTCTGGAGGACCCCGCGCTGCGGGAACAGTTTTCCGCCGCCCTGGCCGCCCAGGATTACACCAACGAGGGGGAGCTCTGCAAGCTGTGCGCCCTCATAGAGGGAGAGCCGTTCCCCCAATAAAGGAGGAAGCCATGCCTTTTCTAAACGCTGCGCCCCTGCCTGCCGAAGGGAAGATTGCCGCCGCCCTGCTGGCCTTTTTTGCCATGGAGCTGTTCCTGTACCTTTACCTGGACAGCCGCTGGCGCGGCGCGCTGTGGGCCAAGGCGGGCGCCACCCTCATGCCGGTGCTGCTGTGCCTGACAGGCGCGGCAGGCAAGGCGGCTTCCGCGCCCGGGCAGGCGGGGAACATCTGGCTGGTGTTCGCCGCCCTCTGCGTCTGCCTGGTGTCAGACGTGCTCATCAACCTGCATTTTCTTTCCGGGGTGGTGTCTTTTTTGGCGGCCCACCTGCTGCTCATCGCCTACCTGGTGCAGGCGGCTCCGCCCACGCCCTGGAGCCTGCCCCTGTGGGCGGCTCTGTACGGGGCGGTGCTGTGCCATTACTGGGAATACCTGCCCGTTTTGGGGAACAGGAAGGTCCCCCTGTTTTTGTACCCGGCGGCGCTCATGGCCATGGCTTCTCTGGCCCTTGCCCTGCCCTTCCTGCGCCCCGGCCAGGCCTCGGTCTGCCTGGCGGCGGGGGCGGCGTGCTTTTCCGTCTCAGACCTGATTCTGGCGGACGGCATTGTGCGGGGGAAAAAATCCTCCCGGCGGGACCATTGGGTGATGCATTTGTATGAGCCTGCCGTGTACCTGATCGCCCTGAGCACAGTATTTTAAGGAGGGAAAAGCATGAAGCTTCTCCGCTGCCCCGGTTACCAGGGGGGCGACCGGGCAGAATTCGGTATTTTGGAACAAGTGGACCCGGAAAAGGATTACGGAGGGGAATATACGCCCCACGCCTACGGCTGCATTGCGGTCTGCGACGACATCCTGGAGGGCTGGTACCCCCGCAGTGAGCAGATGGAAACGTACTTCCACACCCTGCGGCGGCCCGCCCATGGCTTCGCCCGGTACGGCGTCACCCTCATCCCGCCCAGGTCCCTTCCCCTTCTGCTGGAGCTGGCCCAGTCCGCCAAGGGGGAAGGGGCGGAGCTGCTGGTGGAAACCGTCCGCCGGGCCATGGCAGAGGGAAAGTATGTGATCCATTACGGCGTATAAGGAACAGCGGAGGGCCCGCATGGGAACCAGTTAGGAGGTTGCGTATGAAGCTGAGAAATTTGTTGGAGCATTTGGAATATACGGTGGAGCCTGCCGGGGAAGCCGCCCTGGAGGCAGAGGTGGAGGATTTGGCCTACGATTCCCGCAAGGCCGGGCCGGGCCGGGTGTTCGTCTGCCTGCCCGGCAAGCGGGCCGACGGCCACGACTATGCCGCCGCGGCGGCGCAGGCCGGGGCCTGCGCCGTGGTGGCGGAGCACCCGGTTCAGGCCCCCGGCGCCGCCGTGGTGCTGGTGAAGAACACACGGCTGGCCCTGGCCGAGATGAGCGCCGCCCTGTTCGGCCGCCCGGCCGAACAGCTGCGGGTGGTGGGCATTACCGGCACCAAGGGGAAAACCACCACCGCCCACATGGTGCGGGAGATTCTGCAGGAGGCCGGGTGGAAAACCGGGATGATCGGCACCATCGGCATCCAAATCGGGGAGGAGCATATCCCCACGGTGAACACCACGCCGGAGTCCTACGAGATCCAGAAGGCCCTGCGCCGCATGGTGGACGCCGGCTGCCGCGCCGCCGTGCTGGAGGCCTCCTCCATTGGCCTGCGGGATTTCCGCCTGGCCTCGCTGCCCTTCTTCGCCGGGGTGTTCACCAATTTTTCCGAAGACCACATCGGCGGGGACGAGCACGCCTCCATGGAGGAATATATGGCCTGCAAGAGCATGCTGTTCCGCCAGTGCGGCGTGGGCGTGGTGAACGTGGACGACCCGGCCTGGGAGGGGATCACCGCAGGGCACACCTGCTCTCTGCAGACCTTCGGCTTCTCCCCCCAGGCGCAGCTTCGGGCGGCGGAGGATCACCTTGTCTCCCGCCCCGGCTTTTTGGGGGTGGGCTTCCGGCTGGAGGGCCGCCGTTCCCTGGAGGTGGAGGTGGACATCCCCGGCCGCTTCAACGTGTACAACGCCCTGGCCGCCGCTGCGGTGTGCACCCTGTTCGACGTGCCGGACGAGGCTGTTCGCCGGGGGCTGGCCGGGGTGAAGGTGAAGGGCCGGGTCGAGCCGGTGCCTGTGCCGGGGGACTACACCCTGCTCATCGACTACGCCCACAACGCGGTGAGCATGGAAAACATCCTCACCACCCTGCGGGCCTACCGCCCCCACCGGCTGGTGTGCCTGTTTGGGGCGGGGGGAAACCGGGCCAGGTCGCGGCGCTACGAGATGGGCGAGGTGTGCGGCCGGCTGGCCGACCTTTCCGTGGTGACGGCGGACAATTCCCGCTATGAGAATGTGATGGATATTATAGAGGATATTAAGATTGGCCTTCACAAGACGGAGGGGAAGTATGTGGTGATTCCCGACCGGAAGGAGGCCATCAAATACTGCATGGAAAACGCCCAGCCCGGCGACATTGTGGTGCTGGCCGGGAAGGGGCACGAGGATTACCAGGAGATCAACGGGGTGCGGTATCACCTGGACGAGCGCGAAGTGGTGGACGATGTGATCCACCACCGGATATAAAGGAGGACGGAAGATGAGAATGACAGCCTGGGAGATCGCCGCCGCCTGCGGGGGCCGCATCCTGTGCGGCGACCCGGAAACGGAAGTCACCTCCGTCAGCACCGACAGCCGGAAAATAGCCCCCGGGGCTTTGTTTGTTCCCATCCATGGGGAAAGGACGGACGCCCACGCCTACATTCCGGCCACCTTTGCCGCCGGGGCCGCCGCCACCCTGACCCAGAACCATGCCGCCATGGACGACAGCCATGTGTGGATTGCCGTGCCGGACACCGTGGAGGCCCTGCGCCGGGCGGCGGCGGCCTACCGCGCCCGCTTTCACCTGCCGGTGGTGGGGGTGACGGGCAGCGTGGGAAAAACCACCACCAAAGAGATGGTGGCGCTGGCCCTTTCCTCCCAGTGGAATACCATGAAGACGGAGGGGAACCAGAACAGCCAGGTGGGCCTTTCCCTCACCATGTTCCAGCTTGCCCCAGAGCACGAGGTGGCGGTGGTGGAAATGGGCATGAGCGACTTTGGGGAGATGGCCCGCCTGGCGCAGATCGCCCGGCCCCAGTACGCCGTCATGACCAACATCGGCATCTCCCACATCCAGCAGCTGGGGACGCAGGAGAATATCCTGGCGGAAAAGCTGCACATCACCGACGCGTTCCTGCCCGGCTCCATCCTGTTCCTGAACGGGGACGACCCCCGCCTGGCCGCCCTGCGGGACAGCCTGCCCCAGGTGCGGAAGGTGTTTTTCGGCGCCGCCCCCTGGTGCCAGTACCGGGCGGCGCAGGTGCGGCAGGAGGGGGAGGGCGTGGCCTTCACCGCCCTGTGCCCCGGCGAAAGCCTGCCGGTGGTTCTGCCGGTGCCGGGGGAGCACAACGTGCGCAACGCCCTGGCCGCCCTGGCCGTCACCCGGGAGCTGGGCGGCTCCCTGCCGGAGGCCGCCGCCGCCCTGGCCCGGTACCAGCCCTTGGCCATGCGCCAGCAGATTCACAGGACAAGCCGGGGCGTTACCATCATAGACGACTCCTACAACGCCAGCCCGGACGCCCTGTACAGCAGCCTGCAGGTGCTGGCCGGGTTCCCCGGCCGCCATGTGGCTGTTCTGGCAGACATGATGGAGCTGGGCGCCATGGAGGAGGAGGCGCACCGGGAGGTGGGCCGCCGCGCCGCCCGCGCCGGGGTGGATCTGCTGGTGACCGTGGGGGAGCGTGCCCGGTGGATGGGGGAAGGGGCCCGGGAGGTTGCCCCCGGCCTGCCCCGGTACGGCTTCCAGACCAACGGGGAGGCCGCCGCCTTTTTGGACGGGGAGCTTCGCCCCGGGGATGTGGTGCTGGTGAAGGGCTCCCGCAGCATGCACACCGACGAGATTGTAAAAGCCCTTTTGTAACCAGGCTCAGAGGGGGCGGCGGCTGCCCCCAAAAAACAGAAGGCTGCCTGCGCGGAGGAAGCGGTTTCGCTTCCTCCGTCAGTCTGTCGAGAATCCCCAGCATGGTGCGCGGAAGATCGCAGAATCGGGAGCTACGCTCCCTGTCTGCTTACCCTTTTTGAAGCCGTTTCACGGCCATTTGCGGGGCTTTGCCCCTGCACCCCACCACCTTTTGAAAAAGGT
>DVMK01000089.1 GCA_018715025.1 Candidatus Caccousia avistercoris
CTTTTGAAAAAGGTGGACGAAAACTTTATCATTCGCTCCATAATTAAATTGTTAACTATAAAATTTGGACAAATTTAGGGCCGCCCCGGCCGGGAGCTTTTCCCAGCCGGGGCGGCCTTCTTTTTTCTGCCATTTTGAGCTTCGGAAGCGGTTAAGAAACCGAAAAGGGTTCTGGGATTTCACAGGCGGTCTCAGGCCTCCGGCACAAGGAGGAAATACCCATGCTCCTGGCCTTCAGGCAGAACGGCGGCGTAGGCGTCGCCTGCTGGGCGAAGCCCCAGATTTTCCCCGGCGAAGGGCAAACCGGCCGGGTTTTCCACAAAAACAGATTGTTTTGTGAAAAACAGGCGGCTTCCCAGAGAGGCGGCGAAATCGTAGCCCTCCTCCGTGCGCCCGGTTTCGGAGCCGCCGAAGCCGAAGCTTCGCTCCTTTTCCATAACGGCTTCCACGGTCAGGCTGCCTCCGGCGGGGATGCCGGCTTCGGCCCGCAGGTAAAACACCCGGCGGGTTCCTTCCATGCGCTGCAGGGCGCTTTCCAGCCAGCCGTCCCCCAGCGCGTCCTGCCCGCCCTGCCAGGAGCCGGTGGGAAACAGCTGCTGCAGCAGAAGGCGCAGGCAGTCGGAGCGTGGCAGCAGCGAGGCCAGGGTGGGTTCCTCTTCCGCCTGAGCTGCTCCGGCACGGTACTGGGCGATGATCTGGTCCAGAATTTCCCCCAGGGTGGTTTCCCGGCGAATCACCTGCGCCTCCGCCTCCAGCTCCTGCCCGGGGGTGCAGCTTCCGTCCTGATAGCCCTGGATTTGATAGCTGTCAATATCCTCCCCCAGAAGGATCACATACCGGGGCTCCCCGTTGGCCGGATCCCCCGGCGGGGGCAGGAAGAAATCCACCGCGGCGGTTCCGTCCTCCCTTCCCCAAACAGAGCCGTCAAAGCCGTAGGTAAGCACCGCCGTGCGTTCCTCCTCCAGAGGGAAAGAAAACTGCAACGCGGGGGCCTCCCCCTCCCCTGACCAGCGGTACCCAGTCAGCTGGTATACGGTGACAGGCTCCTCCTCCATGGGGGAAGGCTTCGGAGATTCCGGGAGGCCGGCGGCGGCCAGCAGGCGTTGGTAATCGTCCCAGCTGTTCAGGGAGGGATCCTCCGCCGTAGCGGCCGTACCGCCTGCCAGAAGCTCCGCCTGCAGAGAGCGGCCGTCTGCGGAAAGGCCGGGCAGAAGGCTCCGGCTGCTGTGCAGAGAGGCGGAGAAGGGGTACAAAAGCGTGACGGACTGCTCTGTGTCCCGCCCGTTTTCCAGGGTATATTGGTCTGTGACCAGGGCTTTCCTCTCGCCGGATTGGTAGGGGGAAAGGTCGAAGCGCAGCTCCCGGCTGGCAGAGAGCCCGTCCCCCTCCTCCTCTATGGTCAGGGGCAGCACAGGCCCGGCGTAGGAGAGGAACGCCGCCCCAATGTCACCTGAGGAGGCGTTTCCTTCCCCGCCGTCTTCCGCCGCACCGCCCGCCTCGTTTCCTGCCGTTTCCCCCGGCTGGGAAAGCCCGTCTCCGTCCGCGGGGGCGGGCAGCAGCCGGGCGGCCCAGGCCAGGCCCGCGGCCAGCGCCAGGCAGGCGGCCAGCGCCCCCCAGCGCCGCCAGGGGAAACGGCGCTGGGCAGGATGGCGCAGGGCTTCCTCCACCAGATCGTCCTCCACCTGTGTGATGGCGTCAAAGAGCTTTTCCTCCGGTTTCACAGCCCAATCCCCTCCTGTTCCAGGCGTTTCTGCAGGCTTTGGCGCAGCCGGTACAGCCGCCCGGACAGGGCGCTGGGGGTGCAGCCCCACTGGGCGGCCAGATCCTTCACCGGGGTGCAGAACCAGTACCGCCGCAGGAAAAGCACCCGGTCCTCCTGTTCCAGGGCGGCCAGCCAGTCCCCCAGCAGCCGGGCCAGCTGGCCCTCTTCCGCCTGCCGGGCCACGTCCTCCTGCGCGGGGACGCACTCCGCAAGCTCAGAAAGCAGCAGCGCGCCGCCCTCTCCCCGTTTTTTCGCCCGCCCCGCCCGCCACCGGCTGATGGAAAGGTTGCGGGCGATGCGCCCCAGGTAGGCGGCCAGGGAAAAGGGGCGCTGAGGCGGGATGGTCTGCCAGGCGCGGGTGTAGGTGCTGCTTACCGTCTCCTCGCTGTCCTCATGGCTGGAAAGAATATGGTAGGCGATGCCGTACAGCATCCGCCCGTATTTGGCGTGGCTCTCTGCAATGGCGGTCTCGTCCCTGGCCCAGTACAGCGCCGTGATCTGAGCATCCTCCATAAAACGCCCTCCTCTCCCTCCCGAAATCCTTCTGCTTCTGTTGGATCAGACGCAAACAGAATCGGAATCTTCGGCGGATATTTTCTTTTTTCCGGAAGATTCGGAACTGTGGGAAAATTACGCCGGGGGAAGCTCCTCTAGGGCGGCCAGCAGCGCTTCCCCGGCCGTTTCGGCCCTGGCCCAGAGGTCGGAAAGCCGCCCGCAGTCGGCCAGGCCGTTGGCCCGCAGCTCTGCCAGCGTTTCCTCTGTGGCCTGGAACACAGACGCTGCCCCCAGGTTGCCCGCCATGCCCTTCACGGTGTGCAGGGCGCGGTGAAAGCCCTCCTCGTCCTTCTGTTCCAGCAGGGCGCGGGTCTGCGCCGGGTTCCACTCCTCCGGGAATTTCCGCAGGAACCGGTAAAACAGGCTCCAGTTTCCCATGAACCGCGCTACCGCGCCGTCCACGTCCACCCCGGCCTCCCTCAGCCGCAGGGCAATCTTCTCTCTTTCTTCCATGGCGCTGCTCCTTTCCGGATAATTGTGTAAGTTAGGATTACAATTTGGAATCTTTTGTTTTCAGCACACGGGGGGCTGCTGTTCCAGAAATGTGCCGTACGCCGCAAACCCCCTCCCCCCTCAAAATCCCCGTATTTTATGATTCTCTTTATACGCACCGTATATATCCAGCATCTCCTGGGACCAGCCGCCGCAGGGCCCCTCCACCAGAAGGGTAGGCTCCGCCCGCAGGCCGGGGCGGCCCCCGCGCACCGCCTCCAGAAGGAACAGGAAGGGCGCTTTTTGGGGGCGCTGCTGCACCAGGCGCAGGCGCTTCGGCTCCAGCCCGCAGGCCTGTAGGTCCGCCATGAGGGCGGGCAGGCGTTCCGGCCGCTGGCAGCAGCAGAATTTCCCGCCCCACCGCAGAAAATAAGAGGCCGCCGCCGCAATGTCGCCAAATGTGCAGGAAGCCTCGTGGCGGGCCAGGCGCTGGCTTTCCTCCCGGCTTTCCACCCCTGCGCCCGCCTGCTTGTAAGGCGGGTTGCAGGCCATGCGGTCCAGCGAACCGGGGGCGAAGCAGCGGCGCAGCTGTTCCCGGTCGCGCAAATCAAATTGTATTATTTTTATCAAATTCTCCAATTTGTTATATTCCACGCTCTGCTTGGCCAGGGCGGCGGCCTCCTGCTGCAGCTCCACCCCCCACACGGCGCGGGGCTGCGCCCGCAGGGCCCACAGCAGGGGGATGACCCCGCAGCCCGTGCCCAGGTCGGCGCAGGCCTCCCCCCGGCGGGGCATGGAAAAATCCGCCAGAAGGATGGTGTCGGTGTTGAAGCGGTGGCTGCGGGAAACGCGCACCGCCGCCGTGGGGGAAAGCGGCTCCCACGAAAATTCTTCCCTTTGGCTCACAGGCCGGTCCCCTCCCTTCCCCAGGCAAAAAGAAAGGCCCAGGAAACCGCTCCCCGCGGGTTCCTGAACCTCTTTTTGCCTGTAAGCAATCAAAAAATTATTCGGCCTTGGGAGCGCCCACAGGGCAGGTGTTGGCGCAGGAGCCGCACTCGGTGCACAGGTCAGCGTCGATCACGTACTTGCCGTCGCCCTCGGAAATAGCGTTTACGGGGCACTCAGCAGCGCAGGCGCCGCAGGCGATGCACTCGTCAGAAATAACATATGCCATAAGAAAACACCTCCATAATAATTCTGCCGTCCTCCGCCCTGCTTTTGCAGGGAAAAGCCGCGGGTTCTGCCCGCGCTGCGGCAGTTCTGTGGTTATTATATCATAAATCGAAAAAAATGCAAGGTGAAAGAAAGGCATCCGGCAATTTTTCCGCCCGTGAGAGTTTTTCACGAAGCCGCGGCGCGGGCCGCTGCGGGCGGCCCCCCGCCCAGGGAGAGCCGCCGTAGGCGGCGGGTGCGCGTCCTGCCCGCCGCAGGCGCGGCCCGTTCTCAGTTTTTTTCCAGCGCCTTGAGCTTGTCCAGCTCTTCCTGAGAAAGCCGCTTCCCCCGGCCGGGGCGCAGCACCTTCACCTGCTTCACCCGGAAGGGCTTCACCACGCCCTCGGCGGCGCCCTCCAGCCGCACCTGCAGCACGCCGGTGAGCAGATTCACCTCGGTGACGGCGCCCCGCCCTTCGGGGGTAGAGACCAGCGAACCCACCGGCGGCGTGATGCGCAGCAGCTCGCTGTACGCTTCCTGCTCGTATTTCAGGCAGCACATCAGGCGGCCGCAGGTGCCGGAAATTTTCACCGGGTTCAGAGAAAGCCCCTGCTCCTTCGCCATCTTGATGGAAACGGGCTGGAACCCCCCCAGGAAGGAGGAGCAGCAGAAGGGGCGGCCGCAGATGCCCAGGCCCCCCAGCATTTTCGCCTCGTCCCGCACGCCGATCTGCCGCAGCTCGATGCGGGTGCGGAACACGGAAGCCAGGTCTTTTACCAGCTCGCGGAAATCTACCCGGCCGTCGGCGGTGAAGTAAAAGAGGATCTTGGCGCTGTCGAAGGTGTACTCCACGTCCACCAGCTTCATCTCCAGCTTATGGGCCTCGATCTTCCGGCAGCACACCTGAAAGGCGTGCTTTTCCTTGGCGGCGTTTTCCGCCAGCCGGGCCAAATCCTCCTTCGTGGCCGCGCGGATGATCTTTTTCAGCGGCTGGGGCAGGCTGGCTTCCTCCACCCGGCGGTTGACCATGGCCACCTCGCCGCATTCCACCCCCCGGGCCGTTTCCACAATCACCCGGTCCCCCTGGCGGAGCCTGGCCCCGTCAGGGTCAAAATAGTATACCTTTCCTACGTTTTTAAAACGTACTCCTATCATTTCGGACATTCGTTACCTCCCAGGCCCGCCGGGGCGGGCCGTTCTTTCTTGCAGGGCCGGCTTACCGGCCGGCGGCGGCGCGAAGCTGGGCGCACAATGCGGTGACCAGCAGGGCGCCGTTGGCGTTCTGCTGCAGGCTGCGCCGGGCCTGCAGGGTGAGCTCCAGCAGGCGGAGCAGGCTTTCCCTGGTGAGGGCGCGGGAAAGCCGCCCGGCAGCGCCGGGCAGGCCGGAAACGCAGCCGGAAGCCCCGGCCCGCAGAACGCAGGCGTCCCGGAACAGCAGGGCCAGCCCTTCCAGCACGGCGCGCAGGCGATCTCTGTCTTTGACGAGGGGCGCGGTGAGGAAGAGAAGCTCTGCCTCGCCGGGGGCGCACAGGGCCTCTGCCAGCTGCTCCAGCAGCTGGGGCTCCTGGGGGGGCTGCTCTTCCTCAGGCAGGCGGAACAGCTGCGCCCGGGAGCGAACCGTGGGCAGCAGGGCCGAGGCGGAGGGCGCGGTGAGCAGAAACACCACGTTGGGCGGGGGCTCCTCCAGCACCTTCAGCAGGGCGTTCTGCGCCTGCTCTGACATGGCCTGCGCCTCCAGAAGGAGAAAGACCCGGCGGGCCGCCTCGTTGGGCTTCACATAGGCGTCCTCCCGTATGCTGCGCACCGTTTCCACATGGAAGGAGCGGGCCGCGCCGCCGCCGCCCTCCACCCGCACGTCAGGGTGAGAGCCGGCCAGCGCCTTCACGCAGTGGGGGCATTGGCCGCAGGGCCGTTCCCCCTGGCCGGAGCACACCGCCGCACGGGCCAGCAGAAGGCCCAGCTGCCGCCTGAGCTCCGGCGAGCCGCCCTCCAGCAGGGCGGCGTTGGGGAACCGTTCCCCCCCGAAGGCCAGCGACAGCCGCCGGGCCAGTTCTTCGTTTGTCACAAGGCCGTCAAGGCGCATAGCAGGCCCCTCCCATGGCGAATGGCAAAGGGGGCGGCCCTAAGGCCGCCCCTTCCGCCGTATTTGTGTACCGTCAGACCTTCTCGAACCGGTCCACGTCCAGGACGAAGATGGTTGCGCCGCCCACGGTGACCTCCACCGGGAAGGAGGTGTACATGCCCACGTCCATGGTGGTGGCGCTGGGCACCAGCTGGGTGCGGCGGCTGCTCTGCTTGGCGATGACGTCAATCACCTTGTCTACCTTGTCGTCGTCAACGCCCACAATGAAGGTGGTGTTGCCCGCCTTGAGGAAGCCGCCCGTGGTGGCCAGCTTGGTGGCGTAAAAGCCGTTCTTGGTCAGCGCGGCAGAAACCATGCTGCTGTCGTCGTTGCTCACAATGGCGAAAATCAGCTTCATACAGAACCCCTCACAATCCTGAATTTAAAATATCCGGAGCACTCCGGTGAGAAAACACGCTCACAGGGAACGAAGGGGAAAACCGGCCCCCGTTTCCTGAGGGTATTTCTATTTTAGCACAAAGCTACAAAAAAAGCCAGAGGATTATTCGTCAGAATCCGTCGTAACCGACGCGTCGCCGAACACGAAATCCACCAGGCTCTGGCTGCAGGCCTCCCGGTCGGGCACCAGCACCGCGGCGCGGCTGTTCCCGATCATCACATAGGTGGAGTCGTACTGGCCGTCCCCCGGCACGCGCATCTGGTACATGTCGTAGTTCAGGTAGGTGAGGGCGTTGGCCGCCAGGCTGAGAATATAGTTGCGGCTCATGTTGGTCTGGATTAAATTCAGAGTATTATACAGAACGTTATTGATTGTGCCGATGTCGGAATTTTTAAACTTGTTCACAATACTTTCGATCACGTTCCGCTGCCGCTGGGTTCGCTCAAAATCGTCGCCGATGGCCCGGATGCGGCTGTAGTACCTGGCCTGGGCGCCGCTGAGGGTGTAGGTGCCCTCGCCCAGGTTCCACCGGGGGTCGCCGGAATACTGGTTGATCAGGTTGGCCTCGGCCTGGGTGAGGGTGATTTCCACCCCGCCCATGGCGTCGATGATCTCGTTGAAGGCGGAGAAATCCACCACCACCCAGCGGTCGATGTCGATGCCGAAGTTGGCCTCGATGGTGCTCACCAGCAGGGAGGGCCCGCCCATGGAATAGGCGGTGTTGATGCGGTTGGAGCTTTTGCCGGGAATGGCCACGTACATGTCGCGCATGAACGAGGTCACCTTCAGCTGCTGGTGGCGGGTGTCCAGGGTAAGGAGCATCATACTGTCGGTGCGGCCGGGGTCGTTGGGCTGGTAGTCGTCCACCCCCATGAGAAGGATGTTCACCACCATGTCGTCCCGGTACAGGCCGTTCACCAGCTTCAGGCCCTCGTTGTCGGGCTCGGTGATGCCCGGCACAGCGGCAGACTGGGTTCCTTCCTCCGCGCTGCTGGCGTCGTCGGCCACCGTGCTGATGAAGGGGTTGTCCCCCTGGCCCTGCTCGTCCACCACCACGTTGATGCGCCCCAGCATGGAGTCGGCGTACACGCAGCCGATGCCTGCCACCAGAAGCACCACGCTCAGGCACAGCACCAGCACGTTCCGCACGGCGGCCTTTTTCGTGGGCCGCCGCCTGGTTTTCAGGTGGCGTTTGTTTTTCTCTTCCAAGGTTTCTCTCATAAGGTGTCGGCTCCTTCCTCTTTGTCAGGCGAAGCGGCGCTCTGCCGGTTCTCCTGTTCGTCCAGGGTCAGGCTGTAGGATGGGAGAAACTCCTGCAGGAAGCAGTCGGCCTCCGGCAGATGCATCTCCTCCACAGCGCGGCGGAGCGTTTTCTCCGCCTGAGAAAATTCCAGGTTGCCCGCCCGGCGCTCTTCCACGCACTTAATCAGCGCAGAAAGCTTGTCCGCCGCCTTCACCAGGCGGCGCAGCTCTTCCTCGCCGGGGCCGCCCTCTTCCAGCAGGGGGCGGTAGGCGGGGCGCAGGCCCGGGGGCAGAAGGCGCAGCAGGCGTTCCCGGGCTGCCTGCTCTGCCTGGCCGTAAGCGCCCCGCAGGGCCGGGTTGTCATATTTTACCGGCGTGGGCAGGTCGCCGGTGAAAATTTCAGAAGCGTCGTGGAACAGGGCCAGGGCGGCGGCCCGTTCGGGGGAAACACGGCCCCCGAACCGCTGGTTCCGCAGCAGCGCCAGGGCATGGGCCAGCACAGCGGTTTCGTAGCTGTGCTCGTACAGGTTTTCCTCCCTGGTACACCGCATCAGGCCCCAGCGGCGGATATGCTTCATGCGGGAAAGGACGGCGAAAAAATGGGACACGGCCGCGCACCTCCTTGGGGCTTTCTGCCGGAAACCGGCGCTTTCTTTCCTATCATAAGGGAATCGGCGGGATTTTGCAAGCACCGTCACAGTTTTTTAACTTTTTCTTTCTGCAGCATTGTGCTATAATAACCTCGAACCTTAGGGAGTAAGGTTGTGCCGCGGCAAAGCCGCGTCACGCGTCGAACGACATATTTACGGGATGGCGTTCCCGTAAATATATCGTTCGCGCTGCTCCCATTTTTCCTAGGTGAAACAGCTGACCCGCCGCAGGCGGCAGATGTTGCCCACTTGCTTCCAGCGAGCCGTACCCCTAAAAATGCGGAGGAACTTTCGCAATCCTAAGATTGCGAGTGTTCCTGTAAAGGGGCTGGCGTTTAGTGCCGCCTAAGCGGCACAAGCCAGCCGAAGCGCAGTGTGGCGCGGCGAAGCCGCACCACGCGTCGAACGACATATTTCCGGGGTAACGTCCCCGTAAATATATCGTTCGCGCTGCCCTACTTTTCCCAGGCAGGACAGCCCCTGGGGTCGCGGGGGCGCCGTGTGCCGGTGGCACACAAACAAGGCGCCGACCGGAGCGGCAGCGGAGACTCGGGCCCCCCGCGAATCTTTGCATACTTTCTTTTCGTCAAGAAAGTATGGCCCGCCGCGGCGAGCGGCAGAGTAAAAACTAGATGAAATGAAAGCAAGTGCATAACAGAAAAAACGCGGGCGGCAGGCCGCCTGCTCCCCCTTGGCCCAGGCGGCCGGAGGACGCAGGGCGCGATCTGCTCACCGCACAGCCGGGAACCTGAACAACACTACATGAAAAACGCGGGCGGCAGGCTGCCTGCTCCCCCCAGGCCAAAGCGGCCGGGAGGACGCAGGGCGCGATCTGCTCACCGCAGGTGCGGAGGAAAGATATGCCCTTTGAAGCGATTTCAGGGAAAATAAAAGAGCGGATGCGGGACAATTATCTGTGGAGATCCTTTTTCTTCTCCTTTGCCGTATCCTTCCTCTTTTTCATTCCCTTTATTATTTTCGACAACGGATACTTTTTATTCTACGGGGATTTCAACGTACAGCAGGTCCCCTTCTACCAGATGTGCCACGACGCCATCCGCAGCGGGAACATCGGCTGGAGCTGGACCACCGACCTGGGGGCCAACTTCATTGGCTCGTACAGCTTTTACCTTCTGGGCAGCCCCTTCTTCTGGCTGACGCTGCCCTTCCCCAGCGAGGCGGTGCCCTACCTGATGGGCCCCCTGCTCATTCTGAAATTCGCCTGCGCGTCCCTCACCGGGTCGCTGTACCTGCGGCGGTATGTCTCCAGAGGGGACGCGGCGGTGCTGGGGGGCATGCTGTACGCGTTCTCCGGCTTTTCGGTGTACAACATCTTCTTTAACCATTTTCACGAGGCCATTGTGCTCTTCCCCCTCATGCTGTGGGCGCTGGACGAGTACATGGCCACCCGGCGGCGGGGCATTTTCGCCGTGACGGTGTTCGCCTGCTGCTTTGTGAACTACTACTTTTTTGTGGGGCAGGTGGTGTTCACCCTGATTTATTTCTTCCTGCGGCTCATCATGCGCTCCTGGCGGCTGAACCTGCGGGACTTTCTGCTGCTGTTCTGCGAGGCCGTCACCGGGGTGCTCATGTCCTGCGTGCTGCTGGTGCCCACCATTCTGGCGGTCATTCAGAACCCCAGGGTAAACAACCCCCCCGACGGGTGGAACGCCCTGCTGTACGGCTGGAACCAGCGGTACGTGCACATTCTGGAATGCTTCTTCTTCCCGCCGGACATTCCCGCCCGGCCCAACTTCACCCCCAACAGCGAAGCCAAGTGGGCCTCGCTGGGCGCCTGGCTGCCCCTGTTCAGCATGACGGGGGTGATCGCCTTCCAGCAGCGCAGGCGGCGGCACTGGCTGAAAACCTTCGTGCCGATCCTGTTCCTCATGGCCTTTGTGCCGGTTCTGAACTCAGCTTTTCAGCTGTTCAACGCCAGCTACTACGCCCGCTGGTTCTACATGCTCACCCTGATGATGAGCCTGGCCACCGTCATGGCGGTGGACGACCCCCGCACCGACTGGCGGCGGGCGATCCGCTGGACCCTGGGCATCACCCTGGGCATCGCCCTGCCCATCGGCCTGATGCGGCAAACCCAGGAGGTGGACGGGGAAGAGGTGGTCACCTACGGGCTGGAGCAGTACCCCACCCGGTTCTGGAGCTACGTGGCCATCGCCCTGCTGAGCCTCACCCTGCTGGCCATTGTGCTGAAATGGCGGCGGCGCGACAAAAAGAAATTCCTGCGGTACGCCATGTGCGGCGTTTCGGTCATTACGGTGGTGTACGCCGCCTTCTTCATCGCCCTGGGCAAAACCCAAAGCGACGACACCCACAAGCACATCATCCCCTACTGCCTGAACGGCGGGGCGGACATTTCCCTGCCCGACACAGAAAACTGCCGCATCGACGTGTTCGACGGCATGGACAACCAGGCCATGTTCTGGCAAATCCCCACCATCCAGGCCTTCCACAGCATTGTGCCCGGCTCTGTGATGGAATTCTACCCCACCATCGGCGTGCAGCGCGACGTGGGTTCCCGGCCTGAGGTGAAATATTACGGCCTGCGGGGGCTTACCTCCTGCCGGTGGCTGTTCGACCCGGTGGCCACCGGGGAACGGTTCAGCGGCGACGACGGCAGCTCCCCCCAAATGCCGGGCTGGACGTACTACGCCACCCAGAACGGCTTCGACATCTGGGAAAATCAGTATTACATCCCCATGGGATTTTCCTACGACTATTACATTACCCGGGAGGAGTACGACGCCGTCAGCCAGGACAACCGGCACCTGCTTCTGCTGAAGGCCCTGGTGCTCACCGAGGAGCAGGCGGAAAAATACGGCGATCTTCTGCAGCATGTGGATTCCCTCTCCCTTCCGGAGGAGGGCGGCGTTCCCGGCATTTCAGAGGAGAGCGGCGCCCGGCAGGGCTCTGACATTTCCTTTGTGTACAGCGAGGAGGCCTACTACCAGGACTGCCTGGACCGGCGCTCCATGTCCTGCAGCTCCTTTTCCCGGGACAACGGGGGCTTTTCCGCCACCTTCACCTCAGAAAAGGAACGGCTGGTGTTCTTCAGCGTGCCCTGGGAGGGGGGCTGGAGCGCCACCGTGAACGGCGAGCCCGTGGAAATTGAGAAGGTGAACGTGGGCTTCATGGCGGTGAAGGTGCCCGCGGGCACCAGCGAAATCCGCTTTACCTACCGCACCCCGGGCCTGCTGTTCGGCGCAGGGGTGACGGTGGCCGGCGTGCTCATTCTGCTGCTTTACCTGCGGCTGTCCCGGGGGGCTTCCCGCCCGGGCCCCCGCACAGCAGAGCGGAAACGGCTCCGCCTGGCCCGGCGGGAGGAGAAGGAGCTGCTCCCGTAAGCCTGCCGCGCCGCAGGAAAAAGACCGGCGCGCCCGCCCGGCCCCGGCGGCCGAAGGGGACAGGGCGCGCGATAATTTGGGAAGGGGGAAACGGAATTGCCCACTGTCTATTTGGTAGTTCCCTGCTATAACGAGGAGGAGGTCCTGCCGGAAACCGTGCGGCAGCTGACAGAAAAGCTGGCCTCTATGGAGAAACGGGGCCTGGCGGACGAAAAAAGCCGCATGCTTCTGGTGGACGACGGCAGCCGGGACGCCACCTGGAGCCTGATCCAGAAATTTTCGCAGGAAAACCCGCGGGTATGCGGCCTGAAGCTGGCCCACAACCGGGGGCACCAGAACGCCCTGCTGGCGGGCCTTATGACGGCGCGCCAATACGCCGACTGCGCCGTCAGCCTGGACGCCGACCTGCAGGACGACGTGGACGTGATCGACCAGTTTGTCCAGAAATTCCAGGAGGGCTGCGACGTGGTGTACGGGGTGCGCAACAAGCGGGAAACCGACACCTTCTTCAAGCGCACCACCGCCCAGGGCTTTTACCGGTTTTTGAAGCTGCTGGGGGTGGAGGTGGTGTACAACCACGCGGATTACCGGCTGATGAGCCGCCGCGCCCTGGACGCCCTTTCCGAGTACCGGGAGACGAACCTGTTTCTGCGGGGGATTGTGCCCCTCATCGGCTACCGCAGCGACTATGTGTACTACGACCGGAAGGAGCGCTTCGCCGGGGAATCCAAGTACCCACTGAAAAAGATGCTCTCCTTCGCCCTGGACGGGGTCACCTCCTTCAGCGTGAAGCCGCTGAAGTTCATCTCCTCCCTGGGCATCCTGGTTTCGCTGGGCAGCGTGCTGGGGCTGCTGTACGCCCTTATCTCCCACTTTACAGGCCACACGGTGGAGGGGTGGACGGCCATTGTGTGCTCTATCTGGCTGCTGGGGGGCATTCAGCTTCTGTGCGTGGGGGTGGTGGGCACCTACGTGGGCAAAATTTACAGCGAGGTGAAGGCCCGCCCCCGCTACCGCATAGAGCAGGAAACCGGCCGCCTGGAGCCCCGCACTGGACAACCGGGCGAAAAGGGGCTATAATAATTCCGTTTGCGGCAGAACCCGTTTCCGCCGTGAAAAACTTTGGAAAATTCATCGAACCTGAGGTGTTGACAAGCATGAAAAGAAAACACAGAATCGCGGCGGCGGCCCTGGCAGCCGCCCTTCTGGCCGGCGCCGCCGGCTGTTCCAACGCAGACCAGAGCTGGTGCGCCCAGCGGGGGGACGAAACCCTGCCGGTGGGCGTGTACGTGGTGAACCTGTACACCTCCATCAGCACCGCCCAGAACCAGGAAGGGGTGGACAGCTCCGTCAGCCTGCTGGAGCAGCAGATCGACGGCCAGCCCGCGGAGCAGTGGATTCAGAACCGGGCCCTGCTGGGGATTAAGGAGTATTTTTACCTGAAGGATCAGCTGGACGCGCTGGGCGCCCCCCTCACCGACGACGAGCAGACCGAGGCGGAGTCCCTGGCCAATTCCATGTGGACCATTGTGCCGGATTCCGTGAAAAAGTACGTGGCCCAGGATTCCTTCACCATCGCATACGGCGAGACCAGCCGCATGCTTTCCAAGCTGTTTGACCTGACCTACGGGGAGGGCGGCTCCCAGGAGGTTTCACAGGAAGATCTGCAGGAGTATTTCGAGGGCGATTACTATGATTTCGATTACCTGTTCTCCTCCCTGGCCTACAAGGCCACCACCGAGATCTCCGGCGACGAGGAGCAGCAGATGACCGACGAGGAGAGCGCCGAGCGCAAAGCCCTGTTTGAGGATTACGCCAGCCAGATCCAGGCGGGCACCATGACCATGGAGGACGCCGCCGAGGATTTCGGCACCCTGATTTCCGCCGCCGAGGACCAGCTGTACCACCGCACCCTGGACAGCGCCGCCGTGGAAGCCAGCTTCCCCGAGGCGATCAAAACCAACCTGGACGAAATGGCGGACGGCGAGGTGCGCTGCTTTGAGGTGTCGGGCCTCAGCGACGGCGTGGTGGTTCTGCGGAAGAACTCCATTGCCGACGCGGCCGAAGAATACCTGGCGGACGAAGCCAACCGGAACACCCTGCTCACCGCCATGAAGTCCGACGAATTTACCGCCAGTGTGGAAGCCGCCGCGGACGCCTACTCCGGCGTTACCTTCAACGACGAGGCCATCCGCCAGTACAGCGCTTCCCAGTTCTACACCTTCACCCCCTCCTCCAGCTCAGCCGCAGGCTGACCGCCGGGGGCCTTTCAGACAAAGAAAAGCACAGCGCCCACCACGCAGGCAGACCCTGCGCCGGGCGCTGTGCTTTTTGTTTTTCTCCGCTTCCTCAGCGGGCCAGGGGCAGCACGCAGGAGGCCTGCTCCAACGGCAGCCGCCACAGGGGGGCCAGGGCTTCCCCCTGCCAGCGGTAGGCGCAGACGGCGTTTTCCCGCTGGCAGGCGGCGAACACCAGGCCCTGCTGCGGCAGGGCGGCCAGGTGGCGGGGCCAGTTTCCGGTGGGCCATTCCCCCAGGCGCTGCGCGCCCGCGCCGCCCACCCGGAAGGCAGAAATGGTGTTGGGCCCCCGGTTCCCCACCAGAAGCACGTCCCCCAGCAGGCACGCGCCGCCGGGCCAGTTCGGCTGGCCCGAAGCGCTGGCGGGCTCCTCCTGCGCCAGGCGGCCGCCGCCGTCAAAGAACCGCAGGCCGCCGTCCAGCTCGCACACCACGGCGAAGCCGCCCTGGGGCAGGGGCTGGGGCTGGCGGGGGCCGCTGCCCTCTTTCAGGCGCAGGGGCTGCGGCCCGCCGGCGGGCAGCCCGCCGGAAAGGGAGAAGCGGTACAGGCAGTCGCCGCCCAAATCGGCCAGCAGAAGGCCGCCCCCCTCCTGCTGGGCCCAGTGGGCGTGGGGCGCGCCCTGGGGCTGAAAGCGCCACAGCACCTGCTCCAGGCCCTGGTCTACGGCAAAGAACAGGCCGCTTTCATAGCAGCTGCCCACCAGCGCGTTTCCCAGAGGGTACAGGTGGCACAGCCCCCGCCCGCCGGGGATCTCGATGGTCTTTTCCAGGGAAATCCCATCCTCCAGGGAAAACCGGGCCACCGAGGCCCCATCCCCCCGCTCAGAGACGGCGTACAGCTTTCCCCCCGCCTGGCAGCAGAACGAGGGGGCCATGCCCCAGCGGAACCCGCCCGCCTTCCGGGCGCTTCCGTCCTCCTGCAGCTCCAGCAGCATCATATCCTCCCCGGCTCCGCCGTAGCCGGAGCACAGCATCCACATTTTTTCCACCGTCAACGCTCCTCCCGTTTTTTTCCATTATACCCCCCGCCGCGCCCCGGGGCAATGGCGAATTTTTTACCGGAACGCCCTCTTTTCCTGACGCCCGCCCGTCCCGGGGCGTGAAAAAAGCCCGGCGGCGCGCCGCTGGGCTGAGACTGTCGGTAAACCTCAATATGGTGCCACAGAGGATCGCAGATTCGAGGCTTCGCCTCTGTCTGCATTGTGACACGGCAAAGCCGCGTCACGCGTCGAAGCATTCTTTTGCAGGGTTCCCTGCAAAAGAACCCTTCGCGCTGTTTTTAAGACCGTTTCACGGCCATTTGCGGGGCTTTGGGTCTCCGCTCCCGCTCCGGTCGGCGCCTTGTTTGTGCGCCACTGGCGCACGGCGCCCCCTGCACCCCACCACCTTTTGAAAAAGGTGGACGAAAACTTTAAAATTGCTTTTTGACAGCTTTTTCCACAAGCTGAGTCCAGTTGTTTTACAAAATCAGCCGGGAAATCACGCTGTTGGAAACCAGGAACCCCTGCCGGGTCAGGCGGATGCCCTCCGGCGAAAGGGCGCAGTACCCGGCCCGGGCCAGGGGCTCTGCCCTGGCGCGCATGGCCGCCGGGATGGGATGCCCGAAACGGGCCTGGCACCGGTCCTCCCGCAGGCCCTCGGTGAGGCGCAGGGCCAGCATGGCGAACTCCTCAAAGCCGCCGCCCTCCCCGTCCTGAACGGGCGGCTCCTCCAGCAGGAACTGGGTCAGGCTGCGGGGGTAGTAAAAACGGCGGCCCTCAAAAAAGGAGTGGGCCGAGGGCCCCAGGCCCAAATACTCCTCGCAGCGCCAGTATTTCAGGTTGTGGCGGCTGGGAAAGCCGGGGCGGGCAAAGTTGGAGATCTCGTACTGGGCGTACCCGGCGGCCTCCAACTCCTGGCAGGCCAGCAGGTACCGGGCGGCGGTCTCGTCCTCCCCCGGCAGGGAAAGGCTGGCCTGCCTCTGGTGGAACTCGGTGCCCGGTTCAATTTTCAGCAGGTAAGCGGAGACATGCTCCACCCCCAGCTCCCCGCAGAACTGGATGGAGCGGCGCAGGCTGTCCTCCGTCTGGCCGGGGGTGGCCAGCATCAGGTCAAGGGAAATGTTGGAAAATCCCGCCTGGCGGGCGGCCTCCACCGCCCGGGCCGCCTGGGCCGCCGTGTGCCGCCGCCCCAGCAGGCGCAGCTCCCCGTCCTGGGCGGACTGCAGGCCCAGGGAGATCCGGTTCACCCCCGCCTCCCGCAGGCCCTGGTACAGGCGGCCGGGTTCCCGGGTGGGGTTGACCTCTACGGTAATTTCCGCCCCGGGGGCCAGGGCGAAGCTTTCCCGCACCGCGCCCAGCAGCCGGGCCAGGCGCTTGTCCCCCAGCAGGCTGGGGGTACCGCCGCCGAAGTAAACCGTGTCCAGGGCGATCCCCCTGCCCTGGAAGGAGCGGATGCGCCGCAGAAGGGCATCCATATATTGACGCAGTTTCATCCCGCCGGCCCGCATGGAATAAAAGTCGCAGTAAGGGCACTTGCCGTCGCAGAAGGGGACGTGCAGGTACAGGCCGATGGGGGAAGCCCCCCCGCTCACAGGGCCTCTATCTCCGCCATCCACAGGCGGGCGCTGGCGTCGCTGGGCATGCGCCAATCTCCCCGGGGGGAGAGGGCCACGGTGCCCACCTTGGGGCCGTCCGGCAGGCAGGAGCGCTTGAACTGCTGGGCGAAGAACCTGCGGTAAAAGACGGCCAGCCACTTTTTCACCACCGGGGGCTCGTAGGCGCCCTGGAAGGCGGCGCAGGCCAGCCGGTAAATTTTCCCGGGGCCGAAGCCGAAGCGGAGCAGATAGTAGAGGAAGAAATCGTGCAGCTCGTAGGGGCCCACAATGTCCTCGGTTTTCTGGGCGATGTCCCCGTCCACGGGGGGAAGCAGCTCGGGGCTCACCGGGGTGTCCAGCACGTCCAGCAGCACCTGCTCCAGCAGGCCGCCCGCCTGGGCGGCGGCGTACCGCACCAGGTGGCGCACCAGCGTTTTGGGAATGGAGGCGTTCACCCCGTACATGCTCATGTGGTCGCCGTTGTAGGTGGCCCAGCCCAGCGCCAGCTCAGACAAATCCCCGGTGCCCACCACCAGGCCGCCGTTCTGGTTGGCCAGGTCCATAATCACCTGGGTCCGCTCGCGGGCCTGGGAATTTTCATAGGTCACGTCATGGATCTCAGGGTCGTGGCCGATGTCGCGGAAATGCAGCTGCACCGCCTCGCCGATGGGCACCTGGCGGAATTCCGCCCCCAGCAGCTCCGCCAGCTTCTGCGCGTTGGACCTGGTGCGCCCGGTGGTGCCGAAGCCGGGCATGGAAACCGCCAGAATACCGGAGCGGGGCAGGCCCAGGCTGTCGAACGCCCGGGCGCACACCAGCAGGGCCAGGGTAGAGTCCAGCCCGCCGGAAACCCCCACCACCGCGTGGGTGCTGTTGGCGCACCGCAGCCGGGCCCGCAGGCCGGCCGCCTGAATGCTCAAAATCATCTCGCAGCGCTCCGCCAGATCCGCGTCCCCCTTGGGCACAAAGGGCATGGGGTCTATGGCGCGGCGCAGAGGGAAGGAGGTGCAGGGCAGGGAAAATTCCGCCGTGGCCAGGGCCCCCTCCCCGCCGCCCTGCCAGGTGGTGTTCCGGCGGCGCTCCGCCGCCATGCGCTCCAGGTCGAAGTCAGCCTCGGTGAGGCCGGTGGTAAAGGGGGCGGATTCCGCCAGCACGGCTCCGTTTTCCGCCAGCACGTTGTGGCCGGAAAACACCAGATCGGTGGTGGATTCCCCCTCGCCTGCGTCGGCGTACACATAGCCGCACAGCAGCCGGGCCGACTGGCCGGCGACCAGGCTGCGGCGGTAGGCGGCCTTGCCCACCACCTCGTCGCTGGCGGAAGGGTTCAGCAGCAGGGTAGCCCCCGCCAGAGCCAGACCGGTTCCCGGCGGCTCGGGGCCCCACAGATCCTCGCAGATCTCCACGCCGATGGCGCAGTCCGCCCACCCGGCGCACCGGTACAGAATCGAGCGCCCCAGGGGCACCAGCTGCCCGCACAGCTCGGTTTCCATCAAATCCGGGGCGGGGGTGAAGTGGCGGGCCTCGTAGAATTCCCCGTAATTGGGGATGCTGCTCTTGGCGGAAAGGCCCAGCAGCCTGCCGCCGCAGAACACGGCCGCGCAGTTGTACAGCGCGCCCCCGGCGCGCACCGGCAGCCCCACCACGGCCAAAAGGGGCAGGGGGGCCGTCTCTTCCATCAGCTCGCCCAGGGCCTGCTCCGCCCCCCGCAGCAGCGGCTCCTGCAAAAACAGGTCGCCGCAGGTGTAGCCTGTCAGGCAAAGCTCTGGAAACACCACGGCCTGCACCCCGCGGGCGGCCGCCGTCTCCATCAGCCTGCGGATCGCTTCTTTGTTATGCTGGCAATCGGCCACACGGATCTCCGGCGTGGCCGCCGCGGCACGGAAAAAACCGTCGTTCATTCCAATTCCTCCAAAGAAAAGAATTTCAGGGCACAGGGTTTGTCAAAACCGCCCCGGAAAACCGTAATCCGGCACAAATGCCGCTGAGGATATTATAGAAAATGCCTTCGCCGTTGTCAACGGCGAAGGCAGGCAAACCTGAAGCTTCCCTTCTGTTTTCTGTTGTATTCCCGCCCCGGTTATGATAAAATGACAAAAGATTCTTCCCCGCGGGCAAGGGCGCGGCGTTCCCATGGGAGGTGGAGTGTTTTGATTCCCATTCAAATCAAGGAAAAATACCTGTGCTTCCCGGTGAAGCGGGAAGCGCCGGAAAAGCTGGTGACGCTGTTCCCGGCCAAAGAGAAGGAAAAAAAGCTGCGGGAATTCCAGATCCCCTGGCCGGGGGAGGGGGAGGCGGCGGATTATTGGGCCGCCGTGCCGGTGCAGGAATGGCTGGGGCAGGAGCTTCTTCTGTGCGGCGATATGCCGGACGCCCGCCTGGCCATGGCCCGGCAGCAGGGGGAACGCCCCGCCCCCGCCGATGCCCTGCGGCCCCGGATCCATTTCGCGCCGGAAAACGGGTGGATGAACGACCCCAACGGCCTCATCCGCCACGGGGGTCTGGCCCTGCTGTATTACCAGTTCAACCCCTTCCAGGTGGCCTGGGGCCCCATGCACTGGGGCCACGCGGTAAGCCGCGACCTGCTCCACTGGGAAACCCGGGACATCGCCCTGTTCCCGGACGAACAGGGCACCATGTTCTCCGGCTGCGCCTGGCGGGACGGGCAGGGCCTGGCCGGCCGCGGGAAGGACGCCCTGCTGTTCTTCTACACCTGCGCCGGGGGCACGGAGGCCCCCTGGTCCCGGGACGGGACGCACACCCAGCGCCTGGCCTGGAGCACCGACGGCGGCGAAACCCTCCGGAAGGAGGAGGGGGTGCTGCTGCCCGCCCTCACCGGGGAAAACCGGGACCCCAAGGTGTTCTTCCATGAGGAATCCGGGGCTTACGGCATGGTGCTGTACCTGGAAAAGAACGACTTCGCCCTGTTCCGCTCCACCGACCTGCGCCATTGGCACGAAACCCAGCGCCTCACCCTTCCCGGCGCGCGGGAGTGCCCCGACCTGTTCTGCCTGCCGGTGGAGGGCTGCGGGGAGCGGAAATGGGTGTTCTGGAGCGCGGACGGCTTCTATTTCGTAGGCTCCTACGACGGGTACCGGTTCACCCAGGAGCAGGAGCGGCGGCAGGCCTACGCCAACCGCATCCCCTACGCCGCCCAGACCTTCGCCTGCGAGCCGGGCCGCACCCTTTCCATGGCCTGGCTGCGGCTGCCCAACCGGGGCCGCTGCTTCACCGGGGTCATGTCCCTCCCGGCAGAGCTGAGCCTCTGCCGCCGGGGCGGGGCGTACGTGCTGCGCTTTTCCTGCTGCCGTGAGCTGGAGGCCGCCCTGCGCCCCCTGCCCGAGGCTTCCCCCGCGCCGGAAGGCCCCTGGGTGCTGGACGCCTGCGTGCCCGCCCAGGCCGGGCAGTGCACCCTGGAATTTCCCGGCGGCCCGCTTCGCCTGAACCTGGAAACCGGCCGCGGAACCCTGGGGCAGACGGAATTCCGCTTCCCCGCCGGGGCTGGCCTTTCCTTCCGGCTGGTGGCCGACTACACGGTGCTGGAATTTTTCGGGGACGGGGGCGCCGTGTATGCCGCGGAGGAAAACCGGTGCGATCATTTGGCCGGGGCCGTCTCCCTCACCGGCGCGCAGGGCGGGGCGCTGCCCTTCCGCCTGGCCGCCGCAGAGGCCGAATCAAATGTGTAACTTCATCACATACTATTTTTGGCAAACCAGGTATGCTGGTACCAGAAAAAGCCGGAAACGCCCTGCTCTGGGCGGAAAAAATATAAATTCATTCCCTTAAGGAGGTTTTTCTTATGGCAGTCATTACCCTGACAAAGGACAATTTTCAAAGCGAGGCGCTGGAGTCGAAGCTTCCGGTGCTGGTGGATTTCTGGGCGCCCTGGTGCGGGCCCTGCCGCATGGTTTCGCCCATTGTGGACGAGGTGGCCGGCGAGCTGGAGGGCAAGGTCAAGGTGGGCAAGGTGAACGTGGACGAGCAGCCCGAGCTGGCCGCCCAGTACGGCGTCATGAGCATCCCCACCCTTCTGGTGCTGGAAAACGGCCAGGTGAAGGAAAGCTCGGTGGGCGCACGGCCCAAGGCCGCCATTCTGGCCATGCTGGGCATGTAATTTCCCGGGAAAGAGCCAAAAAAGCCGCTTCCGCCTAACGGCGGGAAGCGGCTTTTTTAACGGCGAAAAACTTTATCATTCGCTTTTTACTGCTTCTTCTTTGCTTCCGGCCCTACACCAGCATCATATTGGGGTACACCCGCTCCATACGGTCATCCGGGTAGCGTTCGTCCAGAAACGCCTCCACCTGGTTCTGGGCGGGCACATCGTACGCCCTGGCCACCCACCGGGTAACCGCCATGGCCGAAACCGCCATGTTCAGCACCATGAACACCAGCAGCACCCAGGTGAGGGGAATGCCCGCCCGCCGTGGGATGCGCTCAATCCAGCCGGACATACGGGGGTAGAAATCCTTCACCCAAAGCAGGCCCAGAATCCCCCAGCAGAAGGCGAACATCAAATTCGTGCGGCCGTCCAGGTTAAAGGACGTTTCGCTGTACTCCCAGGATACGGTGCCGAACAGCTGCTCCTGCACCCAGCTGCAGACAAATTCCACCGCGCCGCCCAGCACCATGCTGCCCAGGAAAATCCACAAATCCCGTTTCCCGGCCAGCCAGTGCAGGCCCAGCGTCAGCACCACCGCGCCCACCCCGTACACCGGGTTGAAGGGGCCGTAGATGACGCCGCTCCTGTTCTCTATGTAAAATTTAGTGGCCAGGCACCACAGGGTTTCCACCACCACCCC
>DVMK01000090.1 GCA_018715025.1 Candidatus Caccousia avistercoris
CGGGCCTGCGGGCTTTTTGATGGATCTTCTCAGTTTTATCTTTTCGGGCTTGTGCCCTTCACGCTTTCCGCCTGAAGGGCCAGAATATCCGCATACAGCCGATCCTGCAGCCGCGCCTCCAGCCCGAAAAAGCGGCACCCGTACTTGGGCGGGAGGGGATCCGGCTCTTCGGGCGGTTCTTCCCGGCGGACTACCCGGCAGGGCAGGGCGTAGGGCTCGCCCCCCTTCCGCAGAAAAACCTGGGAAAGAAGCAGCCTGTCCCCCGGCTGGTACGATTCCCGGCAGAGGAACCCCGCCCCCGTGAGGCTGATGTCCTGCAGAAGGCAGGGGCGCTGGCCGCCTTCCTCGCAGGAGCCGTCCTCCAGCAAACGGCAGACAGAAGCGGCCAGCTTGACCGGCTGGCGGAAGGCCTGCCGGTTTTCCTGGTGCGAGGCGCAGTCTGTCAGCTCCAAGCGCCAGAAGCCTTCCGCACAGCGCAGAACCTGCCCGCTCATAATAACCACATGGTCCCCGCCGCGGCTGGAACGAATCTGCAGCCTTACGGGGGCGTGGTACAGAACGCCCCTTGGCGCCGCCTCTCCCCGGCGCAGTTCCACATCCAGCTCGTTCCGCCCTTTGTCGTAGGCGCCCAGCGTTCCCACAAACAGAAGCGTTCCCTTTTCTGACAAAACCTCGCAAAGGCAGCCGGCATATCTGGCGGTAAAATACTGAAATACGTCCTGCTTCATAAAGCTTCTCCCCGTTCTTTTGTCCCCGGCAAAAAACCGGCATAACCTGCCGGTTTTCTGCCCAAGGGAACAATCAAGAGCCTTCCCGGCTCATGTCCTTCTCTAAAACCTGGTAAAAATGCTTCAGCTCCATCGGCTTGTAAAAATAGAAGCCCTGAATATAATCGCATTCCGTCTGGCGCACAATGTCCAGCTCTTCCTTCTTCTCCACGCCCTCCACGCACACCTTTTTTCCAAAGCGGTGGCAGGCGTAGATAATACTCATAATGAAATCCATCTTTTCCTTGGAAGAGGTAAAGATGCGTTACCTGGGTCATGCTCAGCTCCCGGCCGCCTTCGGGTTCCTCCTGCGGCTCGTGAAGCTGAAGTTCTTCCTGAAAGAAGGGGGTTACGGTGCAGGAATCCGCGTCCCATGTAATTCTCAGGGAAACGACCCCGTCCCCCGCCTCGCTTTCCCGCCCCAAAAGCACAGCGCCGTCCTCCTCAGAAACTCCGGCGTCCTTCTGGATTTCCCCTTCCTCATTGATCACAGAGCAGCCTGCCTCTTCCAGCTGGGAAACATAGGAGGCGGCGGCCTTTTCCCCGGAAGCAAGGCCAGAGTAGGTGTAGGAGGTTTCCTCCGTCTCCGGATCCGTTTCCTCCGAAAACTCGCCGTTTTCTGAAACGGCAAGCGCCGGAAGGCTTTCGGCCCCCACGGTGTACTCGGAAGGGGGAGCCTGCTGCCCGCAGCCGGCCAGCAGGAACAGGGTGAGCAAAACAGGAAGGAATCTCTTTCTTTTCACAGTCATCTTACTCCTTTTCCAGGTCTTCATAGTGGATTTCCACCTCATCCCCAGAAGAAATCACCTGCTGAAACAGCCCCTCCCGCCCGTTGACCTTTAAAAGGACGGGCCGTTCCAGGCGGTCAAAGTCCAGGCCGGAATATTCCAGCAGATCCATCAGGTAATAGGGGGAGCCGTCCCGTTTCGGCGGCAGGCTCCGCTCCTGGCCGTTCAGCCGCAGGCGGAGGACCGCCCCGCCAGGCGAAACAACGCTGGGAGGGACGGCGGGGCTTTCCTCCCTTTCCTGCCGGGAAAGGGTAGAAAGCCTGTCGCCGAACTGCAGCCTGCTTTCCGGATCCAGCGGGGCGCCGTGGGAGGTAATGTCTGACCAGGCGGGCTCTCAGGTCAACATGAGCCAGGAAAAGATGGCGGAACTGAAAAACGCCATGGCGGACATTCTGAACGGCCACAAGGAAATCGGCCAAATCATCGAGACCATTGAAAACATCGCCTTCCAGACGAACATTCTGGCCCTGAACGCCGCGGTGGAGGCTGCCCGCGCCGGTTCCGCCGGGAAGGGCTTCGCCGTGGTGGCCGACGAGGTGCGCAACCTGGCCTCCAAGTCTGACCAGGCCTCGAAGCAGACAAAGGAGATTATTGAGCGCTCCGCACAGAACGTAGCCAAGGGCAACGAGCTGATGGAAGCTGTGGACGAGGCCCTGAGCAAAACCAGCGAGATTTCCGGCGAGGTGCTGGGGCTCATCAACACCATGGTGGGCAATATCGTCACCGAGGCGAACGCCGTTTCCCAGGTGACCTCCGGCACAGACCAGATCTCCAGCGTGGTGCAGACCAACTCCGCCACGGCGGAGGAAAGCGCCGCGGCCAGCGAAGAGCTTTCCAGTCAGGCCCAGCTGCTGAAAGAGCTGGTAGGGCGGTTCACCCTCCGTCAGGACGACTCTTCCGAAGAGGAAATAGCATAGAGCAGAGCAAAAGGGGGTTCCGCACCGGGCGGAACCCCCTTTCTCTTTTTTATTGCGCCCATACAAAACGCCGGGCCCAGCGGTTTTGGCTGGGCCCGGCGTTTGCAGATAAAATCAGAACTTGTTGCGGCGCTGCGGAAAATCAGTGGTAAGCGGGCAGGTAATCCCCGTGGGCTTCGATGAGCTCGTCTACCATCTTCACAATGTCGTCAATGTCCAGCTCGGCGGCGGTGTGAGGCTCCAGCATGGCGGCGTTGTAGATGAGGTCCCGCTTCCTGGTGACAGCCGCCTCAATGGTGAGAAGCTGCACGTTGATGTTGGTCATGTTCATGGCGGCCAGCTGCACCGGCAGGCGGCCCACATGGCAGGGCGTCACGCCGCTGCCGTCCACCAGGCAGGGCACCTCTACGCAGGCCTCGGCGGGCAGGTTGTCAATGAGGCCCGTGTTCAGCACGTTGCCGCCGATCTTGTAAGGGTTGTTGGTGACAATGGCTTCCATAATGTAAGAGGCGTACTCCTTGCTGCGCTCGTGGGTGAGGGTGGCGTTGTGCACCAGCTCATCCCGGCGCTCGTTCCACTTCTTGATCTGCTTCACGCAGCGGCGGGGGTATTCGTCCAGCGGAATGTTGTACCGCTCGATCAGCTCCGGGTATTTGCTCTTGATAAAGAAGGGGTTGTACTCAGCGTTGTGCTCGCTGGACTCGGTGCAGTAGTAGCCCAGGCGGCGGATGTACTCAAAGCGCACCATGTCGGTGTGCTTTTCCGACTCGTTCTTCGCCAGGGCGCGGCGGCGGATTTCGGGGTACAGGTCGTTGCCGTCTTTGTCGCGGATGTCCAGCAGCCAGGCCATGTGGTTGATGCCGGCAATCAGCTCGCGGCGGACTTCCAGCTTATCCTCCATGCCCAGGGATTCCAGCAGATGCTGGGAGCACACCTGCACGCTGTGGCACAGGCCCACCGTTTTCACCCCGGTGTAGCGCTGCATGAAGCCGCTCAGCATCGCCATGGGATTGGTGTAGTTCAGGAACCAGGCGTCGGGGCAGACCTCTTCCATATCCCGGGCAAAGTCCTCCATAACGGGAATGGTGCGCAGGGTGCGCATGATGCCGCCGATTCCCAGCGTGTCTGCAATGGTCTGGCGCAGGCCGTATTTTTTGGGAATCTCAAAATCAATCACGGTGCAGGGCTCATAGCCGCCCACCTGAATGGCGTTGACAACAAAATCAGCCCCCCGCAGAGCTTCCTTCCGGTTTTCCACCCCCAGGTAGGTTTTCAGCACAGCCCGCCCCTGGTTGCTGTTCCGGTTGATGTTGTCCAGCATCAGGTAGGATTCCTTCAGCCTTTCGCCGTCAATGTCATAAAGGCAGATTTCACTTTCGCACAGAGCGTCGCACAGCATGGTGTCGCCCAGGACGTTCTTGGCAAAAATAGTGCTCCCCGCTCCCATAAATGTAATCTTCATTTCGCAAATCCTCCTAATTTCGGGGATGATTCTCCCCCATTTGTGAGGAATAATACCATAGTTTCCAAAAAAAAAGAATTGCATAATGGAATACTTTCATGGTATTATGTAACTAATTGATGGAACATCCATTCCGTGGAAGGGGGATCGCCGATGGAAGTGGAGCATTCTGTCCTGAACCGGGGGTTCCCTGGGCTGAACCCCATCTCTTACGGGGAAGAGCGGTGCAGCCCAGGGCATTCCTACGGCTATGCTTCCCGGGAATATTACCTGATCCACTACATTGTGGAGGGCTGCGGCTGCTTTGCCAGGGGCGGCGTCACCCATTCCCTGGGGAAGGGGTGCATGTTCCTCATCCGGCCGGGAGAGCTTACCTTTTACCAGGCGGATGAGAAAACCCCCTGGGAGTATGTTTGGATCGGCTTTGACGGTTCCCTCTGCCCCGCCCTGCTGGAGGAGGCCGGCTTCCCGGAAGAAATCTGCTGGCGCGAAGCCCCCCAGGCGGCACGGATTTTTGAAGAGCTGCGGGCCATTCCCGACCGGATGCCCTCCACAGAGCTTTCTCTCTGTTCCCGCCTGTTTGAGCTTCTGAGCGTGCTCAGCGCCCAGGATCCCCCGGCGCACACCTCGCGGGACTATGTGACCCGCACCGCCGACTACATTCGGGCCAATTACGCCCTTCCCATTTCCATTGAAAGCATTGCCTCTATGCTCGGGATTGACAGGCGTTACCTGAGCCGTATTTTTTTGCGCGAAACCGGCGTAACCCCCAAGGAATTTCTGGTGCGCGTCCGGCTGAGCCGGGCGGCGGAGCTGCTGGAAAGCGCATCCTGTACGGTAACGGAAACCGCCCGTTCTGTGGGCTATGAGGATGTGTATAATTTCTCAAAAATCTTCAAAAAAAAGTTCGGAATCAGCCCCGCCTTCTACCGACAGCGGGCGCTGTCCTCCGGCTTTGGAAAAGGATGACGAAACAACTATGGAACCTCGACAAATCCCCTCCCGCGCCGTAACCCATGCGGGGAAATTCCATGCGGACGACGTGTTTTCCAGCGCGCTGCTGCGCCTGCTGCAGCCCGGCCTGGAAATTTCCCGGGTGTACCAGGTGCCCGAGGGCTTTGACGGCCTGGCCTTCGACGTTGGCTGGGGGGAGTTCGACCATCACCAGAAGGGGGCCCCTCTTCGGGAAAACGGCGTGCCCTACGCCGCCTTCGGTCTGCTTTGGCGCGCCTTCGGCGCCCAGTTTCTGGAACAGGGCTGTTCCCCTGAGGACGCGGCCCGCGAGGCCGCCCGCTTTGACGAAGAATTCGTACAGCCCCTTGACCTGGACGACAACACCGGCTGCGGCCATCCGCTCGCCTCCGTCATTGGCTGCTTCAACCCGGCCTGGGACTCTGACCGCCCTGCCGACCAGTGCTTTTGGGAAGCGGTGGCCTTTGCCTCTACCGTTCTGCAAAAAAGGGCGGAGGACATTTGGGCGGTAAACCGGGCTTCTGATTTGGTGCGGAAGGCCCTTTCCCGCATGAAGGACGGGATTGTGGTGCTGGAAAAATACTGCCCCTGGAAAATGATCCTGAAGCCCTCCCCCGCCCTGTTTGTGGTGTACCCCTCTCAGCGGGGCGGGTACGGAGCGCAGGTTGTGCCGGACAAGGAAACCGGGGAACCCCTGGTCGATTTCCCAGCCGCCTGGGCAGGCAAGCCTGCGGAGGAGCTGCAGCGCCTTACCGGGATTCCCACCCTGCGGTTCTGCCACAACGGCCGCTTTCTGGTCACCGCCGACACACAGGAGGATGCGGTAGCCGCCTGCCGCCTGGCCCGGCAGGCCGGGGAGAAAAAATAAGACAAAGGAAAGGAAGATAGATTCCCATGGGACTTTTTTCAAAATTTAAGAAGGACAAAAAGAACAACAACCGCCCGCTGGCGCAGGAGGAATCCATTCTGGCCCCAGAGGCCAAGAAGGATCCCGCCGCGCCGGAGCCCGGTTCCCCCGAGGCGCGCCTGCTGGAAAAATTTGAGGAAATGAAGCCTCGCATCTACCCCTACCTGCGGCCTGCCAACACGCCGCCCTTCATC
>DVMK01000091.1 GCA_018715025.1 Candidatus Caccousia avistercoris
GAATCTACGGCCCCGGTTACTCTTCTGCAGGCTTTATCTACGCTGCTTTTTAGGGTGAATGGTTGTGAAAAAGTCTCGATTTCGATTTCTGATAAACGCTTTCCTCTGTACTGCTGTCTTTTTCACATCGCTGCAGGCTGTCTCCGCCCTTTTGCGGGACAAAGGCGGCAGTACGCTGCCTTCCTACCAACAGGAGCCTGTCCATCAGGAAGATGTGTTGTTCTTGGGCAGCAGCCATATATATTTCAATGTGAATCCTGCTGTTTTGTGGGAGGAGCAGGGAATCGCCGCCTGGAACGCAGCGGCGTCCTACCAGCCGGTGTGGACCTCTCTGCGGTATTTGCAGGAGGTATGTGCTGTCCATAAGCCCCAGGTCGCTGTGGTAGACGTGTTTGGGGCGGTCTTGTGGAAGGATGATTTTGAGGAAAATCAAGAACGCATGCGAAACGGTTACCGGCAAAATGTTCAATTTCTTCGTACTCCCGCCGTATGGGCCAGCAGCATCCAGGATGCGGTTCCCCGGGAGGATAGGCTTTCCTATTATTTTGATCTTATTTCGTATCACAACCGCTTGCCGGAACTCTCCCGGCGGGATTTTGAGGCGCCTCAGCTTCTGCCGGGCCGCCGGTTGGTGAAAGGGTACCTGCCCTACGGCCGGGTTGTCCCTTTTTCTGGGGATGTCAGCCCGCTTCCGCAGGAAGGGCAGCCGGGACTTTCCCCAAAGAACGAGAAAGCCATTCGCGAGCTGGCCTCCTATTGCCAGTCGGAAGGGATTTCCCTGCTGCTTTTGAACACACCCTATGTGCCGGATTCCTATACAAGCTTGTGCTCCGTTTCCGATCAGGCGGCTGCTCTTCGGGGAATCCGAACGCTGGCTTTGGAGCTGGATATTCCTTTTCTGGATTATACCCAGCCGGAAGAGGGCTTCTCCCCTGATTGGAAATTGGAAACAGGTGACGGCGGCCAGCACCTGAATACCAGGGGCGCTCACCGTTTTTCTCAGCTGTTGGGACAGAAGCTCCGTACTCTTTACTCTTTACCGGACCGGAGAAAGGACAGTGATTTCTTCTCCTGGGAGAAAGCCGGTTCGGACTACCGGAAACTGGCGGAAAATGAAACGCTGGCCCTGCAAACGGACGCTTCCTGCTGGATTTCTTCCCTGTCAGAGAGATGTTTGGTGCTTTTGGCTTGGGACAGCCCTCCGCAGGCGGGCAGTCCCGCTGCCTGCCTGGCGGAATCCCTCGGCCTGACGGCTTTGGAAGAAAGCGGTGTGGCTGTGGTTAACAAGGGGGACGTGCTGTTTCAGGGGCAGGAATATTTTTCTTATCATTTAGAAGGTCACAGGGTACACCTGACTCCCGACCGGATTTTGCTGGACGGTGAAGAAGCCGCGCCCAAGGGGGAAGGTATGAAGGCGGTCGTTTTTGATGCGGAACTGGATATGACAGTAGACGGGGTGCTCTTCCCAAAGGGGAAAACGCAGCCTTTGCTCCGGCAATAAAAAGGAAGCTTCCGAAAGGCAGTTTCCTTTTTATTTTTCCATTCTGCTCTGTGCATTCGCCTTGAGGTATGATATAATATCCGCAGAAAGGCTGCAGCTAAAACAGGCGGGCAGTGCGGCGCGGCTTTGCCGCGCCACGCGTCGAAGCATTCTTTTGCGAGGCAGCGTCCCCGCAAAAGAACCCTTCGCGCAGCACTGCTTTTCCCAGGGCGAAACATACAGCGCGCAAGCCTTGCGGAGCAGCTAAGAAACTTGACAGAACCGGGGCAAAATCGCGGGTGGCACGCCAGCGTGCCGCACCACGCCCAAGGCCGCGGGACGCGGCCAGCGCGCGACGTCCCCACCGGAGGTGCGAATATGAAGTTTAACACAGTGGGACTCTTTGTGAAGGATATAGCCAGGACGGTGGCCTTTTACCGCGACGTGATGGGCCTGAAAACGGACTGGAACGGGGGCGACAACGCCGACCTGTTCGGGGACGGCGTGCGCCTCATCCTGTACGGAAGAAAGGATTTTGAAGCGATGACGGGCCGTTCCTACGCCTACCCGGCGGGGACGAACGGAACCATGGAGCTTGCCTTCGACGTGCCCCGCTTTTCCGACGTAGACAGAGAATACCGCCGCGTAACGGCCGCCGGGGCGCAGCCTGTCTTTCCCCCTACCACCGAGCCCTGGGGCCAGCGCACCTGCTACGTGGCCGACCCGGACGGCAATCTTATTGAGATTGGCTCTTTCGGGAAAGAATAAGAATGTCGTGAGGAAACTATATGATTTGCACTCAAATCAAAGGCGTGCCCCTTTCTTTTCAAACAGATCCTGCCCTGTTTTCTCCCCATGCCATTGATGCTGGAACTTTGGCGATGCTCTCCGTCGCAGAATTTCAACCAGGTGACAAAATTCTGGACTTGGGTTGCGGATATGGCCCTGTAGGTATATTGGCGGCGAAATTGATCGGAGAAGAAAATGTCGTGATGTGCGATATTTCGGAAAACGCTGTTCAGACTGCAAAAACCAATGCAGAAATAAATCAGGTTCCGGATATCCGCATTGTGGTAAGCGATGGATTGAAACA
>DVMK01000092.1 GCA_018715025.1 Candidatus Caccousia avistercoris
TGCTTGAGAACGGCAAAATCGAAACCACAGTTACTCGCGCCAAGGAAGTCCGCTCCCTGACCGAGAAAATGATAACTATTGCGAAGGAGAACAACCTTCACAACCGCCGCCTTGTGCTGGCCTTTGTCACCAAGGAGGACGTGGTGAGCAAGCTCTTCAACGAGATTGCCCCCAAGTACGCGGATCGGAACGGCGGCTACTGCCGCATCACCAAGCTGGGCCCCCGCCGCGGCGACGCGGCTGAGATGGCCATCATCGAGCTCATCTGAACCGCAAATTTCCGGCGCCCCCGTGCTTCTGCACGGGGGCGTTTTCTTTTTCCTATCTTTTTTATACGGAAATCTGTCAAAAAACTTGCGGTTGCGGCAAAATCCTCGTATAATATTCGTATGGGAGAGACTCCCAGCGCCGGCCTGGAACGGCCGAAATTAAAAAGAGAGGAAGAAGCACTATGACACATCGGAAGAGGAAAGGGCTGTCTCTGCTGCTCGCTTTCCTTCTTGCCATTCCCATCCTTTTTCTGCCGCAGGGGCAGGCGGATGTTTCCGCCGCTTCCATTACAGGGAACTTTGAGTGGCAGTATGTGGAAGAGCTTGGCGGTGTGGAAATCCGCAATTACCGCGGGACGGATGAGGTCATTTCCATCCCCTCCCAGCTGGGCGGGTACCCGGTAAAGTCCATTGGCACCTCGGCCTTCAGCGGCAGCAGCTTTCTGCAAACCCTGATTCTGCCCGACACCGTAACGACCGTGAAGGATTACGCCTTCCGCAACTGCCCCATTCTGGGCAGCATCACCTTTTCGGCCAGCCTTACTTCCATTGGCGCTTCCGCCTTTGAGAACGCGGGCGTGGTAACGAGCCTTTCCCTTCCCGCTTCCCTGAAAAGCATCGGGGGCTACGCCTTTTCCGGCTGTACCAGCCTGCGCGAGGTAAGCTTCCCCACTGCGCTGGAAAGCATTGGCGGTTATGCCTTTATGGGCGCGAACCTGCGCAGCGTCGCGCTGCCGGATTCGCTGAAAAGCATGTCGGACAAGGCCTTTTACAACAGCGGCGTAGAGGAAATTCACGCCTCCACCAACAGCCTGGGCCACCAGTACGCAGAGCTGAACGGGATTCGCTTCGTTTCCACCGGTTCCTCGGTGACGCCTCCTTCCGAGCCGACGGAGGAAAACGGGGTAAAGCTGGCGATCCCCTCCCTTTCCATGCAGGTGGGAACGTATTATGACTGCCTGGTCACAGCGCCCCTCACCGGCGATCTGCAGATTTTCGCCTCCAACGACTGCGTGGCTGTGGTGGACGGCGGCAAGCTTACGGTAGAGACCAACGGCAGAAGCTTCCGGCTTTACGCCCAAAAGGCAGGGCCCTGTACGATTATTGTCCGGTCTGCCACAGGGTCGGCCACCCTTCCCGTCACTGTGACGGCGGCTTCCGGCGGTTCCACGAATCCGCCTCAGGGCTCCGGTTGGGTTTCTGACACGACCGCCGACCTTACCGTGCAGCAGGGGAAAACCTACCAGTTTAAATTTACGGCTTCCGACCCGGACCAGCTGAATATGTGGATGGGGACCTCCGGGGTTTTCCAGGTAGAGAAGGCTTCGGTGGAGCCGGGTAAGGCCGTCTACTACAAAATTACCGCAGTGGGGGCCCCCGGGGCCCAGGCGGGGGTTTACGTGTCTTACCAGGGCGGCTCCGGCACAAAGCTCTGCGTCGCCACCGTAGGCGGCCAGGCCGCCTCGTCCGGCAGTTTTGTCTGCGACACCACCGCCGACTTCGGCGTGGCGCAGGGGGCGTCTTACCAGTTCAAAATTACCGCCACAGGCGGGAAGAAGCCCACCCTGTGGGCGGGTACCTCCGGCGTGTTCCGTACCGAGTACGTGAAGCAGGAGGGGAACGACTACTTCTACAGAATCACTGCTGTAGGCAATCCCGGCCAGGAGGCCGGCATCTATGTGGCCCTGGAAGGGGAGCCCGGCGTGAAGCAGTGCGTAGCCGCCATTGCCTACGGATAAACCGGGGAGGGCGCAGGTCGGCTTTGCCGGACAATATATAAGAGGAGAGAAGGAAAGAATGGCAAGAACCGTATACGAGTACACCCTGAACCTGGAGGACAGCATGGTTCAATACCTGGCAAACGACTACCTCACCAAGGAGGGCTTCCGCCAGGTGGACTACAAGGGGGAACAGGTGTGGAAGCGGGGCACCGGCATGATTACCGCCCCCAGCTACATCAAGCTGAATTACGCCAACGGCGTGATCCACGTGGAAGCCTGGATTAAGCCCTTCCTGAGCGGCGAGATGTCCATTGACAGCGGCTTTGTGGGGTCAATTCCCAAGAGCGCTCACCGCAAGCGCGTAACAGAACTGCTGGACCTGATTACCCAGCGGCAGCCGGGCCAGGCGCCCGGCACACCCTCTCCCCTGCAGGCTGCGGCGGCTCCCAGCCAGGACCCCTGGGCGGCCCAGAACGGCGCCCAGCAGCCGGCGCCCGCCCAGCCCGGCCAGCCCCCGCTGCAGCAGCCTGTGCCGCCGCAGCCCTACCAGGGGCAGCCTGCCCCGCTGCGGGTACACGACCCGGCCAACAAGGCCATCGCTTCCCTGATTCTGGGAATTGTGAGCTTCCTGGGCCTTTGCAGCCCGATTGTAGGCGTGATATGCGGCGGCCTGGCCATCGGGTTCGGGAACAGCGGCCGGCAAAGCTCCAAGAAAGGGATGGGAACCGCTGGTTTCGCTTTGGGTATTGTAGGCCTCATCCTGTCCATTATCGTATGGATTCTGGCTATTGTTGCCCAGGTTTCTCTCTTGGCATGATATAACAACAGCATCCCCCGGTATGCTTCAGAAAAGCGTACCGGGGGATTTTTTGTTTCAGCAAATTTTGTTCGATGGATAAAAGTAAAAGTTTTTGTCCACGCCGCGCCATACTGCAAGCTATTTTGAAAAAGTTTCATCAACAATAT
>DVMK01000093.1 GCA_018715025.1 Candidatus Caccousia avistercoris
CCTTGCAATCTCTCTTTTCTTGCGCTATGATGTAGAGGACGCATCTGTCCGCCCGGCCAGGGATTTGCCTTTGGCAGGCGCGGCAATATAATATTAGAAAGAAAAGGATGGAGTATGATATGAGCAAGGGAAGCCACTACCGCAGGCGAAAGTCCAGGGGGCGCGTCCTGGTGTGGAGCCTGCTGTGCCTGCTGGCCATAGGCGCCGTTTTATACGCCGCCAGAGATCAGCTTCTGCCGGAGCCCGGCCCCGCTGCTCCGGCCTCCTCTGCGGTGGTTTCTTCGGAGGAAGCCTCTTCCCCGCCGGCGGCCTCCTCCGCCGCCCCTTCCCTGCCGGAAAGCGAACCGGAGCCGGAGCCCGTTGTCACCGCCCTTCGGATTGCCGCGGCAGGGGACAATTTGATCCACGACGGCCTGTACCTGCAGGCCCAGCGAAGGGCCCAGGCCAACGGAGCGGAGGGCTACGACTTTGCCGCCCTGTACCAGCATGTAGCCCCCTTCTTTTCCGGCTTTGACTTCTGCGTGGTCAACCAGGAAACCCTGCTCTCCGACGAGCTGGCCCCCTCCAGCTACCCCCGCTTCTGCACCCCAGGCGACATGGGGCGGCATTTGTACAGCCTGGGCTTTCGGGTGTTTTTTCTGGCCAACAATCATATTTATGATCAAGGTGCGGAGGGCATCGCCTCCACCCGCCGGTTTTGGGCCTCTATGCCGGAGGACGCGGTGGCCGCGGGCCTGTACGCCGGGGAGGAGGACTACTCTTCCTTCCCCATTCAGCAGGTAAACGGCGTCTCTATTGCCTGGCTGGCTTACACCGAGCACACCAACGGCCTGCCCACGCCGCAGGGGGCGGAGGCGAATGTAATTTACACCTCTCAGGAGGATGTGATCCAGCAGCAGATCGCCCAGGCCAAGGAGCAGGCCGACCTGGTGGCGGTGAGCGTCCACTGGGGGACGGAAAATACCCACCAGGTGAACGATTCCCAGCGGCAGCTTGCCCAAAAGCTGGCCGATTGGGGAGCCGACATCGTAATAGGCACCCACCCCCATGTGGTGCAGCCCATCGAGATGCTCACCGGAGCGGAGGGCCAGCAGGTTCCCGTGGCTTATTCCCTGGGGAATTTCGCCTCTGCCCAGGACCGCATTGACAACCTGATCGGCATTGCCCTCACCTTCACCGTCACCAAGACGGAACAGCCCGGCGGGGAAAGCCGGACGGAGATCAGCGGCCTGCAGGCCGTGCCCCTGGTCATGCACTATGACGCTTACTACCGGGACATGCGGCTGTACCTGTTCCGGGACTACACCGACGAGCTGGCGGCCAGCCACGGCGTGGGCGGCGTTACCCGGGCGTATATTCAGTCTGTGCTGGAGGAAAGCATTGGGGAAGAATATTTGCTGCTGGATCCCGCCTGAGCGGAAGCAACCGAAAAGGCCCCCCGCCTGCGCCTGCCTTTGCCGCGCTGGGGACGGCTTCCGGCCGGTTCCCGGTTTCTGCCGCCTGCCGGCAAAACAGCCCTGGAGGACGTGTCCTCCAGGGCTGTTTTCCGGTGCCGGGAACTCCCGGTTATTTCCAGGGATCGATGATATATTTTCCTTTGGCCCGCAGGGCGGGGCTTGCCAGAATCTCTTCCAGCATGGAAAGCGGGGCTGTTTCGCACACCATAGAGCTCACGTCCAGCCTGCGGCGGTTGATGAGCTCCACCGCTCTGCCCATGGTGTAGGGGTTGATGTAAGAGGCCTTCAGCACTACCTCCTTCTGGAAAATCTCAAAGGGCTTGATCGCCACCGTGTCGTCCGGTTTGGTCAGGCCGAACATCATCACCACCGAGCGCTTGCCTGCCAGCTCGATGGCCTGGGCTATGGTGGAGGGCAGGCCCGCGCATTCAATGACGGCGTCCAGCCGGGAAACGCCGGCCTCCCGCAGGCGTTGGGCGGCGTCCTCGTGGAAGGGGTCCACCACCAAATCCGCGCCCAGGCGCTGGGCCATGGCCCGCTTTTCCGCCACAGGCTCAAGCAGAGCGGTAAAGGACGCTCCCGCCAGCCTGGCCAGCTGAAGCATAATAAGGCCGATCATGCCGCCGCCGATGACGGCCACCCGGCTGCCGGGCCCGATTTCGCACAGGTCAATGCCGTGCAGGCAGCAGGAAACCGGTTCCGCCATGGCAGCCTCCTCAAAGCGGATCCCCTCCCCTATGAGATAAACCTGAGACTGGGGAACCAGGCAGTATTGGGCAAAGCCCCCGTCCACCGTGGTGCCGATGCCCACCATGGATTCGCAGAAATGGCCAATTCCGCTTTGGCAGTAGCAGCACTGGCCGCACAGCTTGTTCGGGTCTACGCAGACCCTGTCCCCCGGCTTTACCCGGGAAACGCCTTCGCCGGTCTGCTCTACCACGCCGGAGAACTCATGCCCCAGCACGGTGCCGGGCGGGCAGTTGGCCGCGCCCTTGTCCCCCTCGTAAATGTGTACGTCTGTGCCGCAGACGCCGCAGGCCTTCACCTGCACCAGCACCTGGCCCGGCCCCACGGCGGGAATTTCCCGCTCCTCTACCCTGAGCTGGTGCCTGCCATGAAAAACAGCGCATTTCAATGAAAAAAACTCCTTCCCCTCCGCAGACAGCGGATTTTGAATGTTAAAAACCTTTCAATCTACCAAACAAAAAATAAATATTCCACTTAATAATCCATGGTAATACACCAATATAGTTTAAGATATCGAACAATGGAACAAT
>DVMK01000094.1 GCA_018715025.1 Candidatus Caccousia avistercoris
TGTTTGATGATGAAACAAATGCAGGCATAATAGAAAAGGGACGATCCACTGGCTGGATCGTCCCTTTTTTGTTTCAAGATAGCGTTTCTGATTAACGTTTCTGTAAATGTATCCGTTTGCGGCGCGCCAGCTCCCTCTAGGAGGAAGCCTTGGACTGCCGATCAAAGTACCTACCTCCTACCGGGCTTCTTCTCCCACTGCGGCGGATGGCTGCCCACCAGCTACCGGCGAGCCGTACCCCAAAAAATGCGGAGGAACTTTCGCAATCGTAAGATTGCGAGTGTTCCTGTAAAGGGGCCGGCGTTTAGCGACCCTAAGGGCGCAAGCCGGCCAAGCGCTGAGGGAAAAGTGAGCGGCGAGGGAGAGGTAAAACAGCCCCTGGGGTCGAGGGGTCGCGACCCCCGCGCGTCTTTGGTTTCTTTCTCCGCGTAGAGAAAGAAACCGCACCACCGCGTGCGGTCGCGGCAAAGTAGAAACCAGATGTAATGAAAGCAAGTGAATAACAGAAAAAGCGGAGCATTTGATCAAAACTTTTAAATTTATCTTTTCTCAAATTATTCCCAAAAAATAACCCGAACCAAAAATTCCGCTTACAGCTGGCCTTCCTGCACCAGACGTGCTGTCTTCAGCACCAGCACCTGAGTCTTGGCGTCGGAAATCTGGCCGTTCATCACCATGTCCACCGCCTTTTCCAGGGGAATCCGTTCCACCTCCAGAAATTCGTCCTCATCCGGATCCGTGGCCCCGTAGCTTTCCGCCCGGCAGGCGTACAGGTGGATTACCTCGTCGCAGTAGCCGGGGGAAGGGTACAGAAAGCCCAGGCTGATGTACTGCCTGCCCGTGGTGCCGGTTTCCTCGTGCTGCTCCCGCTTCACCGCCTCAAAGGGATCCTCGCCCGGCTCCAGCTTTCCTGCAGGGCATTCCAGGATCACTTCCCCGTAAGGGTAACGGAACTGGCGCACAAACAGCAGCTCGTTCTTTTCCGTCAGAACGGCCACGCTGGCGCCGCCCGGGTGGCGCACCACCTCGCGCAGGGCCCTGGCGCCGTTTTCCAGCTCTACGGTGTCCCGCTCTACGTGAATAATTTTTCCCCGGTAAATTTCTTCGCCGGAAACATACTTTTCTGTCAGCTTCATTGGAAAAAGCACCCCTCTGTTGGCATTTTATCTCTGCGGGCAAAGCCCCGGCCGATCAGCTGTTAACGAAGGCGTAGGCGTAGTCCGGGTCATAGCTGTAAAGCTCACGCAGCACCTGGTTGGCCCTGGTGCGGTAAAAATCCATCCGCTCGCTGGCCGCGCTCACCGCCGCCAGGGAACCCTCCCCGGCCTGATCGTTGATCCGCTGCAGGCTCTCCTGCTTTCCCGTCTCCCAATCCTCCTGCTGCTTCTGGTACAGCTCTTTGTCGTCGGTGGCCAGGGCCAGAAGCTTTTCCATGCCCACGTTGATCTCGTTTTCCCAAATCTGCGCGTATTTGTCGCACAGCTCCACCATCTCCACGTTGGAGACAGCCTCTATGCTGTCGGCAATGTACGCCTTGTCAATGGGATTGTCCTTGAATTTTTCGTCAAATTCCGGGCTGTCTGTCTCAATGTCGATCACAAGGCCGGACTGCCCCTCCTCCGGGGCGTTGATGTTTTCCGGCTGGGAATCCGCCTCTGGGGCGGAGCCTTCCGGCGCCGGAGCCTGGGAAAGGCTGCTCTGGCTGGAAACCGGCGCGGAGGAAACCGCCTCCTCCCGCTTTCCGCAGCCGGGAAGCAGAAGGGAAAGGCAGAAGCACAGCGCCAGCGCCGCCAGAAGCCGTTGAGTAACCGAGCGTTTTTTCATATAGAACCTCCAGGCGGATCCCCAGCCGCAGGGCCGGGGATCCGCTCTTCTTTTCCAGCCGCCGGGAAGGGCGGCATGGCTTTATTCCTCTGCCGGATCCTCGCCGCCGTCCTCTTCCGGCAGCCCGTCCAAATCTTCTTCGCTTTCGGCGGGGCCGTCGTCCTCAGGCAGCTCGTCCGCATCCTCGTCCTCCTCGTGGGCGGTGCGGGCCAGGGTGACCACCTTGTTGTCCTCCGTCAGGCGCATGACCTTCACGCCCTTGCTGGGCCTGGCGCACACCCGGATGCTGTTGGCCGGGATGCGGATGATGATGCCGTCGGAGGAAATCAGGATCACGTCGTCCTCCAGATCCACCACCTTGATGGCGGCCACGTCGCCGTATTTTTCCACATGGTAATTCAGCAGGCCCTTGCCGCCTCTGGACTGAATGCGGTAGTCCTCCAGAGGAGAAAGGCGGCCGTAGCCCGTTTCTGAGACGGTGAGCACCAGCCCGCCCGGGCGCACCGTGCTCATGCCGATGACCTGGTCCCCCTCCTTCAGGGTAATGGCCTTCACGCCGCGGGCGGTGCGGCCCATGTCGCGCACGTCGTTTTCGTCAAAGCGGATGGCCATGCCCTTGCGGGTCGCCACCACCAGCTGATCCCTGCCGCTGGTCAGGCGCACCCAGGCAAGCTCATCCCCCTCGTCCAGGTTGATGGCGATGACGCCGCCCTTCCTTGCCGTGTCAAAGGCAGAAAGCTCGGTGCGCTTGATAACGCCGCAGCGGGTCACCATCACCAGGAAGCTGGTTTCGTCGAACTCAGGCACCCGGATCATGGAGGTCACCCGCTCGTCGGGGGAAATGGGCAGCAGGTTGGCAATGTTCATCCCCTTGCTGGTGCGGGAGCCCTCCGGAATCTCATAGCATTTCAGCCGGTACACCCGGCCCAGGTTGGTGAAGAACATGACGTAATCGTGGGAGCCGATGACGAACATCTCGGTGGCCACGTCCTCCTCCCGGCGGCTCATGCCGGAAATGCCCCGGCCGCCCCGGCGCTGAATGTGGTAAGCGTCGGTGGGCTGGCGCTTCACGTAGCCGAAATTCGTCATGGTGAGGACGCATTCCTCCCGTGGGATCAAATCCTCAATATCCACCTCGCCGCTGATGGTGGCAATCTCTGTGCGGCGCTCGTCGCCGTATTTCCGTTTGATCTCCAGGGCCTCGTCCTTGATGATGCCCATGAGGCGGGTGCGGTTCGAGAGAATGTCCTTGTAATCCGCCACCTTGGCCTCAATGGCGGCCAGCTCTTCCTCCAGCTTCAGCCGGTCGGTGTTGGTGAGGGCGCCCAGGGTCATCTGCACAATGGCCTGGGTCTGGTCGTCGTCCAGGCCGAACCGCTCAGAAAGGCGCTGCTTGGCGGTGGAGCGGTCCTTGCTGGAGCGGATGATGGCGATCACCTCGTCGATGTTGTCCACGGCAATTTTCAGGCCCTCCAGAATATGGGCCCGCTCCTCCGCCTTTTTCAGGTCAAACTGGGTGCGGCGGGTGATTACATCCACCTGGAAGTCGATGTAATGCTGCAGCATATCCTTCAGGGTGAGGGTTTTCGGTTCCCCGTTCACAATAGCCAGCATAATCACGCCGAAGGTGGTCTGCATCTGGGTGTAGCTGTACAGCTGGTTCAGCACGATCTGGGGGGAAGCGTCCCTCTTTACGGTGATGACGATCATCATGCCGTCCCGGTCGGAATGGTCGTCGATGTTGGAAATGCCCTCGATTCGCTTTTCCTTCACCAGGTCGGCAATGCCCTCAATGAGCCTGGCCTTGTTCACCTGGTAGGGCAGCTCGGTGACAATAATGTTGTACCGGCCGTTCTTTTCCTCCTCAATCTCTGCCCGGGCGCGCACGGTAATGCGGCCGCGGCCTGTGGCGTAGGCGGCGCGGATGCCCGCCCGGCCCATGACAATGCCGCCGGTGGGGAAGTCGGGGCCCTTAATGTGCTCCATCAGCTCGTCCAGGCCCGCGTCGGGGTTGTCAATGAGGCAGCACATGCCGTCAATGACCTCGCCCATGTTGTGGGGCGGAATGTTGGTGGCCATGCCCACGGCAATGCCCGTAGAGCCGTTTACCAGCAGGTTGGGGAAATGGCTGGGCAGGGCGGTGGGCTCTTTCAGGCGGTCGTCGTAGTTGGGGGTAAAATCCACCGTCTCTTTGTCAATGTCCTGCAGCATCTCCACCGCCAGACGGCTCATGCGGCTTTCGGTGTAACGGTAGGCAGCCGGGGGGTCGCCGTCCACAGAACCGAAGTTGCCGTGGCCGTCCACCAGCATGTAGCGCATGGAAAAATCCTGGGCAAGGCGCACCAGGGCGTCGTACACCGAAGCGTCGCCGTGGGGATGGTACCGGCCCAGCACGCTGCCCACCGTGTCGGCGCACTTGCGGTAGGGCTTGCTGGGGGACAGGTTGTTCTCGTACATGGTGTACAGAATTCTTCTGTGCACGGGCTTGAGCCCGTCCCGCACGTCGGGCAGCGCGCGGGAGACGATTACCGACATAGAGTAGTCCAGGAAGGATTTTTTCATCTCCTTTTCCAGGTCTACGTTGATTACTCTGCCATTCTCCATTACTTCATCCATTTCTCTGGGCACCTTCCTGCTGAAATTTCTTCTGCAGCGCAGAAGATAGGTAATTTCTTATTTGAATACTCTCTTCCTCCGTGAGGCATCGCTTTGGCAAAAAATACTGTTTTTTCGGCCCAAGGCTGAACAGAAACACGCAGCTGTCCTCGTAAGCGCCGGCCAGCATGGCGTAGGGCAGCCGCGCCCGGTAGCGGGCGCTTTCCAGGGCCAGGCCCCAGGGGCCCACCGTGACGGTGCGGGCGTCCATGTGGCGGCGGTCTGCGTCGTACAGCTTCCCTGCCTGCGAACGCAGGTACAGCGGCAGCATGCTCTGCCAGCCCAGCAGGAAAAGCCCCGCTATGCCCAGCAGCGCATCCAAAAAGAACCGCTGCCCGCCGCCGCCCCACAGGACGAGGAAAAAGAAGCAGCAAAGCAGCAGCACCGCGCCGCTGACCCGCATAAGAAGAAATTCCCAGGGCTGCACCGCGTACTTCCCCGCCGCCGCCCGGAAATTGGCAAAATCCTCCCGGGTAATGAGAAAGCTCACCGTCACCTCGCCCTCCTGGGGGGAAACGGGCTGTTCACTTTTTTTCTCCCGCGCTTCCTCCACGGCGGCCTCCCTTCCCCTTTACCAGTCGGTACCGGACGGCAAAGGTGTTTTGAAAATGGACATGAAGGGCCTCTTTCTCCTCGGAAGAAAGCCCTTCCTTTTTCACCAGAAGAAGGGGGCGTTCTGTTCCGCCCGAGACGGCAAAGAATTCCCCATCCTCAAAGCATTCGGAAAAATCAGTCCAATATTCCGTAATTTCTTCGTATTCGTCCCGCAAAATAAAATAATCCCGGTACAGCTGAAGCTGCGACGCAAGCCCCAGCACCGGGCTTTGGCGGAATTCCCGCCGCATCCCCTCCAGCTCGCACTCCGGCTGGAAAAACCAGAACCAGCAGGCAAGCGCCAGGAAAAGCAGGATAAAAAGCAGCGGCAGCCACATGCTTCCGTACTCCCGCAGGGAAGCCGGGGCGGTGCAGGCGGCAATGGCCCCGGCCATGACGCACACCCCCGCCCGCACCCCGGGCCTTGCCAGGGGGGAAGCCTGCCGGCTGACCAGCAGCGCGCCCCGGGCGTATTCCTCTGCGGTGAGGGTCTGGCTCACCTGGGCGACAGGGGTTTTTCCGTCATAGGCAGGCAAGGCGGGGCCTCCTTTCAGTCAGATTCCCGGTGCGTGCCCGAAACCAGCATGGCCTGCACCTCAGGCAGGACGCCGGGTTCCACGCACCGCAGGGGAAGAATTACCATGTGCTTTTTCTTCGCGGGGAACAGCAGGATCATATTTTTGTACTCTACCCGCAGGCAGGAACCGTCCAGGGGGATTTCCCACTCCCCGTCGCCGCTGCCGATCTGCACCGCGTCGGCGTAGATCTCCATGTCAATGTTGGCAAGGCGCGGATTTTCGCAAATCTGCCTGGCCCGGTGCTTCCTGCCGAAATAGGGCACCAGGGCGGCGGCGGCCAGCGCCGCCAGGGCCACCACCCCGAAAAACAGGTTCAGGGTGCCCCCGGCCTGGGAATAGTAAAAGAAAAACCAGACGGCCAGCAGCGCCAGCACAATGCACTGCACCAGGGCGCGGCGGCCCATGGTTTTGCTGAAGCCCGACTTTTCCAGGGCGGCGAACACCTCTTCCTTGCGCAGGGTGTACGAAAGCTTAATGCCTGTCTGCAGCTCCTCGTACGAGGCCGCGTCGTCGTCCACCACCAGCTCGGCCTCGCTGCCGTCCCATTGAATGGGTTCGCCCTCCTCCTGTTCCGGCGGAGGGACGGGTTCCTGTTTCTCTTGTTCCTGTTGGAAGGTATCCATTCTTTTGCTCCTCACTGCTGCCGGGTACCCCGGCTTTTTTCTATTTGAGAATTATAATTCAAAAAAATATATCTCTTATTTTTCTCTCGCCGCGGTTCTCCCTGGGGGCAAAGCATGAGGGGAGCGGCGCGAACGATAGATTTACGGGGACGTTACCCCGGAAATATCAGTCTGTCGATAATCCCCAGCATGGTGCGCGGAAGATCGCAGAATCGGGAGCTACGCTCCCTGTCTGCTTACCCTTTTTGAAGCCGTTTCACGGCCATTTGCGGGGCTTTGCCCCTGCACCCCACCACCTTTTGAAAAAGGT
>DVMK01000095.1 GCA_018715025.1 Candidatus Caccousia avistercoris
TCAGCTCCCGGGCGGCCAGGGCGTCGTCCGCCTGCTTTACAATCTCCGGGCTCATGCCGGATTTCCCCACCATTAAAATCGTGTCAAGCTCCACCGCCAGGGACCGCAGGTATGCGCGCTGTTTGCTGGTAAGCATGAAATAACCTCTCTCCGTTCTGTGAAATTTGTTCCGCCGGGCCGGGCGGCCGGCTTTGCGCCATGGGCCGCCTTACCGGGTTTCCTTTCCGGCCTGCCGTTCCTGCAGGCGGGCGGCCAGCTCCCGCAGGGCCTTGCCCCGGTGGCTGACGGCGTCCTTTTCCGAGGGGGTAAGCTCTGCGTATGTCTTTTTCCCCACCAGGAAGACAGGGTCGTAGCCGAACCCGTCCGTGCCCCTGGGAAGAAAGGCCACGCGCCCCTCGCACACGCCGGTGACGGTGAGAATCTCCCCGTTCGGGAAGGCGCAGGAGACGGCGCTGACAAAGCGGGCGGTGCGTTTTTCCTCCGGCACGCCGCGAAGCTCTTCCAGAAGCTTCCGGTTCCGGTCTTCGTCGGTGGCGTCCGGCCCGGCGTAGCGGGCGGAATACACCCCGGGCGCGCCGCCCAGAGCGTCCACCACAATGCCGGAATCGTCCGCCACGCTGGGCAGGCCGGTGGCCTGGCAGGCGGAGCGCGCCTTCAGCTCTGCATTTTCTTCAAAGGTAGCGCCCGTCTCCTCCACCTCAGGCAGGTCTGCGGTGGCAACCTCGATGCCCAGCGGGGCCAGGATGCGCTGCAGCTCCGTTACCTTGTGGCGGTTGTGGGTCGCCATAATATATTTTTCCAAAATGGTTCTCTCCTTTACTGTTCAAACAGGGCCTGGGCAAATTCGTCCGCGTCGAAGGGCTGCAGGTCGTCCACCTGCTCGCCTACGCCGATAAATTTCACCGGGATCTTCAAATCCTCCCGGATGGCCAGCACCACGCCCCCCTTGGGGGTGCCGTCCAGCTTGGTGAGCACAATGCCGGTAATGTTGGCGGCGTTGCGGAACTCCCTGGCCTGGTTCACCGCGTTCTGGCCGGTGGCGGCGTCCAGCACCAGCAGAACCTCCTTGGCCGCGCCGGGCAGCTCACGGTCGATGATCCGGTTGATTTTGGCAAGCTCGTCCATCAGGTTCTTTTTGTTGTGCAGCCGGCCCGCCGTGTCGCAGATTACCACGTCGGCGCCCCGGGCCTTAGCCGCGGAAATGGCGTCGAACACCACGCTGGCAGGGTCGCTGCCCTCGCTCTGCTTCACCAGCTCGCAGCCGCTGCGCTGGGCCCAAACCTCCAGCTGCTCAATGGCGGCGGCGCGGAAGGTGTCGGCGGCGGCCAGAATGACCCGCTTGCCCTCGTTCTTCAGCCGGAAGGCAAGCTTGCCGATGCTGGTGGTCTTGCCCACCCCGTTCACGCCGATCACCAGAATGACAGAGGGCTTGGTGGAAACGTCCAGCTCCTCGCCGCCCCGCATCATGTCGGCGGTAATTTCCTGAATGAGGCCGTAGATTTCCTTCGGGTCGCTGATGCGGCGTTCCTTCACCTGCTTCCGGCATTCTTCGCAGATCCGCTCCGCCGTGGGGACGCCCACGTCCCCCAGCACCAGCAGCTCTTCCAGCTCTTCAAAGAGCTCCTCGTCTATCTTCTGGAAGGAATGCAGCATTTTATCGATGGAAGAGCTCACGTTCTCCCTTGTTTTTTTCAGTCCCTCTTTGATTTTTGAAAACAGTCCCATAGGGCTTCCTCCTGCAAACAGAATACCGCGCCCTCTCCTCCCTGGGGAGCAGCCGGGCGGGCTTTCTTCACTATTTCAAGTATTCATTGTACCGCCGAACGGCCCCCGCGTCAAGGGCGCGTGCCCGTGTTTACTGCCTGGGCTGAGACAGCAGATGCTCCTCAATTTCAGCGGCGGACATTTTCAGCAGCTTGGACACGCCCTCGTCCTGCATGGTAACGCCGTAGAGCACGTCCGCCTCCTCCATGGTGCCCCGCCGGTGGGTGATGGCGATGAACTGGGTGTTCTGGTTCATGCGGCGCAGGTAGGCCGCAAACCGGGTTACGTTCACGTCATCCAGAGCGGCCTCGATCTCATCCAGCACGCAGAAGGGCGGCGGATTCACCTTCATAATGGCAAAATAGAGGGCGATGGCCACCAGCGCCTTCTCGCCGCCGGAAAGGCTTTCCAGATTGTTTACGATTTTCCCAGGCGGCTGCACCGTAATATCGATGCCGCACTGAAGCACGTCCTCCGGGTCGCTGAGAGAGAGGGAGGCGGTGCCGCCGCCGAACAGCTCCTGAAACACCTGGGTGAAATGGCCGGAAATTTCGGAAAAGCGCTCCAGAAACAGATCCTTCATCTGCCTGGTCAGGTCGGCGATGAGACGGCGCAGGCTGTCGCGGCTCTTTTCCACATCCGCCACCTGGCCGGAAAGGAATTCGTACCGCTGGCTTACCTCCCTGTATTCCTCCACAGCCGCCACATTCACCGTGCCCAGGGCCTTGATTTTCCCTTTCAGCTCGTTCAGCCGCCTGCGGGACTGCTGGGGATCCTCCGGCCTTTGGCAGGTTTCCTCCGCTTCCCTGCGGGTAAGCTCGTATTCCTCCCACAGGCGGGCGGTAATTTCGTCGTACTCCTTCTGCAGGCTGCCGCGGCGTTCTTCCAGGCGGGCCACCTCGTGGCCCACCGCCTCCCGCTGGGCAGACTTTTCCTTTTCCTGCTGCCGCAGGCCGGCGGTCTGCTTTTCGTACTCCATCCGCAGGCGGTTGACCTCCTCCGCCTGGGCGGCCGCCTGCCGGGCGGAAGCGCGAAGGGCCTCCGCTTCCCCCTTCATCGCATCTATCTTTTCCCGAATCGCCGCCAGATTTTCCTCTACCTGGGCTTTCTCCCGGGCCAGCGCCCCAGCCCGGTCCTCGTGGCCGGCGCGGCGGCGTTCCAGCTCTTCCACGGCGGCGCGCAGGGCGTCCGCGTCCTTGTTCAGCTCCAGCAGGCGCAGGCGGTGCCCCTGCAGGCGGCCGGTGAGAAGGTCGGCCTTTTCGTTCTGCTCGTTGCGGCTGCTGTTCCCTTCGTTCAGCTTCTTCTGCAGCTCCTCCATGGCCTGGGCGGCGGCGGCGGCCTTTTCCTCCGCCTCGCGGCCCGTCTGCTCCAGCTGGGAAAGGCGCTGGGCAGAGGCTTCCTGCTCCCGGCGAAGGGCTTCCTCATCCTGCGCCAGGGTGAGAAGGGCCGCCTCCGTCCCCTGCTGCGCCGCCTCCAGGCGGGCCATGTCCTCCTGAGAGGTAGAGAGCTCCGCCCGGGCGGCGGTGAGGGCGGCTTCCTCCGCCGCGGCCTCCTCCTGGGCGGCCTTCCATTCCGCCTTCGCCTGCTCTTCCTGCCGGGAGAGGGCGGCGGCCTCGGCGCGGAACCTCTCAATTTCAGAGGCGCGGCTCAGCAGGCCGGAATTCCTGGCCAGGGAGCCGCCGGTGAGGGAGCCGCCGGCGTTTACCACCTGGCCGTCCAGGGTCACAATGCGGAACCGGTAGGAGTACCGCTTGGCAATGGCCACGGCGCTGTCCAGATCCTCCGCCACGGCAATGCGCCCCAGCAGAGAGTACAAAATCCCCTCGTATTCCGGCTTGCACTGGCACAGCTTCCCGGCCAGGCCCACAAAGCCGGGGCAGTCCTCCAGGCCCTGCTCCCGCAAAAGGGAACCGCGGATGGTGGAAACCGGCAGGAAGGTGGCGCGGCCGGCGTCCCGCCGCTTCAAAAGCTCGATGGCAAGCTTGGCGTCCCGCTCGGTGCTCACCACAATATTCTGCATGGCGGGGCCCAGGGCGGTTTCCACCGCCACCGCGTACTGGGCCGGCACCTTCAGGATGCGGGAAACCGGCCCGTGGATCCCCCCCAGGTTCCCCCGGCCCATTTCCCGCATGACGGTTTTCACGCTTTGGGAAAAGCCTTCCATGCTCCGCTCCAAATCCTCCAGCAGGCGGGCCCGGCGCAGGCGCTCCTCGGTGTCCAGGCGGAGGGAATCGCTTTTCTTTTTGGCTTCCTCGGCCCGCCGGCGGCGGCTTTCCAGCCGCAGTTCCCGGCCGCGGACAGAATTTTTCAGGCTGTCGATGCGGGCGGCCGTCTCCTGCCGCATGGCGGTATAGTCGTCCTTCTCTTTGGCCAGCTCCGCCCGGCGGGCGTCCTTTTCCGCCAGGCTGGCCTGGATGGCCTGCCGGCGCAGGCGCAGCTCCTCCGCAGAGGAGGAGGCTGTGGAGGCGGCCACCCTGGCTTCGGTGGAGGCGGCGGCCAGGTCGGCGATTTCCCGGGAAAGATCCGCAATGCGGCCGCTTACCTCGTCCATGCCCCGGCGCAGCTCCGCCAGGGCGTCCTCGCAGGCCTGCCGGAGTTCCTGCTCTTTGGCGGCCTCATCCTCCTTCCGGAGGATCTCCGCCCGTTTGGCCTCTATCTCCTCGTCGGCGCCGCGGCCCGAGGCGGCGGCCTCCTCCATCTCGCGCTCCAGACGGGCGATGTTCTCTTTCCCGTGAAGCACGTCGTTTTCCAGCACCGACACGTCGCCGTCCCGGCGGGCGGCGGCCTCCTCCCGGCGGGCGGCCTCCTGCCGGAGCTCGTCCGCCCTGGCGGTGCAGGCGGCGCTTTCCTGAAAGACCCGGTCAATCTCAGCGTCCACCGCCTGAATGGCCTGTTCCGCCTCGTCGTACTGGGCGCGGGCCACCAGCAGCTTGTCGTCGTGTTCCCGCAGGATGCGGCCGGAGCGCTCCAGGGTGTCAAGCCACAGGCCGATTTCCAGCGTGCGCTTTTCCGCGGAATATTCCAGGAACTGCTCCGCCTTGGCGGCCTGCTCCTTCAGGGGGCCCACCCGCTCCTCCAGTTCGGTGAGAATATCCCGCAGGCGCAGGAGATTTTCCTCAGCCCGGGCCAGCCTCGCCTCGGATTCCTCCTTCCGGTAGCGGAAGCGGGAAATCCCCGCGGCCTCTTCAAAAATCTCCCGCCTGTCCTCGCTGCGGGCGGCCACCACGCTGTCGATTTTTCCCTGCCCGATCATGGAGTAGCCGTCCCGGCCCAGGCCGGTGTCCATAAACAGCTCGTTGATGTCCTTCAGGCGCACCGCCGCCCTGTTCAGCAGGTATTCGCTTTCGCCGGAGCGGTAGTACCGCCTGGTAATGGACACCTCGTCCCCGTCGAAGGGAAGGCGGCGGTCCCGGTTGTCCACCGTGAGGGTGACCTCCGCAAAGCCCTGGGGCTTCCGGTGAGGGGTGCCGTTGAAAATAAGGCCCTCCATCCGGGCGCAGCGAAGCGTCCTGGCGGACTGCTCCCCCAGGACCCAGCGGATCGCGTCGGAAATATTGCTTTTTCCGCTGCCGTTCGGCCCCACAACCGCGGTCACGCCGCTGTCGAAGGTCAGCGTTGTTTTATCAGGAAAGGTTTTGAAGCCCTGTAATTCCAGAGATTTTAAAAGCACAAACTTCCTCCTTCACAGGCTACCCGCCCTTGCCCTTACCTAAAATGGAAGGGCTCCGCCCCGCCGGGGCTGTACAGATAATTTCGCCCCGCCCCCTGGTGGAACAGGACGAAGCAGCCGCGGGGTACCTGGGGATGCTGGGACAGGGTAAGGCGGACGCCCTCCTGCCGCAGCAGCTCCCAATTTTTCCTTTTTTGCCCCAGCACGGCGGAAACGTCCCGGGGGCAGACGAACACCGTGACCGCCTCCTGCCCGGGGCAGGCCTCCGCCAAAGCGCGGCGCAGCCGCCCCAGGAACCGGCTGCTTTCACAAAGCTCCCGAAACGCCGGATGCCAGGGGCCTGCCAGCCGGTTCTGCTCCAGCTCGGGGGAGCTGTGCAGGCCCAGCCGGATCACCCGGATCCCCCGGGCTTCCAGAAATTCCAGCAGCCTGCTGCAGAGCGCCACCGCTTCCTCCAGGCCCATGGGGCGGTACTCCCCCACCTCGTACCAGCGGGCCATCTGGGTGCCCCGCAGCACAATGGCCGGGTAAATCCGCATGGTGTCCGGCGCAAGAGCGGCCAGCCGCCGGGCGGTTCGCCAGGCGCCCTCCTCCGTGTCGCCGGGCAGGCCCGTCATCATCTGCAGGCCGAGGGACAGGCCCGCCTCCTTCACAAGACGGGCGGCCCGCTCCACATCTGCCGCCGTATGGCCGCGGCCGTTGCGGAGCAGCACCGGATCCTCCATGCTCTGAGCCCCCAGCTCCACCGCCTTCACGCCGTAGCCCTTCAACAGCGAAAGGACCTCCGCGTCAACGCAGTCCGGCCGGGTAGAGCACCGGATGCCGGAAAACACCCCCTGGCGCAGGGCGGGCTGGGCCGCCTGCAGCAGGGAAACCATGTACCCCCGTTCCACCGCCGTAAAGCTTCCGCCGAAAAAAGCCAGCTCGGCGGGCACGCCCGGGGGCAGGGTCTGGCGGGCGCGCTCTGCCGCGGCCGCCACGTCCGCCGGGCCGGGCTGGGCCAGCGCGCCGGTAATGGCCCGCTGGTCGCAGAAGCTGCACTGGTGGGGGCAGCCGTTGTGGGGGACGAACAGAGCCGCGTTCGCGTGGCGCATGTCAGTACCCCATCAGCTCCAGGGCTTCCCGCGCGGCCTGCTGCTCCGCTTCCTTTTTGCTGCGGCCGCCGCCCTTTCCAATCACGTTGGAGTTCAAATGCACCTCCACCGTAAAATGCTTGTTGTGGTCCGGCCCGCTTTCCCCGGTGAGCACATACTCCAGGGATTCCTCCGGGTTCTTCTGGATGATCTCCTGCAGCATGGTCTTGTAATCCTTGAAGGGCTTGGGCCGGGCCGTCTGCAGCATGGGCTTCACAAAGCGCAGGATGAAGGAGCGGGCCTCCTCCATGCCCCCGTCCAGGTAAATGGCGGCAATAATAGCCTCGAAGGCGTCCGCCAGAATGGAGGACCGGGTGCGCCCGCCGGAATTCTGCTCCCCATGGCTCAGCAGCAAATAATCCCCCACGTTCATCTGGCGGGAAAAGCCGCAGCAGGCCTTTTCGCACACCAGGGCGGCGCGCAGCTTTGTCAGCTCGCCCTCGGGAAGATGGGGGCAGTTTTTGTAGAGATAATCCGCCACTACAATTCCCAAAACGGAATCCCCCAAAAATTCCAGCCGCTCGTTGCTGCCCATGGGGCTTTTGTTTTCGTTGGCGTAGGAGGAATGGGTCATGGCGTTCTTCAGCAGGCTGATGTTGTGAAAGCGGTAGCCCACGGAAGCCTCCAGCTTGGCCCAGTCTGCGGCGGGCCGCCCCTGCTGTTTCTGACGGCTCATGGCTGCTCCACCCCCCTGATGGCCTGAAGGGAGTCCGCAATCTCCTGCACCACATTGCCCTCCACATAGGCCTTTGTCAGGCGCAGCGCGTTTTTCAGGGTTTTCGCCTTGGCGCTGCCGTGGGCCTTGAACACCGGCTTGGCCACGCCCATGAGGGGGGCCCCGCCGTATTCGTTGTAGTCCATTGTCCTTTTCAGTTCCTTCATGTCGGGCAGAACCATGGCGGCGGCAATCTTGTTTTTCAGGCTCTTCTGGAAAATCTCTTTGAATTTTCCCATCATCACCATGGCAACGCCCTCGTAAAGCTTCAGGATGCTGTTGCCGGTGAAGCCGTCGGCGACAATCACGTCAGCCGCGTCGTCGGGGATGTCGCGGGCTTCCACATTGCCGATGAAATGGATGGGGGCCTGCTTCAGCAGGGCGAAGGCCTGGTGCTGAAGCTCGCCGCCCTTGTGGTCCTCGGTGCCCACGTTGGCCAGCGCCACCCGGGGATTCTTCACCCCCATGACCTTTTCCACATAAATAGAGGCCATGACGCCGAACTGGCAGAGCATCTCAGGCTTGCATTCTATATTGGCGCCGCTGTCAATCAGCATGAAAAAGCCCTTGTTTTTCGGCAGCACAGGGGCGAAGGCCACCCGTTTAATCCCCTTGATGCGCTTGACGATAAAGGTGGCCCCCACCACCAGCGCGCCGGAGTTGCCCGCGGAAAGAAAGGCGTCGCCCTCCCCCGCCGCCAGCTTTTTCAGCCCCAGGGCCATAGAGGAATTGCTCTTTGATTTCATGATTTCCCCGGCGGCGTCCTCCATGGTGATGACGTCGGGGGTGTCGGCGATTTCGATCCGGTTCAGGGAAATGCTGTTGGCCTGGGCCACACGGCGAATCTCCTGCTCGCTGCCGGTGAGCATAATGTCCAGATCCAGCTCTTCCACCGCCTGGGCGCAGCCCTTGATGATTTCAAGCGGCGCGTTGTCGCCGCCGAATGCGTCTACAATAATTTTCATGGTAATCCCCGCTTCCTTTCCGGCCCTTCAGCCGATCTCCTGCCGGCTCATAAACTCTGCCAGCGTTTCCAGGCCCCGCGCCGCGAAAGCCGCGTACCGGTCCCGTTTATCCTTTATCCGCATCCCCAAGGGCGGAACAATGCCGAAGTTGGCGCCCATGGGCTGAAAGCCGCCCTCGCCGCCCTCAGCCGCATAGCGGCTCAGCGCCCCGATCATGGTTTCTCTGGGAAGCACGAGGGGCGGCTGCCCCCGCAGGCGGCGCACCGCGTTCTTCCCCGCCATAATGCCGGAAGCGGCCGACTCCATGTAGCCCTCCACCCCGGTTATCTGCCCGGCGAAGAAAAGGCGGGGGTCCTGCCGGAGGCTGAAATCTGCCTGCAGCAGGCGGGGGGAGTCCAGAAACGTGTTCCGGTGCATCACGCCGTAGCGTGTGAACTCGGCGTGCTCCAGGCCGGGGATTTGGCCGAACACCCTTTTCTGCTCGCCGAATTTCAGGTTGGTCTGGAACCCCACCAGGTTGTACAGCCGCCCCTCCCGATCCTCCCGGCGAAGCTGCACCACCGCCCAGGGGCGGCGGCCGGTGGCGGGGTCGCGCAGGCCCACCGGCTTCATGGGACCGTAGCGCATGGCGTCCACGCCCCGCTGGGCCAGCACCTCAATGGGCATGCAGCCCTCGTACACCTTCGGGTCGCGCACGTCAAAGTCATGCACGGGGGCCCGCTCCGCCTGCACCAGCTCTTCCCGGAAGGCCTCGTACTGCGCCCGGTCCATGGGACAGTTCAGGTAGGCGTCGTCGCCCCCCTTGTCATACCGGGAGGCCCGGAACACCCGGCTCAAATCTATGCTTTCCGCCGTGACAATGGGGGCGGCGGCGTCAAAAAAGCTGAGCCCGCCGCCGCACAGGGCCATAATTTTTTCCGCCAGCGCGTCTGAGGTGAGGGGCCCGGTCGCCACAACGGCAATCCCCTCCGGGGGCAGCTCCTCCACCTCCACCCCGGTGCGCACATGGATGCGGGGGTTTTCCTGAATCCGCCTGGTCACCAGGGCGGAAAACTCCTCCCGATCCACCGCCAGCGCCCCGCCGGCCGGCACCGCGCAGGCCTGCGCGCACTGGGTGAGCAGCGAGCCCAGGCGGCGCATCTCCTCCTTCAAAAGCCCGGCGGCGCTTTCCACCCGGGCGGCCTTGAGGGAATTGGAGCACACCAGCTCTGCGAAATTCGGGTTCTTATGGGCAGGGGAAAACCTGGCGGGCTTCATCTCCCAAAGCTCCGCCTCCTCCCCGGCGGCGGCAATCTGCCAGGCGGCCTCGCAGCCCGCCAGACCGGCTCCGATTACTTGTATCATTCCTCGTTTTCCTCTACCTTCTCATAACCGCAGTCCGGGGTCACGCAGTAGTATTTCGGCTTCTTGCCCTTCTTTTTCAGAAGGGTTTTGCCGCAGCGGGGACATTTTTCCAGGGTGGGCTCATCCCAAGAGACAAAGTCGCACTGGGGGTAGTTGCTGCACCCGTAGAACACCCGGCCCCGTTTGGATTTCTTCACCACGACCTTGCCGCCGCACTTGGGGCAGTCTGCGCCGTTTTCCTGCACCAGCTTTTTCACATTCTTGCATTCCGGGTAGCCGGGGCAGGCAATAAACCGGCCGTACCGGCCCGTTTTAATCACCATGCGGCGGCCGCACTTCTCGCAGATAATGTCGGTTTCGTCCTCTTTCAGCTGGATTTTGACCCCCTGCATATCCTCCTTGGCCTGCTTCAGGGTCTTTTCAAAATCGCCGTAGAAATCGTCCAGCGTCTCCACCCAGTCGGTCTTTCCGCTCTGCACGTCGTCCAGCTCGTTTTCCACCTGGGCGGTAAACTTCACGTTTACGATTTTGGGGAAGCGCTCCTTCATCAGCTTGGTGGTCACCTCGCCCAGCTCGGTGGGCTTCAGCGCCTTCCCCTCCCGCACCACGTAAGTGCGGTTGGTTATGGTAGAAATGGTGGAGGCGTAGGTGGAGGGACGGCCGATGCCGTTTTCCTCCAGGGCCTTGATGAGCGTCGCCTCGGTGTACCGCGGGGGCGGCTGGGTGAAATGCTGGTTGCCGGCAATCTCCTTGCACTTCAGCTTCATCCCGTTTTCCAAAGGCGGCAGGCTGCCCTCCTCCTTCGTCTCCTCGTCCTTCCCCTCCTCATACAGGACGGTAAAGCCGTCGAAGGTTACCGTATAGCCCGAAGCCTTGAACAGGTACTCTGTGCCGGAGGCCCCGGGGGCGGTAATGTCCGCCTGGGTGGTGCTCTGCAGGCAGTTGGCCATCTGGCAGGCCACAAAGCGCTCCCAAATCAGCTTGTACAGCTTGTACTGGTCGTTCGTCAGGCTGTCCTTCACCTTGTCGGGGGAAAGCTCCACCGAGGTGGGGCGAATCGCCTCGTGGCCGTCCTGGGCGTTGGCCTTCGTTTTGAAGTGCCGGGGGCTGTCGGGCAGGTACTTCTTGCCCCAGCGCTGCTCAATGTAGGCGGTCACCTCCTGAATGGCGTCCTCTGAGATGCGCAGGGAGTCGGTACGCATGTAGGTGATGAGACCCACCGCGCCCAGCTCGCCCAAATCCACGCCCTCGTACAGCTCCTGGGCGGCCTTCATGGTGCGCTTCGCCTGGAAGCCCAGCCGGCGGGAGGCCTCCTGCTGAAGGGTGGAGGTGATGAAGGGGGGCGTGGGAGCCTTGCGGCGGGTCCCCTTTTTCACCTTGGCCACCTGGAAGGGGGCGTCCTCAATATCCGCCAGGATTTGGTCCGCCTCCTGCCGGCTGGCAATTTTCCGCTTTTCCTCCGCGGTGCCGTAGAAGGAGGCGGCGAAGGCCCTGCGGGCCCCCTGGGGGATGAGTTTGGCGTCGATGGTCCAGTATTCCTCCGGCTGGAAGGCGCGGATTTCCTCCTCCCGGTCCACAATCAGGCGCACCGCCACCGACTGCACACGGCCGGCGGAAAGGCCGCGGCGGATTTTCTGGGAGAGGAAGGGGCTCAGCTTGTAGCCCACCAGCCGGTCCAAAATACGGCGGGCCTGCTGGGCGTCCACCAGATTTTGGTCAATGCAGCGGGGATGCTCCATCCCGTTGGTGATGCCTGTTTTTGTAATTTCATTGAAGGTAACCCGGTTTTTCTCCTTGGTGTCAAGGCCCAGCAGATAAGCCAGATGCCAGGAAATTGCCTCGCCCTCCCGGTCAGGGTCGGTGGCGAGAAGCACGCCGGAGCTTTGCTCCGCCTTTTCCTTCAGTTCTTCCACCAGCTTTTCCTTTCCCTTGATCACCTGGTATTTGGGCGCAAAATGCTTTTTTACGTCCACGCTGAGACGGGATTCCGGCAGATCGCGCACATGGCCCATGGTGGCCACCACATCGTAGTCGGAACCCAGGTATTTTTTAATCGTTTTCACCTTGGTAGGCGACTCCACGATCACAAGCTTTGGCAAAGAATATGCACCTCGTTTTCCAATAGATAAAATTCCCCTGCGAAGGGGGCGTGTTTTTCAAGATCATAGCAGTACTGCCCTGTTAAAATCTGCCGGATTTTCGGGGAATGCGCAGGCTTCCCGGCGGATTTTAACAAGGCACGGCTGCGGGGCTACCCCCTGCTGTACCGCCTGCCCGAATAGGAGTGCACCAGGCCGCCCAGCTCCAGCTCGGTGACAGCCCCCAGGGCCGCGCCCATGGAAAGGCCCGCCTGGGCCGCCAGCTGGGAAAGGTGGGCGGGTTCCCGGCCAAGGGCGCGGTACAGGGCCTCCCCCTCGGGGGAAAGCTGCGGCACAGGCAGGGGCGCAGGCTCCTCCTCGGGTGGATCCGGCGGAAGCACGGCCGGGCAGCGCTCTTCCCTTCTGCAGCGGGGGAAGAAGGAAGGGTATTCCTCCAAAATATCCTCCGCGCAGGTGACGGGCTTCGCCCCCTCCCGGATGAGGCTGTTGGTGCCCTGGGAAACCAGGCTTGTCACCGCCCCCGGCACGGCGAACACGTCCCGCCCCTGTTCCAGGGCGAAGCCGACGGTGATGAGCGACCCGCTTTTGGCGGCGGCCTCCACCACCACCGTACCGGCGCTGAGGCCGGAGATAATCCGGTTGCGGATGGGGAAGGAGTTGGCGCTGGCCGGCGTGTTGGGCGGGTACTCTGACACCAGGGCCCCGCTGTGAGAGACGGCCTCCCGCAGGGATGCATTCTTCATCAAATAATTATAATCGATGCCGCAGCCCAGCACGCAGACCGTTTTTCCCCCGGCCCGCAGGGCCCCCGTATGACACGCGGAGTCAATGCCCAAAGCGCCGCCGCTCACCACCACAGCCCCCTGCTTCGCCAGGGAATAGGCGATGGAATTGGCGGCGGAAAGCCCGGCGGGCGAAGCCTTCCGGGTTCCCACCATGGCGATGCACAGCGCCTCCTCCGGCGGAAGCTGGCCCTTCACGTACAGGGCGCAGGGCGGCGAGACCGTCTGCCGCAGCAGGGCCGGGTAGCCGGCGTCCTCGGGGCAAAGCACCTGCTGGCCCAGCTTTTCCGTAAATTCCAGCTGGGCCTCCGCCTGATCCAGCGTGTAGGAATCCAGATTTTCCAGTTCCCTGGGCGTGAAGATTCCATCCAGCAGCCAGCCCTGCCGGCCGCTTTCGTAAAACTCCTCCAGGCTTTCGTGCATTTCCAGTATTCTGGAGGGCTTCGTGCTGCCCGCCCCCATGGCGTGCTGCAGCCAAAGCCAGTAGCTTCGCTTATCCCTCACGGCAATCCCTCCCCGGACGCATCATTTCCCACATGAGGATGGCCGCGGAGGAAGCGGCGTTCAGGCTTTCTGCCCGGCCCTGCATGGGAATGGTAACCCGAAGGGTGCAGGCGGCGGCCGTCTCTTCCGCCAGGCCGTTCCCCTCGTTGCCCACCGCCATCAGGCAGGGGCGGGAAAAATCCGCCTCTGTCACCGGCAGGGCGGCGGGATCCGGCACGGCGGCGCAGGAGAAAAAGCCCCGCCGGTGCAAAGCCGCCAGCGCCTGCGGCAGCGCCCCGCAGAAGAACACGGGCAGGCGGAACACCGCCCCCATGCTGGCGCGCAGCACCTTGGGGGAGTACAGGTCGCAGCACTCCCCCGCCAAAAGCACCGAGGAAACCCCCAGCGCCTCTGCCGTGCGCAGGGCCGCCCCCAGGTTGCCCGGGTCCTGAATGCGTTCCAGGGCCAGGCAGTGGGCCAGGGGCAGGTTGGAAAGCTCCCGCTCCGCCTCCATCCGGCAAAGGCAGAAAACCCCCTGGCTGGACCGGGTTTCGGAGAGAAGCTCGGCCACCGGCTCTGAAATTTCAAAGACCTCTTGGGCGCGGGCCAGGATGCGCTCCAGGTAAGGAGCGTATTTTTCCCGGGCGCGGGCGGTATAAAACACGCGGGCAGGAACGGCCCCGCTGTCTGCCGCGTCGGCGCACAGGCGGGCGCCCTCCGCCAGAAAAAGCCCCTCCTGCCTGCGGAAGGAAGCGCTTTGCCCCAGCTTTGCCGCCTGCTTCACCAGATCGTTTTTTCTGCTGATAATGAGCTGCGCCAAGGCCCTCTTCCCCCCTTCACGGCAGATTTCCCTCTAACGAAAATAATGCGCCCGGGAAATTCCGGGCGCAATTACAGCTTATTATAAAGCGGATTTTGCTTTCTCCACGAGAGCCTTGAACGCGGCTTCGTCGGCCACGGCAATTTCGGCGAGCATTTTGCGGTTGAGGGTGACGTTTGCCTTCTTCAGGCCGTTCATAAACACAGAGTAGGTGATGCCGTTCATGCGGCAGGCGGCGGAAATACGGGTAATCCACAGGCGGCGGAAGTCGCGCTTCCTGGCCTTGCGGCCGATGTACGCATAGTTGCCGGACTTCATAACGGCCTGCTTGGCCATTTTAAAATGCCTGCTCTTGGAACCCCAGTAGCCCTTCGCCAGCTTTAATGTCTTCTTTCTTCTTTTGCGAGTCATCAACGCGCCCTTAACACGAGCCATTTATCATTACCTCCAAATTCTGGTATTGTCTTTTGTAAGTTGCTTCTGAAGCGGCCGAACCTTATTTGTAGGGCAGCAGGCGCTTTACCTGTGCTACATTGGTCTTGTCGGCAACGGTGGTGCCCCTGAGGGCTCTCTTGGTCTTGCGGGTCTTGCCGTGACCGTTCAGCAGGTGGGATTTGTTGGCGTGCGCGCGGATAACCTTTCCGTTCTTAGAAAGCTTGAAGCGCTTTTTCGCGCCGGAATGAGTCTTGATCTTAGGCATGATTTTGCCCCTCCTTGATTTATAGAAAATATTTATTTAGCGGGTTTGGATGCAAGGAACATCAGCATGTTGCGGCCTTCCAGCTTCGCGGGCTTTTCCACATTGGCAACCTCCTGCAAAGCGGCGGCAAAACGCTTCATCACCTCGTACCCCTGCTCCGGGTGGCCCATTTCACGGCCGCGGAAGCGGATGGAAGCCTTCACCTTGTTGCCCTCTTTGAGGAAACGCATGGCGTGGCCTACCTTGGTGTCGAAGTCGTGGGTGTCGATGTTGAGGGAAAGACGAACCTCTTTGATCTCTACCACACGCTGGTTTTTCCTCGCCTCTTTTTCACGCTTGGCCTGTTCAAAGCGGAATTTGCCGTAGTCGATGATTTTGCAGACAGGAGGCGTGGCCTGCGGCGCAATCTTGACCAGATCAAGGTTCTGGGCATAAGCCTGCTCCAGCGCCTTCTGAGAGGACATTACCCCCAGCTGGTTGCCGTCCGGACCGATGACCCGGACTTCCTTGTCGCGGATTTCCTCGTTGATCTGCAATTCCTTGTTGCTAATGGTGAAGCACCTCCAAAACACGTTTTATGCAGTTCGTACCAAAACAAAACGGGCGGAAAAATTCCGCCCGATACAATCCCGACTTCACCGCCCCTGCGGGCGGAAAACCGTTATTGACCTGTGCCGGACGGAACCCCACAGGTGAGGGCACAGCTGCGCCCTGCTTTGTTTCTCTTTTGCTATTATAGCCGCCCACAGGCGAAAAGTCAACTGTTTTTTCAGGAATTTGCCCGTTCTTTTTCAGGGGCCCCCTCTTCCCCCAGAAAGGAGACGGACTGCCCCAAATGGAAGGAATACAGCACGCATTCCTTCACCGGAAGGCCGGTGCACTGGGCCAGGGCGTCCCGGTACAGCAAAAGCTGGGTGCGGTACCGGGCCAGAAGGGCCTCCAGGGAGGGGAGGCGGTCCGTTTTAAAATCCAGCACCACCAGGGCGTCCCCCTCCTGAAAGGCGCAGTCCACCACGCCCTGAAGGATGACCTGCCGCTCCCCCTCCTCCCGGCTGAGGCCGGGCTTCACCGCCCGGGCAGGCAGCCGGGCCGTAAAGCGGTATTCCCGCAGAAGGCGCGGGGAAGCGAAGATGCGCGCCGCCAGCGGGGAGGAAAAGAACCTTTTCACCCGGCCCAAATCCACCGCGGCGGCCTGCTGGGGGGTGAGGAAGCGCCCGGCCTCCAGCCGGGCAAGCTCCTGCTCCGGGGCGGCGCGGGCTTCCTCCCAGCGGGCAAACTGCAAAAACTGGTGCAGGGCCACGCCCCGCTCCGCCGGGGTGAGGCCGCCCTCCCCCAGAAAGGCGGGGCGGGAAGAGGCCCAATACTCCCGGCCTGTCTCCCGCTCTGCCAGGTCGGAGGCCGTCACCTTGGCAGGCACCCCGGAAAGAGCCTCCCCCGGGTAACGCCAGGCGACGGCGGCGGAAAGGCGGCGCAGGGCTTCCTCGTCTGCGGGCTGGGGGGCGGCGGCCTCCTGCTCCCTTTTCAGGGGGGGCTCCGGCTGGGTGACGCGCACCAGCCAGGGCTCCTCGGCGGGAAGGGTCAGCCCAGGCAGGGCGCCCGCCATGTCCCGCAGGGCGCCGCCGCTGGGATGCCGCAGGGCGCACAGCAGAAGCCAGTCCGCCAGGCTGGAGCAGCTGCGCACCGTGTAGGGGGCAATCCGCTCCCCCGGGCGCAGGCGGGCCGCCAGCTTCCCCAGGGTGCGGGGGGCGTCCTTCACAGCGGCCAGCATCACCAGCCTCTGCTTGGCCCTGGTCATGGCCACATACAGCACCCGAAGCTCCTCGCTCATCTCGTCCCGGTCCAGTTCCAGGGCGGCGGCCTGCCGGGGCAGCACGTCCCGGCGCAGGCCCGTCTCCTCGTCCGGCAGGCGGACGCCCAGGCCAAGCTCCGGGTGAAGAAGCACGTCCCCTCTCTCCCGGTTGAAACGGCGGGTGCAGCCTGCCAGAAAGCAGAGGGGGAATTCCAGCCCCTTGCTGCGGTGAATGCTCATAATCCGCACGGCGTCGCCCGTTTCCCCGGGGGAGACGGCGGCGGCCAGGTCGCTTTTTTTCCGTTCCAGCCGGTCGAAAAAGCGCAGCAGGCCGGAAAGCCCGCCGTTCCCCGATTCCTCATATTTCCCGGCGTACTCCAGCAGCAGGCGCAGGTTGGCCAGCCGCAGGCCGCCGCCGTGCATGGCCTGCACCAGCTCTGGCAGGCCGGTGCGGCTGTACACCTCGGCCAGAAGCCGGTGGGAGGGCAGGGCGGCGGCCAGGCTGCGGAACCGTTCCAGCTCCTGCAGGAAGGAGGCCAGGGCCTCGTTCTGCCCGGCAGCCTTCTTCACCGCCAGGTACAGGGGCGCCTTCCGGTCCCCCAGCCGCACCTGGGCCAGGTCCCCGGCGGTAAAGCCGTAGACGGGGCTCATGAGCACGGCGGCCAGGGGGATGTCCAGCAAGGGGTTGTCGATGCACCGCAGCAGCGACAGGGCCAGGGCCACCTCGGGGGCGGAAAAAAAGCCCCCCGCCGTATCCGCCTGGGCGGGAATCCCCATGGCCTGCAGCTCTCTGGCGTACTGGAAGGCGAACCGGTTGGCGCTGCGCAGCAGGATGCACACGTCGGAATACCGCATGGGGCGGGAACGGCCGTCCTCCCAGACGGGCGTTTTTTCCATGTGCTCCTGCAGCAGGCGGCCAATGCGGCGGCTCTCTTCCACCGCCATCTCCTCGTCCTCCTCCGCGGCGGACAGGTCCAGGACTTCCAGCTCTACCGCCGGCGCTTCCTCCTTCGGGAAGGAGGCGGCGGCCACCAGTTCCTCCGAGCCGGAATAATCCAGGCCGCCCACCTCCCGGCTCATCAGCTGGCGGAACACAAAATTCACGGCGTCCGTAATTCCCGCGGCGCTGCGGAAATTCCGATCCAGCACCACGCTGGCGGGGTATTCATCCAGCTCTCTGCGGTAAGGGGGGAACTCCTGCCGCCTGCGCAGGAAAATCTGCGGCATGGCCTGCCTAAACCCGTAAATGCTCTGCTTCACGTCCCCCACCAGAAACAGGTTTTCCTCCCGCCGGGATACGGCCCGGAAAATCATGTCCTGCGCCTCGTTGGTGTCCTGGTATTCGTCCACCATCACCTCGTCGAAGCGGGCGGCAATCTCCTCCGCTTCCGGGGTGAGAACCGGCCCCTGCGGGCTGTCGTCCCACAGCAGGCGCAGGGTCCAGTGCTCCAGGTCGCCGAAATCGGCGGCGCGCCGCTCTGCCTTTTTCGTGTCCAGCGCCCTGCCGTAGGCCTCTGTCAGCTGAAACAGCGTTTCCACCAGCGGGGCCAGGCGGGCGACGTCCCGGGCGCATTCCTCCCGGGTGGAGCCAAACAGGGCGGCCAGCCGCTTCACCACCGCCTTCACCTCGTCGCGCCCGGCGGAAACCTTGTTTTTCACCGGGTCGTCCCCCATGCCCCGAAGGGGCTTCAGCTTGGCGAAGGAGAAGCCGCCGCACCGGAACACCGCCTGGTCCCACTCCCCGGCGGCAAAGGCTTCCTGCAGGGCCCGCAGGCCCGCCAGGTCTGACAGGTAGGCCTCCCGGTAAGCGGCTTCCACCTCGGGGGCCTCCGCCATGAGGGCCAGGGAATTTTCCGTCAGGGAAACGGCGTATTCCGCCGCCTGTTCCCCGAAGGAGAGGACGGCCCTCCCCCACAGGGTGGAGGCCGGATCCCCCGCCTGCCGGTACATGGCGGCCTTCTCCCGCAGCCAGCGCCCGGGGAAGGGGTGGCTGCGGATGAAGTCGTAGAGGGTGTCCACCGTGCGGACAATGCGGCTGTCGTCCCGCCCTGCGGCAAAGGCATCGATGAGGGCGAAGAAGGCCTCGTCCCCCCGGCCGTAGCAGTCCTCCAGCACCTCCTCCATGGCGTCGGCCCGCAGGACGGCCATCTCGCTGTCGTCCAGGATACGGAAATCCGGGGAAATATTCAATTTATAAAAATATTCCCGCACCAGATCGCCGCAAAAGCTGTGGATGGTGCTGATATGGGCCCTGGCCATGAGGATCTGCTGCCGCTGAAGCCGCACATCCCCCGGGTTTTGTTCCAGCAAAAGGGCAATCTGCCGGGAAATGCGGGCGCTCATCTCGGCGGCGGCGGCCTTGGTGAAGGTCACCACCAGAAGGCGGTCCGCGTCGGTGGGATGCTCCGGGTCGGTGAGCCGTTCCAGCACGCGCTGCACCAGAACCGCCGTTTTGCCGGAGCCCGCCGCCGCAGAAACCAGCAGGCTTCCCCGGCGGGCGCGGATGGCGTCGGCCTGCGCTTCCGTCCATTCCCTAGCCATTTTTCTCCTCCTCCCTCAGCTGGTCCAGAGCCGTTTTTTTGTCCAGGCGCGCCATCGCCCTGGCCGGATCCTCTTTCTCGTGGCCGCATACGGCGGCGTAGGGGCACCACTGGCAGGCGTCGTAAGCGCCGGACACCGGCTCGGCCTGCACGTCGCCGTCCCACAGGGACTGGGCCATCTCCCCCACCATCCGCTTCACATGGTGCAGAATGCAGTCCATATCCCGGAGGGACACCAGGCTGTCGCGCCGGGCCGGTTCCCCGTTTTTCAGCACGGCGGGGATATACCGCCCCTCCCCCTTGGCCTCCATCGCCTGCAGGATCCCCGGGTCGTCCAGCAGAAGGCCGTTCATGCGCAGGGCCTTGTCCCTCTCTGCCTTGGCCTTCTCCGCCGCCCCGCCGCCGGCGGAAAGAAGAGGCTCGGCAGAGGGCATGTACAGCACCCCCGCCGGTTTGGGCGGGGCGCCGTAGCGGGCCGCCCCGTTTTCCGCCACAGCGGCCAGGTACAGCAGCATCTGCATATTCAGCCCATAGAGAATATCCGACAATTTGAATTCCTTTTTTCCTGTTTTATAATCCACCACGCGCACATACAGCTGGCCGTCCTCCCGCAGAAGATCCACCCGGTCGATTTTCCCCTCCAGCCTGGCCTCCCCCTGGGGAAGCCGAAGCCGCAGGGCGGGCACGCCGCCCCGGCCCACGGGAAGCTCGAAGTCCTCTGGCTGGAAGCGGCTTTGGCACAGCTCCTCCGCCACCCGGCGCACAATCACGGCGGCGGCCTGGGCCAGCCGGGCGAACAGGTACTGGAACCGGGCCGTGCGGCGGGCGGCGCCGCCCAGCTTCCGCTCCGCGTACTCCTCCAGCAGGGCGGAAAGCCGCCCCTCCAGCTCTTCCCCGCTCCAGGCGGCCGCCTGCCGGGGGCCATCCTCCCGCAGGACGGTTTCCAGCAAAAAGTGCATGACGCTGCCGTATTCCATGGCGTCCAGCCCGGCGGCCCGGCGCTCCCTGGCGCCCAGGCCGAACCGGCAGAAATACTGGAAATGGCACAGATAAAATTTTTCCACCTGCGTGGCGGAAAGGGTCATCACCCGGCCGAACAGCTCCTGAGCCAGGGCCGGGTCGCCGATGAGGGCGGGGCGGCGGTCCCTGGCGCGGTCCAGGGCGCGCAGCCGGGGGGCGTATTCCTCGCGGCCCTCAAAATATTGGCCCAGCGCCTCAGCCCAGGGGGTGCCCTGCCGCCACAGGCGGGCGGCCTGCTCAAAGGCCGGCTTTTCCCCGTTGGCGAAAAACTGGGGACCCATCTCCCCCTCCGCCAGGGTGCGGACAGAGGGCAGCACGGCCAGAAGCTCCCCCACCAGGGAGGAGGGCTCACCGCCGGACTGGGGCCAGCTCACATACAGCCGGTGGGAGGCGCTTGTCATGGCGGTGTAGGTGAGAAACCGTTCCTGCACCGCCGTGCCCTCCAGCGTTTCGTTCAGGGGCAGGCCCAGCTGGATGAGCTCCCGCCGTTCCGCCCCGCTGAACAGGGAATTGGAGGAGGGGGCGGCGGGGAACTCCCCCTGGGCGGCGCCCACCAGGAAGGTCACCCTGGGGCTGTTGGGGCGTATGCGGTCGGCGCTTCCCACCGTGACCTGATCCAAGCCCTGGGGGATGCTGGCCAGCGTGCCGGAGGAAATGACCCGCCGGAGCAGCTCTGCAAAGCGGGCGCAGCCCAGCACAGTACCCTTCAGCACCATGGCGCACTGATCCAGAATATTCATGAGCATGTCCCACAGGCGGATCTGCTGCCCGGCCAAATCGGGCCTTCCCATCTCCTCCAGGCGGACGGCGAGGCGGCGCAGGGCCTCTGCCGCGTCCACCTGCTCCAGCAAACGGTACAGGGCGCGGGCGCAGGCTTCCCCGTCCCCCTCCTCCACCGTGCGGGCCAGGGCCAGCAGGGGGGCCACCGCCCTTTCCCGGCTGGCGTTGAGCCGGGCCAGCTGGGCGGCGTCCTCCTCTGTCATGGCCTCTTCAAAGCCGCGGGGATGATCCGTCCATTCCTCCCGCCAGCCCTTGCCGGAGATGCTCCACAGGAAGGCGTAATTTTCCAGCCCGGCAATTTCCTCCGGCTCCAGCCCGGCCAGGCCCGTTTTCAGGTACAGCAGCACCTCGCCGGTGCGCAGGCCGGTGCGCACCGCCTGCAGGGCCGCCAGCACCAGCCGCATGAGGGGCTCCGACTCCATGCTGGCCGGCTGATCCATAAAGTAAGGAATATCCCTGGCTTCCAGCGCGCGATCCAGAATTCCCGCGTATGTATCTGCGTCCCTGGCAATGACGGCGAAATCCCCGTACCGGTATTCCCCCGTCATCACCAGGCGGCGGATCTCCGCCGAGACGAAATCCGCTTCGCCGTAGCGGCTGGCCGCCCGGTACAGCACCGCGCCGTCCTCCCCTGAGAAGGGTTCGCGGCCGGGGCGGTACAGGGCGCCCTCCAGGGCGCGAAGCCCAAGGCTGGCAAAACGGGCCCCGGAGGGCAGCAGCACCGGGGCGGCCACCGGGCAGCCCACTTCTCTGGCCAGGCCCCGCAGGCGGCGGCCGGTGCGCTTCACCAAAGAGAACAGGCCCACCCCGTCCTCCGGATCCTCCAGCCCGTCGGCGCAGAGGGACACCGCCGTCTCCTCCCCCTGCTCCAGCAGGATTTTCAGAATTTCATACTCCTGCATGGTGAAGGCGGTGAAGGAATCCACCGCCGCAAAGGCCCCCCGAAAGAAGCCGTTTTCCCGCAGAAGGGGCTTCGCCCTGGTCAAATCGTCCAGCGGATCCAGAAAGCTTTGGGCCACCAGGGCGTCATAGGCGGCCAGAATGAGGGAAGCCTCCTGCAGCTTGCGCCGCAGGGCGCCCTCGGGCAGGCGGGCCGCTGTGCGGCGCAGATCCTCCGGGGAGACGGCGCACATTTTCAGCTCGGTGGAAATCTGCAGCATAAGGGCGGCCAGCTCGCCGCTTTCCGCCCCCCGCCGGTAAAAATCCAGCTGGTCCCGCACCGCGTCCAGGGCGAGGCTCATGAAAAGGCTTCGGCCCCCATCGTCCAACCGGCGGCCCGCGCCCCCGCCGTACAGGCGGAAGGCCTCGTCTGCCAGACGGGAAAAGCTGAGGACGCGCACCCGCTGCGCGTCCTCAGCCCCCAGAAGCTCCAGCATGGCCCGCTCGTTTTCAAAGGAAGCCTGCTCCGGCACCAGAAGAAAAACGGGCCGTTCCGGGAAAACGCGCAGGGAATCCCGCACCATTTCCCGCAAATATGTGGTCTTTCCGCTGCCGGCGCGGCCCAGCACTAGCTTCAGCATGGCCTTCCTCCTTCACTGATCCTCCAGCCAGTCGCGGAGCTGCTCGTACAGCTCCACCACCTTGAATTTCACTTCGTAGCCGCCCTGCACCACCTGCAGCTCGTCCCCGGTAAGCACATCCTCCAGCTGGGCGGCGTCCTCTGCGGCGGGCAGGCACAGGGCGGGGAACAGCATACACCACCAGTTGTGCCCCTCCCCCCGGCCGATGGTGATCCGCAGGGCCTGGTACTCCCCGGCAGGCAGGGTGACGGAGCCGTACCGGCGGGTGGAAAAATACATGGTGGTCAGCTCTGCCTTGACCGGGTAGCTGTACCCGGCGGCCTCCACCTCCTGCCGGGCGGCCTCCTCCAGCTGGGGCAGCCGGCGGCGCACCGCTTCCACGGCGCCGTCCCGGTTCTGCACGCCGTCCATCAGGCCGCTGCTTTCCGCCAGGATCCGGTCGCGCACCCGAAGCTTCAGGGCCTGGTCCTCCTCAGAATCGGAGTTGGCCAGGATGTGCAGGCGCAGCACCTCCCCCGGGATGCTCTCGCACCGGGCGGTAAAGCCCAGAAGGGAAAACAGGGCGGCGCAGAGCAGGCCGAACAGGGCGCATTTTTCCAGCAATTTTATCTTCACAGGTAATTCCTCCCTACCGGTGTTCTGGCTTTGGGAAGCTCCCAAGCACACCTATAGTGTGGGAGGAAAAATTTTCCTTTATACAGGAGTACAGAAAAAAGTTTCCGGATATTCGCCCTTCAGAGCGGCGGCGCAGGAACAGGCGGCCTCCCGGGAGGCAAACAGGCCGAACACCGCCGAACCGCTGCCTGTCATGGAAGCCCCCGCAGCGCCGCGGGCCTTCATGGCGGATTTTATGGCCTCCACCTGGGGCACCTGCATCACATTCTCAAAATCGTTGCCCAAGGCCCGGCCCAGGGATTCCAGGCTGCCGCAGCGCAGGGCCTCCAGCACGGCGGCGGTGTGGTTTTTCCCCTTTTCCCGCCGCTGATCCGCCCGGCGGAAGGCTTCCGCCGTGGAAACGCCCGCCGGGGGCTTGCACACCGTCAGAAAGCAGGGCGGCAGCGGCGGCGCGGGGGAAAGGCGCTCCCCCACCCCCTGGGCCAGGGCGGCGCCCCCCCGCAGGCAGAAGGGCACGTCGGCCCCCACCTGCAGGCCCAGGCGAAGCAGGGCCTCCTCCGCAAGGCCCGCCTGGAACATTTGGTTTAGTGCCCGCAGCAGGGCCGCCGCGTCTGCGCTGCCGCCCCCCAGGCCCGCCTGGGAAGGGATGTGCTTTTCCAAGGCAACGCGCACCCCGCCGGGAAGGCCCGTCTCCTGAAAAAACAGGGAGGCGGCGCGCCAAAGGGTATTTTCCGGCCCGCAGGGAACCCGCGGGTCTGTGCAGGAGAGGGACGTTTCCCCCGCCGGCTCCACGGTAAGCACATCCCGCAGGGAGATGGACTGCATGACCATGGCCAGCTCATGGTAGCCGTCCTCCCGCCTGCCCAGAATGTCCAGGCTCAGGTTGATTTTCGCGTAGGCGTTTACCTGCACAGCCAGCCCTCCTCAGTGGCGGAACAAAGAAAGCCGCCGGATGTCGATGACGTGCTTGGGGCACATTTCATGGCAGCAATAGCAGCGGATGCACTTGTCATAGTGAATGACCGCCTTTCGGTTCTCAATAGTGATGGTGTGCTGGGGGCAGCTTTCGGCGCACTTGCCGCAGCCCACGCACTGGGCCGTGCGGATTTTCGGCACCGGCGTGGCCAGCCGGGCAGCCAGAGGGCGCAAAAACCCGGGCAGGCGGGCGATGAAGTCCGCCGGCTTGGATTCCGGCATCCGGAAATCCGGAACCCGGAAAGCGGCGGCCGGCTGCTGCAAAAAGCGCAGCTCCTCCGGGCTGCGGGGGCACAGGCCCCGCTCCATGGCGGAGCGCAGGGGGTACACCGTATTGGGATCCATCCCGATGATTTGGGTGCAGGCCAGATCCGCCGCGTAGGGGCTGCGGCTGGCCAGCAGCGCCCCCACCGGGCGGGGGCTGCCCCCGGTGGGGCCGTTGCCTTCCATGGCAACCACCGCATCCACCACGCACAGGGCCGGGTGCAGCGCCTGGCACAGGTCGGTGATCATGGCGCCGAAAGCCTCTTTTTCCGGGAAGCGGCAGTGAAGCTCCGGCTTCATTAGCCCCGGCACCGCGCCGAACATATTCTTCACCCCGGCGCTCAGGCCCATCATACAGTGGGTTTTCAGCTTGCACACATCCACAATCAGGTCTGCCTCCAGCAGGGGGCGGATCACCTGGAAGGAATGGCACAGCTTTGCCTGGGGGGCCTTCAGCTCCCCCCAGGAGCAGTCCAGGTTCAGGGCGGCCCCGTACTTTTCTGCGGCAGAACAGCCAGAGCCCTCGTACACGGCCTTCAGCAGCACAGGGGTGTAGGGGCCGCCGGGGCTTTCCGCCACAGTCACCGAGGCCCCCAGCTCTTTGAGAAGCGAAACCACGGCGCAGATGACGGAGGGGTGGGTCACCGCCCCTTCCTCTGGGGAGGAACGGGTCACCAGGTTTGGCTTGACCGCCACCCTACAGCCGGGCTTCACCAGCTCCTCCACCCGCAGAAGGCGAAACTGCTCTGCCAGCACGGCCCGCACCGTCTCATATTCATAGCTGCCGCAGGGGGCGGCGCACACCTCCGCAGGCTCTCTCATGGGCGCAGCTCCTGCAGGAAGTGCTCGATGCGGGAGAGCGCCTCTGTAATGTGCTTGATGGAGTAGGAGTAGGACACCCGGACGAAGCCCTCGCCGCAGTCCCCGAAGGCGTTGCCGGGCACCACGGCCACCCGCTCTGCGTAGATGAGCCTTTCACAGAATTCCTCGCTGGAAAGCCCGGTGCTTTTTACGCAGGGGAACACATAGAAGGCCCCCTCCGGCTCAAAGCAGGGCAGGCCCATGCGGTTGAAGCCGTCCACAATCAGGCGGCGGCGCATGTCGTACTGCTCCCGCATATTTTCAATGTCGCCGTCCCCGTTTTTCATGGCCTCTATGGCGGCGTACTGCGCGGTGGTGGGGGCGCTCATGATGCCGTACTGGTGCAGCTTCGTCATCTGGCCCACAATCTCCTTCGGCCCCATGGCGTAGCCAAGCCGCCAGCCCGTCATGGCGAAGGCCTTGGAAAAGCCGTTCACCACCACGGTGCGCTCCTGCATGCCCTCAATCTCCGCAAAGCTTACGTGGGAGGTTTCCCCGTACGTGAGCTCGCTGTAGATTTCGTCGGAGAGCACCATAAGATCATATTTTTTCACAATCTCCGCCACCGCGTTCAGGTCGGCCCGGCGCATGACGGCCCCGGTGGGGTTGTTGGGGTAGGGCAGCACCAGCAGCTTGGTGCGGGGGGTGATCTTCTCCTCAATCTCCTGGGGGGTAAGGCGGAACTTGTTTTCCGCCTTTGTCTCAATCACCACCGGCACGCCCCCCGCCATGCTGGCCAGGGGCACATAGCACACAAAGCTGGGCTGGGGCACCAGCACCTCGTCGCCGGGGCTGAGCAGGGTGCGGAAGCACAGGTCGATGGCCTCGCTGCCGCCCACGGTGACAAGCACCTGCGTCTTGGGGTCGTACTCCACCCGGTACTTGCGGCGGAACCAGCGGGCAATTTCCTCCCGCAGGGCGGCGAAGCCCCGGTTCGGGCTGTACCAGGTTTTTCCGTCCTCCAGCGAGCGGATGCCCTCCTGGCGCACATGCCAGGGGGTGACAAAGTCCGGCTCGCCGATGGAGAGGGAGATCACGTTATCCATTTCGTTGGCGATGTCAAAGAATTTCCGTATTCCGGAGGGGGGGATCGCCGTCACCTTCGGGTTCATCTTCTGCTGGTAATCAATCACAGAGCACGCTCCCCCTCTCGTCCCGCTCATCCTCCGCGTTCAGCACCACGCCGCCGTCCTTATAGCGGGTGAGGATGAAATGGGTGGCTGTGGAGAGGACAGAGTCCAGCGTGGAAAGGCGCTTGGCCACGAACAGGGCGATCTCCTGCATGCTCTTGCCGTTCACCCGCACCGCCAGGTCGAACCCGCCGGACATGAGGTACACGCTTTCCACCTCTTCAAACTGCATAATCCGGTCGGCGATTTCGTCAAAGCCCCGGTCGCGCTTGGGGGTGACGCGCAGCTCAATAAGGGCGGAGGCCCGGTTGGCGTCAGCCTTTTCCCAGTTGATGAGCGCCTGGTACCCCCGGATGACCCCGGCTTTTTCGTAGGCGCTGATCTGGTTCTTCACCTCGTCCTCTGTGGTTCCCAGCATGACGGCCAGCTGCTCGCAGCTGAGCCGGGCGTTTTCCTGCAGAAGGGTCAATAATTTATCCATATTGTCTCACACG
>DVMK01000096.1 GCA_018715025.1 Candidatus Caccousia avistercoris
CGCACCTCTCCCCCCAGGTAACTTTTACCGGCTGGAAAAGAACGAAGAAGCTCTCAGGAAGCTTTTCCGTCCTTTCCCAGCCGGTATTATATTTTCCACAGTCAGTAAGGAGGAATTCACTATGAACATCGGCATAGACCATGGCTACTACGCCATCAAAACCAGGCATTTTTCCTTTCCAGCCGGTATCTCAGAATATTCCCACGAACCCTACACGCTGCAAAATACGCTGGAATTTCACGGGCGGTTTTATGTGTGCGGGACAGGGCGCCAGCCTATCCTGCGGGATAAGACAGAAAACGAAAATTACTATCTGCTGACCCTGGCCGCCATTGCGAAGGAAATCAAACAGCGCGGCGGCAGGCAGGAATGTTCCGTTACCCTTGCCGCCGGCCTTCCGCTGGCCTCCTTCGGCAGGGAAAAGAAGGCCTTTCGGGATTACCTGCTCTATTCGCATCCTTCCGGCAGCACGGGCCCGGTGTGCTTCCGGTTTGAAGGCGCTCCCTACAAAGTGGCTATTGAGGAAGTAAAGCTGTTCCCGCAGGGGTACTCCGCCCTTGCTGTGTACCCGGAGCTCATCCGGGACGAACCGTCCGTCCTGCTTATGGACATCGGCGGCTGGACGGTGGATCTTATGCGTCTGGACAACAGCGTACCAAACGCCTCCACCTGCCGCAGCCTGGAGCTGGGCATGATCCGCTGTATTGACGAAGCAAAGGAGCAGGTTCGGCGGAGCCTGGGCCTGTCCGTTACCGATGCGCAGATTGAACGGGTTCTGGCTGGGGAACCCTGCAGCCTGGAGGAAACGGCCCAGACTGTCATTCGGCAGCAGGGCCGCCTCTATGTGGAACACCTGTTTTCTGCCGCCATGGAGGCCGGGTTTGACCTGAAGGCCCTCCCGGTGGTTATGCTGGGCGGAGGCGCGGCGCTGGCAAAGCGCTGCACCGCGCCCCAGGACGGCCTGTGCCTGGCTTTTTTCCTCATAGACGAGAAAGTAAACGCCGAAGGGTTTGAACGGATTTTGGGCCAATTCCAGGCCGGTTCCAAAAACCGGTGACGCGGCCCCGGTATTCCTTCCGCCCCAACCTGCAAAACGCCGACCACCGCCAGGCCTGGGCACTTCTTCAGGCTGTGCCGGAAGGCGGGAAAAGCGCCTTCCTGGTGAAAGCTATTCTGGACAGCGCCAGGCAGGAAACGCTGGAGGCAACCCTTCGCCGGGTGCTGCGGGAAGAACTGAAAACCGTACCCTGACAGCCCAGGCGGGCGGATTCGGAGGGAACACCGGGCTGTACTGCACCGGCCTCCCCATCAAGGAAAATACCAGGACGGGGTTCCGCACCGCCTATCCGGGCGACAGCATCTGCCTGTCCTATCCTACCGGCAACACCAGGCGCGGGCGGGTAGGAAGGGGGATTGCGCACACCCTCACCACGGGAAGCGATCAGGGAATCCTGTGCTGTGTGGATATGAATGAGGCCCCGGAACTGACGGAATACGCCAGATGCCTTACCGCCGGAAATGGGAGCAAAATCCACAGCCATAAGCGGGAGGCCTCCGGGGTGTGGGACGGATGCCGCATCCGGCGCCTTACGCCGCAGGAATGCCTGCGGCTCCAGGGCTGGACGGATGAACGCATCGACCTTCTCCTTCCCATACAATCCGACGCCCAGCTTTATAAGCAGGCCGGGAACGGAGTCACCGTCAATGTGGTGGATGCCATTGGAAAGCGGCTGACCGCCGTCCATCAGGGGGTGACGGAGATTAATTGATCTGAAAGACCAGTTCTTCGGCTGTGAGATCGAGATGACAGGCCATAATTCTGTTTTACAAAACCTGTTTTACGAACAGCTACCCGGGGGCGCCTGTTTGCCTGTTTATCGACTGGCGGCAGTATCCTTCCATCACCGACGCCATGCAGTGGGCCGGGTGGATCTGGCGCGGTTCCGTGGTGTGGGATAAGATGACCAGCCGGCCGCAGAAAGGAAGGTTTCGCCAGCAGAGCGAATATGTGGTGTGGGGATCCAACGGCCCCATGCCGGTGAGCCGGCCGGTGGGCTGCCTGCCGGGTGTATTCCGGTACGCCAATCCCCAGGACCGCATCCACATGACGGAGAAGCCCCTGCAGCTTATGCGGGATCTGGTAAAAATCTGCGAGCCGGGCGGCAGAATCCTGGATCCCTTCTGCGGGGCCGGCACTACCGTGCTGGCCGCCAGACTGGAGGGGTACGAGGCGGTGGGAATTGAAGTAACCGACGCTTACTTCAAATTGGGCTCTGATCGTGTCCGGTTTGCTTTGGAGGAGGGAAAAGAGCAGTAGGCGGGCGTCCACGAGGGCGCCCGGGTTCTGTTTCCGGCAAAGCGAAAGGGCGTCCAAAGGGGCGCCCAGATTTTTGGAAGGAGTTGGTATGTATGGAAAAAGCGTTTGCTTATATCTGCGCTTCCGAAAAAGCGCCGCCCAGTCAGCTGCGCAGATATTGCCGTAAGGTATATGAACTTGGGTATGTCCCCATTTGTCCCAGGCTGGCGGATGGGCAGTATCTCCAGATAGAAAATCAGGAGGAAAGCAGGGATTTCCAGGCTATCTCCCGTCAGAAGCTGGGCCGCTGCCGCATGCTGGTGGTGTGCGGCAGGGAAATCAGCCACAGCATGACCGGGGAAATCGGGGCAGCGGAAAAGAGGAACATCATCTGTACCACCCTCGACGGTCTTGCCCAAATCAAAGAAGTTGAATAACCTATCCCTTGACTCCGCTAATCTTTGCTGTTATAATAAAAACAAAGAAACAAAGAAATTTGTTGCACATATTTCTTTGTTTCCCACATACAACTAGGAAGGAGAAGCCATATGGGAACAGCAATTGTGAGAGGCGGAAATCCTATGAACCGAAAAACAATTCGCATATCGGAAAAGCGGCAATTGACCATTCCGCAGAAGTTTTATGAAGCCCTTGGCTTCTCTACGGAAGCCGAGTGCATCTTGCGGGGCAACGAAATTATTTTGCGC
>DVMK01000001.1 GCA_018715025.1 Candidatus Caccousia avistercoris
CGGGAAGAGCAAACGCTTTTTATCTTCCAGGGGTATCTGCCTATTTTCTCCGCTTTTCATGGCAGGCAGCGCGGCAGGTTTTCAGACCTCTTATTAAAAAATCTATAAAAAACAACGAGATTCAGTCCCTCTGGGGACCAAACCTCGTTGTTTGGTTTAAGTATGTTCGGATTTTGCATAACTTGGCGGCGCTTTTGCCGCACAGAAATCTGCGCGCTGTGCCCGCCTCACCGCTCCGCTGTTTCCTCCGGGCCCTCTTCCTGGCGGAAGCGGCCGCCCAGCTGGCGGGAGAGGACGCGGGCCAGCAGAACAGGGGCGCCGGCCGCGAAGGACTCCTTGGGCAGGGCCAGGGGCTGCCGCCCGGGCGGGTACAGCCAGAAGCAGCGGCTGGTTTCCACAGCCCCGCCTGTTTGGCCGTACCAGTAAGAAACAGGGGACATGCCGGGGGAAAAGAGCACGAAGTAGTTCTGGTAGCAGTCCACCGTCCCCAGGGGGGAGTTTACCCGGCACACCAGGCCGGGCAGGGTCAGGATGCGGCCATACCGCTCGGCCCGCTGCCTGAGCCAGGGAAGAAGGGCGCAGAAGAGAACGGCCAGAACCGAGAGCAGGTACCCGGCCAGGGTGCTGACAAAATTCAGCTGCTCCAGCCAGGCCATGTCGTTGGCGGAGGAGACGGTTTCAAAAGACAGGGATTCTATGGCGGCGCTGAGGGCGGCCGTTTCCTCCTCGGTCAGGGCGTCCTCCGCGTAGGTGTACGCTCCCAGGTACAGCCAGCTGCCGTTTACCACCGTCTCGTAATAATCCGACACAGCGCCGGAAACGTCCAAATCCGTATAGTGCAGGAAGGGGATCTGTTCGTGCTGCGCCACCGAGGCGGCGGTGTAGGGAAGCTCCCCTTCCTCCCACCAGTAATAGGGGTAATCTGCAATGCGGGCCTCCAGCTCCTCCTGGCTCAAGTCCCCGTAGGAGTAAAGCTCCCAGCTTTCCTCCGTTTCCCAGTGCTCCAGGGTAATGTAGCTTCCGGTTTCCGGGAAGTAGGCCTCCAGCAGAATGTCCATCCCCTCGTAATATTGGTTCAGCTCCTGGGCGGTGCTGTAGCCGGTCAGGGGGATGGCGGGGTCCCCCTCCTCCACCGGGTATTGCAGCACCCGCATGCCGGAGGGCAGCGAAAGGGTTACCCCCGCCTCCTCCACATGGTAGGCCTGCGTCCCGGCCGCGGCCGCAGGGGCGGCGGGCAGAAGCGCCGCCGCAGACAGAAGAAGGGCTGGAAGAGCCCAGGCCCGCGCCCTCATGGCAGCCTCCTGGCGGCCAGCGCCACCCAGCCTTTTTCCTCGCGGCGGGCTTCCACGGCAAAGCGGCCCTCTATGGCCCGCAGCACGTCCGCCTCTCTGGCGTCGATGATGCCGCTCATCACGTACAGGGCGCCGGGCTTCATGAACCGTTCCACATCCCCGGTCAGGCGGATGATCACATCGGCCACAATGTTGGCGGCCACTACGTCGAACAGGCCCTGCACCTTCTCGGTCAGGTCGCCGCACAGGGCGGTGAACCGGTCCGCCACGCCGTTCAGCTGGGCGTTCTCCACGGCGGTTTTCACCGCCAGCCCGTCAATGTCCACGCCCACGGCTTCCCCGGCCCCCAGCAGCAGGGCGGCTACCGAAAGGATCCCGCTGCCGCAGCCCACGTCCAGCATCCGCTGGCCGGGGGTGAGGAATTCCTCCAGCAGCTCCATGCACAGGCGAGTGGTTTCGTGGGTGCCTGTGCCGAAGGCCAGGCCCGGGTCCAGGTGCAGCACCTTCCGGCCCTGAGGCTCACAGGCATCCTCCCAGGTGGGGCGGATGAGAAGGCTTTTCCCCACGGGGATGGGCTTGAAATATTTTTTCCAGTTGTTGATCCAGTCCTCCTCCGCGCAGGAAGCGGTGGAAACCGTGTAGGGAATCCCCTCTGCCTCGTACCGTTCCCGCAGGAACGAAAGGGCCTCGGCCGGGTTTTCCTCGGGGCTGATGTAGACGTGCACCAGGGCCTTGGTGCGGTCCTTCTGCAGAAGCTCCTCGTCAATCAGGTCGATGTGGGCGATTTCCCGGGCCTCCTCCTCCAAATGGGAGTAGTCCTCCACGTAAATGCCGTAGGGTACCACCATCTGGGCAATATCCCCCGCCAAATCCACATCCTTCGCGTTAACGGAAATGCAAATCTCTGTCCAGTCCATAAATCCTCCATCGGTCAATAGCGTCGGTGAATGGAAGAAAGCCGGGCGGCTTCCCCTTTTCTCTGTATTATACCGCATTTCCCTCAGAATTGACAGACTTATTTTTCCCTGTTTTGAATAGGAATAGAGGAAGGCATTTTCCGGGAAGGAAGGGGGACCTGCAGGTTGAACAGGCGAAGGATCTTTTTGCGGAATGCGGCGGTGCTGACCGGGGGGACGCTTCTGCTGCGGCTCAGCTCCATCCTGTTCCGTTCTTATATCTGCCTGCGCATCGGCGACGCGGGCATGGGGCTGTACCAGCTTATTTTTTCCCTGTTTTCCCTGGCGGTGACGGCGTGTACCTCTGGCCTGGGCCTGGCGGTGACCCGCCTTTCCGCCGAAGGGGGCGGGGCCGGGGGAGCGCTGAAAAAGTGCCTGGGGCTGGCCCTTGCCGCCAGCCTGGCGGCCGGGGCGGCCCTGTGGGCGGGCTCCGGCCTTTTGGCAGAGCAGGTGCTGGGCAGCGGCGAAGCGGCCCAGCCGCTGCGCCTGCTGGCGGCCGGACTTCCCTTCATGGCCTGCTGCGCCTGCCTGAAGGGATGGTTTTTGGCAGAGAGGAACACGGCGGTGCCCGCCCTTTCCGATCTTCTGGAGCAGGCCGTCACCATTTCCATGGGGGTGGCGCTTTTTTCCGCCCTTCCTCCGCTGGAAGCCCTTATGCTGGGGTCTACGCTGGGGGAGGCGGCCGCGTTTTCCTTCACGGGCCTCTGCTTTTTGAAGAAGGCCCGCAGGCGGGCGGCGGGGAAGAGGGCGCCCCTGCGGCGCATCCTGCACATTGCCGCGCCGGTGGTAGGCAGCTCCTTTGTGCGCAGCGGCCTCAGCAGCGTGGAAAACCTGCTGGTGCCCCAGGGCTTCCGGAAGGCCGGGGCCAATTTGGAGGATTCCATGGCCCAGTACGGGCGCATGCAGGGCATGGTGATGCCGGTGGTGCTGTTTCCCGCCTCCTTCATTTCCTCCCTGTGCTCCCTGCTGGTGCCCGAGCTGGCAGAGGCCGCCGCCGGGGGCCGGCCCAGGAGCATTCAGCGCACGGCGGAAAGAGCCCTGCGCTTTACGCTGTCCTTTTCCTTTTTTGTCACCTCCCTTCTCATTGTGTTTGCCGACCCCCTCTGCACCTTGTTCTTCCAAAGCCCCGAGGCGGGGGATCTGCTTCGGATCATGGCCCCCATTGTGCCCATTATGTATGTGGACAGCGTGGTGGACGGCATGCTGAAGGGGCTGGATCAGCAGATGTACTCGTTCCGGTATAATTTTATGGATTCCCTTCTGCGGGTGGCCGCCATCGCCGTCTGCCTGCCCCTTTGGGGAATGGCGGGGTACCTGTGCATCCTGTTTTTCAGCGAGATCTTCAACGCTTCCCTTTCGATCCGCCGCCTGCTGAAGGTGACGGAGCTGGAGGTGGACGTGACCTCCTGGGTGCTGGCCCCCGCGGTGGCCGCCGCCCTGCTGTACTACCTGCTTTCCCCCCTGGCCGCCCTGCTTTGACCATTTGCCATAGGGGATAAAATGTGATATGATATCATCATTCTGTTGTTTTTCAGAAGGCGGCGGGCCGGGCTTCTGCCCAAAACCGGCTGCCTCTGCGGAACCCGGCAAATTTGTCAGCGGGCGCTGCCCGCCGGAGGTGAGAGGTTGGAAGACGTGCGGGTCATACTCCTACTTTTTTTCATTTACAGTATGATTGGCTGGCTGTGCGAAAGCATTTATTGCTCTGTGCCGGCGAAAAAATTCATCAACCGGGGGTTTCTCAACGGCCCCCTGTGCCCGGTGTACGGGGTGGGCGGCCTGCTGGTCATCTGGCTGCTCACCCCCGTGCAGGGCAGCCTTCCCCTGCTGTTCCTGGCCGGCGTTCTGGTGACCAGCCTGGTGGAGTATGTCACCGGCTTTTTGCTGGAAACGCTTTTTCACACCAAATGGTGGGATTATTCCCGCAAGCGGTGGAATATCCACGGCCGCGTCTGCCTGCAGAATTCCCTTCTGTTCGGGGTGATGAGCGTGCTGGTCATGCGGGTGGTGCATCCGCGCTTTCTGCGGCTGGCAGAAAGCATCCCCTCCTTCTGGCTTACCCTTTTGAGCCTGGTTTTTCTGGCGGCCTTTGCCGCCGACGTGGCGGTGTCTGTGCGTGCGGCGCTGCAGCTGAGCGGCAAGCTGAAAGCGCTGCAGGAGGTGCTTGACGAGGCGAAAGCCAAAACAGACGCCGCGCTGGCGGGGCAGAAGGCCAGCCTGCAGGCCGCGGCGGCGGCCCTGGGCCAGCGTGCCGCCGCCAGCCGCGAAGACAGCCTGGAGTACCTGCGGGAACGCCAGCGGCAGCTGGAGGGCAGCCTGCGCTTCCTGCACCGCCGCCTGCTGGACGCCTTCCCCACCATGCGCTCCCAGCGGGGGCGCGACGCGCTGGCCCGGCTGCGCGCCAGCCTGGAGGAAACCAGGGACGCCCTGCGCAGGGCCCGGCGGGATAAGAAAAAGCCAAAGAAGTGAGAGATGGTACCATGCAGAAATATAATTTCCGGAACGACTACAGCGAGGGGGCCCACCCCCGGATTTTGGAAGCCCTGGCCAGGGCCAGCGGGGAACAGAACGAGGGCTACGGCCTGGACCGCCACTCCCTCCGCGCGGCAGAGCTCATCCGCGCCGCCTGCGCCGCCCCGCAGGCGGCGGTGTCTTTTGTGGAGGGGGGCACCCAGGCCAACCTGCTGGCCGCCGCGGCCCTTCTGCGCCCCTGGGAGTCTGTGGTGGCGGCGGAAACCGGCCATATCCACGGCCATGAATCGGGCTCCATCGAGTCTGCCGGGCATAAGATTATCGCCGTCCCCGGAACGGAGGGGAAGCTGACGGCGGCGGCCGCCCGCCGCGCCCTGGAACAAAACCGGGAGGAATACTGCCCCCGCCCCGGCATGCTGTACCTTTCCGATTCCTCTGAGACGGGCACCGTCTACACCAGGGAAGAGCTTCAGGAGCTTCGGGAGCTGTGCCGGGAGGAGGGCCTGCGGCTGTTTGTGGACGGGGCGCGCCTGGGCAGCGCCCTGTGTGTGGAAGGCGGCGGGGTCACGCTGGAAACGGTGGCCGCCTGCGCGGACATGTTCACCATTGGGGGAACCAAGAACGGGGCCCTGCTGGGGGAGGCCCTGGTAACGCCCGACCCGGCCCTGGCCGCCGGCTTCCGCAGGCTGATGAAGCAGCGGGGCGCTATGCTGGCCAAGGGCATGGTGCTGGGGGTGCAGTTTGAAGAGCTGTTCTCTGACGGGCTGTTTTTCCAGCTGGCCCGCCACGCCAACGCCCAGGCGGAAAGGCTGCGCCAGGGCCTGGCCGGTCTGGGGTTCCGCTTCTTTGCCGGCTCCCCCACCAACCAGCTTTTCCCCCTGCTGCCCGCCAGGGTGGAAGAGCCCTTCCGCCGCCTTTGCGCCTGCGAGGTCTGGGGTCGGCAGGAGGGGGAAACCGCCGTGCGCCTGGTGACAAGCTGGGCCACCAGGCCCGAAACCGTGGAAGCCTTCCTGCGGGACTGCGCCGCCCTCCTGTGAGGGGCGGCGCCTTTTTTGGGCAGAAAATACAGGAATGCCGGGCCTTTCCCTGGGAAAGTTCTGACGGAAAAAAGATTTTCTTTTGTTCCCCGGTATGGTATACTATTTTAAGTTTGTAATTTTGAGAAGAGGCGGGCGCGCCGGCAGCGCCTGGAGAGAGGTTTGGAAGAGAATGGATACGAGAAATGATTTGAGGAATATCGCTATCATTGCCCACGTAGACCACGGCAAAACCACCCTGGTGGACCAGCTTCTGAGGCAGAGCGGCATTTTCCGCAGCAACGAGGCTGTAGCGGAGCGGGTCATGGATTCCAATGACCTGGAGCGGGAACGTGGCATCACCATCCTGTCGAAAAATACGGCGGTGATGTACGACGGCGTGAAGATCAATATTGTGGATACCCCCGGCCATGCGGATTTCGGCGGCGAGGTGGAGCGCATCCTGATGATGGTGGACGGCGTTCTGCTGCTGGTGGACGCCTTCGAGGGCTGCATGCCCCAGACGCGCTTCGTGCTGAAAAAGGCCCTGGGCCTGGGGAAAAAGCCCCTGGTGGTGGTGAATAAGGTAGACCGCCCCGGCGCCCGCCCCCTTGAGGTGGTGGACGAGGTGCTGGACCTGTTCATTGAGCTGGGCGCCAACGAAGACCAGCTGGAGTTCCCGGTGGTGTACGCCTCTGGCCGGGACGGCTACGCCAGCACCTCCCCGGACGAGCCGGGCACCGACATGAAGCCCCTGCTGGACATGATCCTGCGGGAGGTGCCCGCCCCCACCGGCGACTTGAACGGCCCCGCCCAGATTTTGTTTTCCAACATTGACCACGACGACTACGTGGGCCGCATCGGCGTGGGCCGCGTAGAGCGGGGCTCGGTGAAGGACGGCCAGGCCATGGTGCTCTGCTGCCGGGACGGTTCCACCCGGAACGTGAAAATTGGCAAGCTGTACCAGTTCGAGGGCCTGAAGCGGGTAGAGGTGGAGTCCGCCTCCCTGGGCGACCTGGTGGCGGTTTCCGGCTTTACCGACCTGAACATCGGCGAAACCGCCTGCGACCCCTCCTGCGTGGAGCCGCTGCCCTTTGTGAAGATTGACGAGCCCACCGTTTCCATGATGTTCATGGTGAACAACAGCCCCTTCGCCGGGCGGGAGGGCAAGTACGTCACCAGCCGCAACCTGCGGGACCGCCTGTTCAAAGAGGTGGAAACCAACGTGGCCATGCGGGTGGAGGAGACGGATTCCCCCGACACCTTCAAGGTTTCCGGCCGGGGCGAGCTGCACCTTTCCATTCTCATTGAGCAGATGCGCCGCCAGAATTACGAGTTCCAGGTTTCTTCCCCCCATGTGATTTACAAGGAGATTGACGGCAAGCGGTACGAGCCCATTGAGCTTTTGATGATTGAAGTGCCCGACGCCTATGTGGGCGCTGTCATGGAAAAGCTGGGCGGCCGCAAGGCGGAAATGGTGAACATGGGCACCCGCGACACCGGCGTTACCCACCTGGAATTTAAGATTCCGGCCCGGGGCCTGATGGGCTACCGGCAGGAATTTTTGACCGACACCAACGGCAACGGCATCATGAACAATGTGTTCGACTGCTACGAGCCCTACAAGGGGGATATCCCCGAGCGGCCCCAGGGTTCCCTGGTGGCCCACGAGACGGGAGAATCCACCGGCTACGGCCTGTGGTACGCCCAGGACAGGGGCCGCCTGTTCATCGGCCCCGGCGTGGAGGTGTACGAGGGCATGATCGTGGGAGTGAGCCCCAAGGCGGAGGATATTACGGTGAACGTGTGCAAGAAGAAGCACGTCACCAACACCCGCGCCTCCGGCTCTGACGAGGCGCTGAAGCTGACCCCGCCCACGGTTCTGAGCCTGGAGCAGAGCCTGGAGTTCATCAAGAACGACGAGCTGGTGGAGGTTACCCCCAAGAGCATCCGCATGCGCAAGATGATCCTCAGCAAGGAACAGCGCATGAAGCAGGCCAGCAAGAAAAAATAAGGGAATGCCAGCCGCTCCGGCAGGGGCGGCTTTTCCCGTTTCCCAGGCCTGGAAGGGAGGGCACATGGCAGAAAACAAGACATACGTTATTTTGGATTTGGAATGGAACGGCACGTACAGCCGCCGTATCAAGGGCTTTATCAATGAAATCATCGAGTTCGGCGCTGTGAAGGTGGACGAATCCCTGAATATTCTGGACACCTACGAGGCGTTGGTGCGCCCCCAGGTGGGCAAAAAGATCAGCGGAAAAATCAAAACCCTCACCAGCATCACCAACGAAGAGCTGGAGGGCGGACTGCAGTTCATGCAGGTGACCAGCCGGTTCCGCAAATGGATGGGCGGCGCCGTGCTTATGACCTGGGGCACCTCAGACATTCTGACGCTCATTGAAAACTGCCGCTATTTCTGCGGTGATCCCCACATTCCTTTTTTGGGGAAGTATATTGACCTGCAAACCTACTGCCAGAAAATGCTGGACTACGAGCCGGGCAAGCAGATGGGTCTGACCACCGCGGCAGAGCTGCTGGGCATAGACGGCGAGGGCTTCGGCCACCACCGCGCCCTGGGCGACAGCCTGCTTTCCCTGCGGTGCCTGCAGCGGCTGTACTGCCCCGAGCTGCTGGATTCCATGACCCAGCAGGCAGACGAGGAATTCTACCGGCGCATGACCTTCAAGACCATGATCCTCTGCGACCTGAACAGCCCGCTCATTCAGCCGGGGGACATGGTGTTCCACTGCGCCCAGTGCGGCCGCCCTGCCCAGCGCGTGGGGGACTGGCAGCTGAAGAACAAAAGCTACCGGGCCATTTTCACCTGCCGTTCCTGCCACAGCAGCTTTTACGGGCGGGTGCAGTTCAAGCTGAAATATGAAGGGCTACTGGTGAAGAAAAGCACCGTCCCTATCCGCCCGGAAAACGCAGAGCGGGAGGACAGGCCCGAACCCCAGCGGGTGCCGGTGGTGCCGCTGAACCTGGCGGAGCCCGAGGATGAGGAGGAGATGGAACCGTGAAGCAGAGCGCTTTCCGCGTAGTGGTGATCGACGGGCAGGGGGGGCGGATGGGCCGCCAGCTGGTAGAGGAGATTCTCCGCCTGCTTCCCGAAGCAGAGCTGACCGCCATCGGCACCAACAGCATCGCCACCGCCAGCATGCTCAAGGGCGGGGTGAAGAACGCCGCCACCGGGGAAAACGCCGTTCTGGTGGCAAGCCGCACCGCAGACGTTATCGCCGGCCCCATCGGCATTGTAATGGCCGACGCCCTTCTGGGCGAAATTACCCCCGCCATGGCGGCTGCGGTGGGGGCCAGCCAGGCGAAAAAGGTGCTCATCCCGGTCAACCGCTGCGGCAGTACGGTGGCGGGCGTTACCGTCACCTCTATGGGGGAGCTGATCCGTCTGGCGGCGGAGGAAGTGAAAAAATGCGCCCTGGGGCAGGACGACTGACGCGCGCTCCCCAGCGGGTTCCCGGAGGAATAGGGAAAAATCCGCTGTTTTTGGAAAAAAATCCTGGAAACTTCCGAAAATCCCTTGTAGTCATGGAAAAGACAGGGTAAAATATACAGTAGGGTCGCACTGCCTGCACGGGGAAGCGATCCCCCCTTATTATACAATCAGAGAGGAGAAACCAACATGGCAAAATCTGCAAAGGCTGCAACAGCCCAGGCCAACGAGCCCCAGGTGGCCGCGGAGGCCAAAAAGCCCGCGAAGCGCACCGCCAAGAAGCCCGCGGCTGAGGCCCCCAAAAAGACGGAGAACATCTATGTTCAGTACGGCGGCAAGGAGTGGGACGCCGGGGAGCTGGCCGAAAAGGCCAAGGCTGCCTATGCTGCGGAGGGCCACCGGGTGTCTGCCATCAAAGATCTGAAGCTGTATATTAAGCCGGAAGAGGGCATGGCCTACTATGTGATCAACGGCAAGGCCTCCGGCAGTGTAGAACTGTAATGTTCCGCCGTCCGCCCCGCTTTCAGGGGCGGCGCATTCCATGCGCGTTGGGGAAGGCTCCGTTTGGGGCCTTCTTTTTTTGCGCCCTGCCGGAGCAAGCGGGCGAAGTCTGCCGGAAAGAAAGATTTATAAAATAGAAATTATGAAAAATATAATTTGCCGTTCTTTCG
>DVMK01000097.1 GCA_018715025.1 Candidatus Caccousia avistercoris
GTAAAGCATGCTGTGCTCTGCCATACCATGGGCAATCTGCAGCACACCCCGTGTGCGGAAGTGATCGGCGGGCTCCACAATACGCACGAAAATCCTTGCCTCGTCCGCGCAGGAATCAAAGGACATTTCCCTTTGCATCACATCCATGCCAGCCAGCCTCCTTGCTTCAATCACTGTGTAACATTCATTTGCCTCTATTATACGTTTTCTCCGGTTGGTAAGCTTGACAGAATTGTAAACTTTCTTGGCGGCAAACATGAAAACAGCACCCGGAACAGGAAAAAACCGCGCCAAAGCCGCAAAAAACGGAATTTGGCACGGTTTTTTGTAAATATTTGTAACTTTTCGGTCTGCCGGCACGTATTCCTTCCGGCGGCCGTCCTTTTACCCGCAGATCCGGTACACCACCAGGTAGTGGAGGACGCTGCCCGCCAGGCAGAACAGGTGCCACAGGGCGTGCATGTAGCGCACGGTGCGGCCCAGCCCGTAAATCACGGCCCCCACGGTGTACAGCACGCCGCCCGCCACCAAAAGCGCCAGGGAAACCCCGTCGATGTTTTCCACCAGGGGCCTGAGGAAAAACAGCACGCACCAGCCCATGGCCAGGTAACACACCATAGAAACCACCCGGAACCTTCTCATGTCGGCGGCGGTGAGGGCTATGCCAACCGCCGCCGCGGCCCACACAATCCCCGTGAGCAGCCGGCCCTCCCCGCCGCCTATGCACAGCAGCGAGATGGGCGTGTAGGTGCCTGCAATGAGCAGGTAAATGGTGCAGTGGTCCAGCACCTGGAACAGCTTTTTCGCCCGGTTTACCTCCAGCGAGTGGTACAGGGTGGAAACCAGGTAAAGCAGGAACATGGTGAGGCCGTAAACGCCCACGCTGGCCAAATGCAGCGGCTCCTTCCGGGTGTGCAGCAGCAGCGCCACCGCCCCGGCCGCCGCCAGCAGGGCCCCGGCCCCGTGGGTGACGGCATTGGTAATTTCTTCCCGGAAGGTATAAAAGGGAAGCTTCAGCACCCGGCGGCGCTCCTCCCTGGTAAAGCAGCGAATCCCTGTCTGTTCCATATTCTCATCCTTTCTTCGGCACATGTCGTCAATTACTAACAATTATTATATTACGTAGTATTTGATACTATGTACCAGAATATACGAGAATATGCGATTTGTCAAGTATCCTGCGGCGGAAGGACCCCTTCCAGATCAAAAGGCGGGATAAAATCCTTCTTCGCGGCCTCCCGCTCCTGCACGTAGCCGTCCAGCCCAAGGGAAAAGAGAAGCTCCTGCACCTTCTCGTACTCCCGTTTGGTTACCCGGCGGTTGATCTCCGGGAAACGGGCGGCCTCCCCGCAGGGGACGTACTGGGCCATCAGGCTTACCAGCACCCCTTCCGGCAGGTTTTGCGACAGCCATTCCAGCACAGCGGCAGAGTTTCTGGTGTTGGAGGGCAGCAGCAGGTGCCGCACAATGGTGCCCCGCTGCAGAATTCCCTGCCCGTCAAACCGGGCGGGGCCTGTCTGACGAGCCATTTCCAGCACGGCGGCCTGGGCGGCCTGGGGGTAATCGGCCGCGCCGGAATAGCGCTCGGCCGTTTCTGGGGAAAGGTATTTCAAATCCGGCAGGTAAATGTCCACCAGCCCCTCCAGGCTGCGAAGGGTTTCCACCCGCTCGTAGCCGCCGGAGTTGTACACCACCGGAACCGAGGGCCTGCGCAGGCGCAGGGCTTCTGCAATGGCAGGGGCGAAATGGGTGGGGTTCACCAGGTTGATGTTGTGGGCCCCCTGCTGTTCCAGGCGAAGGAAAATGCGGGAAAGCTCCTGGGGGGTGACCCGCAGGCCCACCTCCCGCTGGGTGCTGATTTGGTAATTCTGGCAGAATACGCACTTCAGGGAACAGCCGGTAAAAAACACCGTGCCGGAGCCCCTCGTGCCGCTGAGGCAGGGTTCCTCCCAAAAATGGAGGGCCGCCCGGGCCACCACCGCGTCGGCCCCCATGCGGCAGAAGCCCTCGCCGTGTTCGGCGGACCGGCGCGCCCCGCAGCGGCGGGGGCAGAGGCGGCAGGAAGAAATTTCCATACTCACTCCTCCTCCGGCAGGACGCGCAGGAAGGCGGCCAGCCCGCCCCGCCTGCCCCCGGTGGCCCGGTGGGACCAAAGCAGCCGGGAATGGCAGCGGGTGCACACCCGCGCCACGGTGATATTTTCCGGCAGAAGCCCGGCGTGCAGCAGCAGGCGGCGGTTGGCCTCCCACAGATCCACGATGTATTTTCCCCCGCCGATCTCCCGCAGGGCAGCCTGGGCCGGGACGCCCTCCAGGCCGCGGAACTGCCGGGCTACCGGTTCGTCCACCTCGTAGCAGCAGGGGCCGATGGCGGGCCCTACCGCGGCTATCAGCTCCTGAGGCCGCGTGCCGAACTCCTGCGCCATGCGCTCTGCCATGCGCGCCGCCATGCCTGCCGCCGTCCCCCGCCAGCCCGCGTGGGCCAGCCCCACCGCCCGGTGGGCCGGGTCTGCGAAAAACAGAGGGGTGCAGTCTGCGTAATAGGTTACCAGCGTCACCGCGGGGTCGTCGGTGACGAGGCCGTCCACGCTCTCCCGGTCCCGGGGGAAACGGATCCCTACCCCCCGGTTTTCCACCCTCATGCGGCGGATCACCGTGTGGTGATCCTGGGCGGAGGCCGCCAGGGATTCGTAGGGGAAGCCGGCGGCGGCGCAGAAGCGGCGGAAATTTTCCTGCACCGTTTCCCGCGGGTCGCCCCGGCCAAAATTCAAATTCATAGAAGCAAATTCCCCCGTACTCACGCCGCCAAGCCGGGTGGAAAAGGCGTGGCGCAGAAAGGGGAGCCCGTCAAAGGACGGAAAGGTCAGCCAGCCCACCGACTGGGCTTCGTGGTATTCCATAGAACCGACAGGGACGCTTTGCATGGATTGTTTCCTCCTTTTCCTCCTCAAAGAGAGGGGGTGCCGCAAAATATTGTATCACAGCGAGGGCGCGAAAAAAATACCGGGATTTTTGTTCACAAAAATATTACAAATTTGAAAGATTTCCCACTTCCCCGTAAATTTTGACGCGGCAGAGGGCTGAACCCCCCATTTCCCCGGGAAACCTCCCCCCTTGCGGCGCTGCGGGCCAAATTTTCCCATGGAAGATTCCGGCCGGTCAACTTGACATAATCCGGTGGATCCCATATAATCGAACACAGGCATATTGTATCGAAAAATCGGGGATTTCCCTTTATGATAGAAAGAAAATGCAACGGACGATTCTAAGGAATGGAGGACTATTTTCATGCGCAAAAAACTGCTCGCCCTTGTTCTGGCGTTGGCCGTCATCCTGGGGGTTTCCGTCTTCCCCGTTTCGGCGGATTCCAGCTTCTACCTCAGCGACACCATGATCGCCCTGCGCCCCGGAGAAAGCGACACGCTGTTCGCGCTTTCTTCCAGCGGCACGGTGGACGTACAGCGGTGGAGCTCCAGCAATCCCTCGGTGGCCACGGTAAGCGACGGCCATGTGCAGGGGATAAGCTACGGCATTGCCACCGTAACCGCCTACCTTTCCAACGGCAGCTACGCCAGCTGCCAGGTACACGTGGCGCTCATGGGCATTGACGTGTCGTACCACCAGGGCTACATTGACTGGAACGCCGTGGCCGACAGCGGCCTGGTGGACTTCGCCATCATCCGCACCGGGTACGGCGGGGAAAACTGGACCGACCAGGTGGACCAGCGCTTTGCGGAAAATTACGCCGGGGCCGTGGCCAACGGCATTGACGTGGGTGTGTACCATTTCAGCTATGCCACCACGGCGGAGATGGCCCGCAGAGAGGCTGAATTCTGCCTGTACATTCTGGACGGCCGCGAGCTGGACTACCCTGTTTTTTACGACATTGAAACGGCCGACCACAGAAATATGGACAGCAGCACCATGGCGGATATTGTGGAGGCCTTCTGCACCACCATTGAACAGGGCGGCTATGACGTGGCCCTGTACAGCTCCCCCGCTTTGTACAACGGCAGCCTTTCCAGCAGCCGGCTGGACAAGTACGACCGCTGGGTGGCCCATTACGGCGTGGACCGGCCTGTGTTTTCCAAGGATTTCGTGATGTGGCAGTCCGGCTTCCGCACCGTGCCCGGCATTTCCGGCAATGTGGACGCGGACTACGGTTATAAGGATTATTCCAACAGCGGCGGCGGCTCCGGTTCCGGCGGCAACACCTCGGGCGGCGGGGACAGCGGCTACACCATGAGCTGCGACGTAAACTCCTACACCTTTGGCAGCAACACCACCTATCAGTTCAAGGTGACCACCAACAATCCCCTCTTCCCCACCGTACAGTCCAGCGATCCGGACATTGTGTCCGTGGCCTTCTCCGGCACCACCAGCGGCGGGTACCTGTTCACCCTGACCAGGCAGCAGAAGGCGGGCGACGCCATCATCACCATCATAGACGATGTGGGCAACGTACACGCCTTCATGGCAACCAACCCGCAGTCCTCCTCTTCCGGCGGGAGCGGAGGCGGCTCCTCCTCTATGGTGTGCGACACCAGCTCCTATTCCTTTGTGGGAAAAACGAGCGATACCTATATCTTTAAGATCACAACCTCCGGCGGCGTAGCCCCCACGGTCTCCTCCTCCAACTCTGCCGCCGTCTCCGCTTCCTATTATGGGGCCACCTCAGACGGATTCCTGTACCAGATTACCAACCGGGGCGCGGGCCAGGCCACCATCACCGTGAGCAACGGCTCACAGACTCTTTCCTTCATCGCCACCGGCCGGGCGGTATCCTCGGGGGGAGGTTCCTCCGGCGGCGGTTCCTCCTCCGGCGGGACACTGCCCTGCGACACCTCCGCCTACACCTTCACCACCCTGGATTCTTACATTTATAAGGTGACCACCTCCAGCTCTCAGGCACCCACGGCGGTTTCCTCCAACCCCAGCGCCGTTTCCGTCGCCTACTACGGCACCTGCCCCGGCGGCTACCTGTTCCGCATCACCAACCAGGGCGCGGGCCAGGCCACCATTACCACCACCGACGCGGACGGCCGCACCTGCTCCTTTGTGGCTACCGGTCGGGGTTCCTCCGGCGGCGGCTCCTCTTCCGGCGGGACTATCGTGTCTGACACCACAGCCCCCTTCAACATGCGGGTAGGCTCCACCTACACCTTCAAATTCACGGTGACAGGCGGCGGTTCCCCGCAATTCGCCTCCGGCAACAGCAGCCTGCTGCAGCTGACCCAGATGGTGAAGAACGGGAACGACTACCTGGTTACCTTCCGCGCCGTGCAGGCAGGCCAGGTAGGAGTGTACGCCTCTGCGGACGGCCCCCACATGGACCGTATGTGCATCATCGATGTGATCTGATTCTCTGACAACAGAATAAAGAGCAGAATATAATCCTCCTTGTTGTAATTGTAAAATACTCAACAAGGAGGATTTTTTATTCCCCGCGAAACGCGTTGGGGGACACCCCGTACATTTTTTTGAAGGCCCTGGCGAAGTTGTGGGGATGCTGGTAGCCCACCCTTTTGGCTACCACAGACACAAGTTCCCCCTGCAACAGGAGACGGCAGGCCTCTTTCATGCGTATATTTAAGATATATTCCGAAAAGGTGCTTCCGGTCTGGGCGTGGAAAAGGCGGCTGAAATACTGGTAGCTGATGTCAAGCTTATTGGCAATAACCGTCATATCCAGCTCCTCGCCGTAATGCTCCCGGATATACTCCTTCACCCACTGAATCGGCTCCCGTCTCCCCTTCTCCATTTGCTCCCGTTTGGCCCGGGCGACCGCCTCCAGAGCCTTCCGCAGAACCGGTTCCCACCCCTGATCCTGCCGGTTTGGGGAGACGTTTCCCCGCTTCCCGCCCATCTCCATCAATTCCTGCAGCAGGCCTTCGCGCAGTCTGTGGATAAACCAGGAGAAGGGAAACGGCTCCATTTCCTTCTGCCTCCGCCGAAGCTCCTCCATGATCTCTTCCCCTGGAAGGGCCACAGCCCTGCGGACCATGTCCGCTACGCTGGACTGTAAGCCAGCCTGATCAAACTCCTGGTAAAAGACCGCGCCGTTCCCAGGGTTCACCCATGCGGCCGCCAGCGCGCAGCCGGCCTGCCGGTACAGCTCTGCCACACGGCTCCCCGGCAGGCTGACTCCGCATCTTTTCCCCGTACCTTCCAGAATCTGCCCCAAAAGGGCGGCGTCCTTCTCCTGTGAACCGGCGGGGAACAGGAACAGCAGGTTCTTTCCCTGTACGTAGTAGGTCCACCTCCCGGGCAGCTCCGGCTCCTGCCCCCCTATCCCCCTCCAAAGGACGGCCCGAGCCTCGCCCGGCAGGGAGGAAAGCTCCGGAAAAATGTCCTTCATCTCTTTATCTCCGGAGAAAATCGCCTCGTTCACCAAAGCGTCCAGCACAAATTTAGAGCGCTGCCGGTTGGAACGGTACTCCCTTACCAGCTGCCAGATGGTGTCGCGCACCTGTTCTTCCCGGTAGGGCTTCAGCCAGTAGTCCTGTATTCCCAGTTGGATTCCCCGCTGGGCGTAGGAAAATTCATCGTAGGCAGAAAGGAGGACGCAGGCAATTTTAGGATTTTTCTCCCTGGCCCGGCACACCAGTTCCAGCCCATCCATGGGGGACATACAAATATCAGTAATTAAAATCTCACATTTTGCTTTTAGTAAAACTTCCAGTGCTGATTCTCCGGAAGCAGCGCACAGCACTTCCTCAATTTCTTCAAACCCCATGGAACGAATCTTTCCGGCCAGCAATTCGCAGGAATTGAATTCATCGTCCACAATCAAAATTTTCATAAATCACCCGCCTGACTTTCATAGGGGATCCGGATGCTCACCTGCGTACTTCCTCCGGCCTGGCCGATGTGAACCGCCGCCTCGCCGCCAAAGGAGAGCTGAAGCCTGCGGGACAGGTTCAGCAGGCCGATATGCTCTGCCGCCCCCTTTGGAAAGTCCTGGGAAAACGCACGGTTCAATTCCTCTGCCTTTTCCTCCCCAATGGGAATGCCGTCATTTTCCACCAGAATGTGGATCCCCGCTTCCTCTGTTTGGATGCTTACCCGAAGGTGCAGGGGCGCCCCCTGGCAAAGCCCGTATTTGACGGCGTTCTCTGCAATGGGCTGCAGGGTAAACCTGGGGATCCGCACCGGGAAAAGCTCCTCCGGGCAATCTGCCTGCAGAACAATTTCACTGTTTTTCAGCAGGCGCATCATTTCGGTGTAAGCCTGAATATTGCCAAGCTCTTCCTGTACAGAGGCCATGCTTCCTCCCGTCAGGTTATACCGGTACAGCTCCCCCAGCAGGAAGACCCCCTCCTGCAGCTTGCGGTCCCGGCTGGTCAGGTTTAACTGCAGCCAGTGGAGAGAGTTGAACAGAA
>DVMK01000098.1 GCA_018715025.1 Candidatus Caccousia avistercoris
AAGCCTCCTTTGCGCGGCTGCGCCCGCAAAGGAGGCTTCGTTCTCCCCCACCCCGCCCAGGGAGAGCCGCCGTAGGCGGCGGGTGCGTGACTTCCTCCCCGGAGGGGGGATAATTCTCCTGGGGAAATATAAATGGAAAAAAGTAGTATATAATAGAAGGAAGCGCAGGAAGCGCCGCGGCGGGCAAAGGCCGCGGGGCTGCGCGGTACAGGAAGGAGCAAGGCCGTGAGCGGAACACTGACCGTAGTGGGTACGCCCATTGGGAACCTGGGGGATTTCTCCCCGCGGGCGCAGGAAGCGCTGGCGGAAGCGGATTTCATTGCCGCGGAGGATACCCGGGTGACCATGAAGCTGCTGGCGCATTTTGGAATCCGGAAGCCGCTGGTAAGCTATTTTGAACATAACAAGAGGGAACGGGGCGAGCTGATCTGCCGCCGGATTGAGGCGGGCGAGAACTGCGCCCTGGTTTCTGACGCGGGGATGCCCGCCATTTCAGACCCGGGGGAACAGCTGGTGGCCCAGTGCGCAGAGCGGGGGATCCGGGTGGTGGCGGTGCCGGGGCCCAGCGCCGTGGTGACGGCCCTGGCGCTTTCGGGCCTGCCCACCGGGCGGTTCACCTTCGAGGGCTTTCTCAGCGTGAACAAAAAGAGCAGGCGCGAGCACCTGGAAAAGCTGAAGGGCGAAGAGCGCACCATGGTGTTCTACGAGGCCCCCCACAAGCTGGCCGGCACCCTGGCAGACCTGCTTGAGGCTCTGGGCGACCGCCGGGTGGCCCTGGCCCGGGAGCTGACCAAGGTACACGAGGAGGTGCTGCGCACCACCCTGGCCCAGGCAGCCCGGCAGTACGGGGAGGGCGGGGCCAAGGGGGAATTTGTGCTGGTGGTGGAGGGGGCGGCCCCCGCCGCCCCGGCCCCCGGCGCAACGGTGGAGGAGGCCGCCGCCCTGGCGCTGCGCTACGCGGAGGAGGGGGTTTCCGCTTCTGAGGCCGCCCGCAGGGCCGCGGGGGAAACCGGCCTGAAAAAGGGCCAGGTGTACCGGGCGCTGCTGGCCCTGCAGCAGGAGGAATAGCCCGCAGGGAACGGCGGGAACGACGGAAAGGAGTATCCGTATGGAAAAGGAACAGATCCTGGCCTCGCTGGAGGCTGTGCCGGGCAAAACCGGCTTCTATTTCAAAAACCTTGTCACGGGGGAGACGCTCTCCCATCACCCAGAGCTTCCCCTGCAGACGGCCAGCGTCATCAAGCTGGCGGTGCTGGTGGAAGCCTTCGCCCAGGCCGAGGAGGGAACGCTGGACTTTGAGGAAACCTACACCCTGCGGCCAGAGGACAAGCTGCCCTCCTGCGGGGCGCTCACCTACCTGCACGACGGCCTGCAGGTCACCATGCGGGACCTCTGCACCCTGATGATCATTCTCAGCGACAATACCGCCGCCAATCTTCTTCTGAAAAAGCTTACCATGGAAGCGGTGAACCGGCGCATGGAGGGCCTGGGCCTGAAGGCGACCCGGGTGAACCGCCTGCTGTTCGACAGCCAGGCCGCCGCCCGCGGGCTGGAAAACACCTCCTCCGCCCAGGATATGGGGGAGCTTCTGGAGCGCATGTACCTGGGCCGCCTGGTCTCCCCCGCCGCCTCCGCCGAAATGCTGGAGATTTTGAAAAAGCAGCGGCTGAACGGGAAAATCCCCTTCTGGTTCGGCGGGCGGTACCGCATCGCCCACAAAACCGGGGAGGACGACGGCATTACCAACGACGTGGGCATCGTGTTCGGCCCCCAGCCCTACGTGGTGTGCTTCTTCGGCAACGACACGGACACGCCCCGGTTCGAGCGGCTGATCCAGGACGCCGCCTTCGCCCTGGACCCCGCCCGGGAGGAAATATCCAACTGGGAACCAGAGCCGTAAAAATGCAGGAAATTTTTTTCTTCCGCCATTCTGCCGCCTCCTGGCAGAAGGGACGCCTTCTTCTCTTTTTCCGGGTTTTTGCCTTTTTTATGGGGAAAACCCGTTTCCTCTGCGTTCCCCTGCAGGGGATTTTATGAATAGCAGGCGGGAATAAAATTTCATAAAAATTAGATTTATCCTTTCTTTTTTTCCGAATTCGTGCTATATTAATAAAAACCATTTCCCTCTGCCCGCTTCCTTTTGTCGCCGGGCAGGGGGGTCCCGCAGCGCGGCAAGGCCGCGCTGTGTATATATTCCGCCGCTTCATTCCGGTGCTTCTTTATCGATTTGTATGGCTGAATCGACGGAGGGCGGACAGGCTTTCCCGAAGGAATCCCCTTCCCCAAAACAGGATCCGCGGCAGAGGGCGCGGCTTTTCCGCCGGAGGGAAGCGGCGCGGCGGCGGTGTGGGAGGAATCTTTATGAAAATTGTGGATATACAGACAGACGAAATCTTCATCCCCCTGGCGACGCCCTTCAAAACGGCGCTGCGCACCGTTTCCAGCGTGGAGGACGTGGTGGTGAAAATTACCGCGGACGACGGCCGCGTGGGCTACGGGGAAGCGCCGCCCACCGGGGTGATCACCGGCGACACCAAGGGCTCTATCCTCTCCGCTGTCAACGAGTTCATCCGCCCTGCCCTGCTGGGCATGGACATTGCAGAGCTGGACGCGGTGATGGCCCGGCTGGACAGCTGCATTTTGAAAAATACCAGCGCCAAGGCGGCGGTGGACATGGCCCTGTACGACCTGTGGGGCAAGCTGTACGGCGCGCCCCTGTACCGCCTGCTGGGCGGCGCCCGGCGGGAGCTGGAAACCGACATTACCATCAGCGTGAACCCGGTGGAGGAAATGGTGCGCGACAGCCTGGCCGCCGTGGAGCGCGGCTACCGGATTTTGAAGGTGAAGGTGGGCAAGGAGGGCCTGAAGGACATAGAGCGCATCCAGGCCATCCGGCAGGCGGTGGGCCCCCAGGTGGCCATTCGGGTAGACGCCAACCAGGGCTGGACGGCCAAGCAGGCCGTGCGGATCATCACCGCCATGGAGGACCGGGGCCTTGCCATTGACCTGGTAGAGCAGCCGGTGAAGGCCCACGACCTGGAGGGCATGCGCCAGGTGACCCGGGCGGTGTACACCCCCATTCTGGCGGACGAGAGCGTGTTTTCGCCGGAGGATGCCGTCACCATCATCCAGACCGGCGCGGCCGACCTGCTGAACATCAAGCTTATGAAAACGGGCGGCATTCACAACGCGCTGCGGATCTGCGCCGTGGCGGAAACCTACGGGGTGGAGTGCATGATAGGCTGCATGCTGGAAAGCAAGCTGGCCGTCACCGCCGGGGCGCACCTGGCGGCCGCCAGGGGTGTGATTACCCGGGCCGACCTGGACGGCCCCTCCCTCTGCCGCACCGACCCCTTCGAGGGCGGCCCGGATTTTCTGGAAAACCGCATTGTGATGAACGACGCGCCGGGCCTGGGCATTACCGGCCTGCCGGCCTTCAGCGCCTGACGCCGACCCTTATCCCGCGCCTGTGGGATTCAGGATAAATATGGAAAAGGAAGAGGTTGATTCTATGAAAAAGAGGCGAATCGTTTCGTTGCTGCTGTGCCTTGCCATGACGCTGGGGCTTTTGTCCGGCTGCCAGGGCGGCGGCGCCTCCGGCGGTGAGACCTACCGGGAGCTGTATTCCGGCGAAATTACCACCCTGAATTACCTGGTGACGGGCAGCCAGAACGAGCAGGCGGCGGCGGCCAACTTCATCGACACCCTGGTGGAGTACGACCAGTACGGCGTGGCGCAGCCCTGCCTGGCAGAAAGCTGGGAGCATTCTGACGACATGACCGTGTGGACCTTCCACCTGCGCGACGGGCTGAAATGGGTGGACGCCTCTGGCAACCAGGTGGCCGACGTTACGGCGCAGGACTGGGTGGACGCCGCCGAGTATGTGCTGGACGCCAGCAACGCCTCCTCCACGGCCAGCGCCTTCTACAGCGTCATTGCCAACGCGGAGGAATATTTCAACTACACCGCCTACCTGCTGGAAAGCGAGAACGGCACCAAGACCACGAACGCCGACGGGGAAGAGATTGTCCCGGTGGATCCCATTGAATTCTCTCAGGTCGGCGTGAAGGCCATTGACGAAAAGACCCTGGAGTATACCCTGAAGGCCCCCACCCCCTACTTCCTGTCGTACCTGGTGTACGTGTGCTTCATGCCGGTGAACGGGGATTTTCTGGAGCAGCAGGGCGAAAACTTCGGCGTGGACAACAACTCCATTCTGTACAACGGCGCCTACACCATGACCACCTTCTCCCCCCAGGCGCAGCGGATTTACACCAAAAACGAGAACTACTGGGATAAGGACAAGGTGTACCTGAACCAGATCGTGCTCACCTACAACGAGCAGGCCGCCACCCTGGCCCCCGCCATGTACCAGCGGGGCGAAATCGACTACGCCAGCATCGGCGCGGAAATCCTCGACAGCTGGCTGGAAGACCCGGCCACCAAAGACCTGGTTTCCCCCAGCCGGCCCGGCTTCTACAGCTATTTCTACGCCTTCAACTTCGACCCCCAGTTTGACGAGGAGTACGAGCCCGAAAACTGGAAAATCGCCGTGAACAACGAGAATTTCCGCAAATCCCTGTTCTACGGGCTGGATCGGATCCGCCTGCTTTCTGTGAAAGAGCCCTACGACCCGGAAAGCAAGGTGCTGAACACCATCACCCCCAAGGATTTTGCAGACCTGGACGGCACCGACTACACCGACGTGGGCGCCCTGGCCGAGATTAACGCCCGGGATTCCTTCCAGGAGGACGCGGCCCTGGAGTACGCCGCGGCGGCCAAGGAAGAGCTGGCGGCCGCCGGGGCCACCTTCCCCATCAAGGTGCTGGTGCCCTACCTGCCCACCGACACCGAGTGGACCAACGAGTGCCAGCTGCTGGAGCAGCAGCTGGAGGGCCTGCTGGGCGCCGACTACATTGACATTATTGTGCAGGCCGGCCCCTCTACCGGCTTCCTTTCCGCGGTGCGCCGCTCCGGCAACTTTGCCTTTATGAAGTGCAACTGGGGCCCGGACTATGCCGACCCGGAAACCTACACCGACCCCTTCGTGGTGGGCGGCACCTACAACAAGCCTGAGATGGAGACCACCGGCCTGGGCGAGGAGTACAACGCCCTGGTGGACGCCGCCCAGGCGGAGCGGGTTGACCTGGAAGCCCGCTACACCGCCTTTGCCGAGGCGGAGGCCTTCCTCATCAACCACGCCATAGTCATCCCCTACGGCCTGGAGGGCGGCGGGTACAAGGTAAGCCGCCTGAATGTGTTTGAAGCCCAGTACTCGCCCTTCGGCGTGTCTGAGCTGCGGTACAAGGGCCAGCATCTGCTGGACAAGCCCATGAGCATGGATGAATTCAACGCCGCCTATGAAACCTGGCGGACCGAGCGCGCCGAAGCGCTGGCGGCCGCCGGGCAGTAAGCGCCGGGCGTTTCCACAAGGCTGGGGCGGCCCCCTTCCCGGGGAGGGGCGGCTGCCCCAGCCGTTGCTTTTTGGGGCCGGCGGTTTTGTAGGGTTTGCCTGGCCTTCCCGGCGGAAATCCCCCGGGAAAGGGGAGCTTCCGGTTATTTTCACAGGGAAACGGCTGAAATTCCCCATTCCCCCTTTTCATCAGCAGCAAATTAAAGTATAATAAAAGGAATACGTGCAGGGCCGCACCGCCCCGGCGGGAGGACCCGAAGCTTTTTTCGGGGTCTCGGCCCGCGTCTGCCGTAAACAGGAAAAGGAGCCGGACCACATGCTGAAGTATTCGTTGAAACGGTTGGGGCAGTCCCTCATTTCGCTTTTCATCATCACCACCATTGTGTTTTCCCTTCTGCGGCTGATGCCCATCGAGGGGTATTTCCAGAACTTCGACAAGCTGGACGACGTGCAGATTGAGGCGACCCTCACCACCATGGGCCTGCGGGATCCGCTGCTGGTACAGCTGAAAAATTTCTATGTGAACCTGTTCCAGGGCGACCTGGGCGTTTCCAACATTTACCGCCCCCATGTGCCGGTGCTGGACATTATTGCGGAAAAAGCGCCTCTTTCCGCCGCCATGGGCCTTGGCTCCATGGCCATTGCGCTGGCGCTGGGCCTGCCCCTGGGCATTGCCATGGCCAAGAGCAAAAGCCGCCTGGGCACGGGCCGCCGTTTCCTTGACAAGTTCTGGGACAAATTCGGCACGGCCTTCATTGTGTTTATTACGGCGGTTCCCTCGGCGGTGTATTACCTGTTTATCCAGCTCTTTTTCACCGACCCCTCCTTTTTGGGGCTGCCCATGCTGTTCAGCGAGAGCAACCCCGCCAGCTGGATCCTGCCCACCCTCTCCCTTTCCCTGGGGAACATCGCCTACTACGCCATGTGGCTGCGGCGGTACATGGTGGACGAGCTGAACAAGGACTACATTCAGCTTGCCAGGGCCAAGGGCCTGCCGGCCAAGAGCATTATGCGGCGGCATGTGTTCCGCAACGCCTTCGTGCCGCTCATCCAGTACCTGCCCTCTTCCCTGCTGTACACGGTGGCGGGTTCCATTTACATTGAGTCCCTGTACAGCGTGCCGGGCATGGGCGGCCTGCTGGTGAACGTGATTCAGCGGCAGGACAACACCATGGTGCAGGCCCTGGTGCTGATTTACTCGGCCATAGGCATTGTGGGCCTGCTGCTGGGCGACCTGCTCATGTGCGCCGTTGACCCGCGCATTACATTCACCAAGAAAGGAGGGGCACGCTGATGGCCTACCGGCACCACAAAAGCGCAAAGCTGGAAGAAAGCCTGAACCAGGCCCAGAAGGCGGCCCCCTCCCCCTACGAGGGGCTGACCGAGGAAGAACTGTTCACCCCGGCAGAGTACGACCAGGCCGCCGGCGAGCGGGTGGCTTACTCCGGCTATTCCTACTGGCGCAGCACCTTCCGGGTATTTTTGAAAAACAAGGTGGCCCTGTGCCTGCTCATCCTCATCGCCATTCTGCTGGCCTTCACCTTCATTCAGCCCCTGCTGCCGGGGCAGCGCTCCCCCATTGAGGTGTTCAACGACCCGGCCACCGGCATGCCCTACCGGAACCTGAAGCCGGGGCAGGAGGGCTTCCTCTTCGGCAGCAACTCCATTGGCCAGGATTTGTGGAGCCGGGTGTGGAGCGGCACCCGCACCTCCCTGCTCATCGGCTTCGCGGTGGCTTTGGTAGAAGCCGTGGTGGGCGTGCTGGTGGGCGTGCTGTGGGGCTATGTGCGCAGGCTTGACCGCCTGTTCACCGAAATCTATAATGTGCTGGACAACATCCCCCAGACGATTGTGCTCATCCTCATCGCCTACATCCTGCGGCCCAGCATTCAGACGCTTATTCTTTCCATGTGCCTGACGGGCTGGCTGGGCATGTCCCGGTTTATCCGCAACCAGATCGTCATCATCCGGGACCGGGACTACAACCTGGCCTCCCGCTGCCTGGGGACGCCCACCTTCCGCATCATTTTCCGCAACCTGCTGCCCTACCTGGTGTCCGTCATCACCCTGCGCATGGCGCTGGCCATTCCCTCGGCCATCGGCAACGAGGTGTTCCTCACCTACATCGGCCTGGGCCTGCCGGTGGACACCCCCTCTCTGGGCAACCTGATCAACGAAGGGCGCATGATCATGACCATACCGGATTTGCAGTACCAGCTGTTCTTCCCGGCCATTGTGCTCTCGTTCATCACCATTTCCTTCTACATCATCGGCAACGCCTTCGCAGACGCGGCCGACCCGAAAAATCACAGGTAAGGGGGCGCGGCATGGAGAATCAGGAAATCATCCTTTCCGTTAAGGATTTAGAAATCAAATTTGATCTGCGCGGCCAGCGGCTCAACGCCATCCGGGGCGTTTCCCTGGATTTGTACAAGAGCGAAAGCCTGGCCATTGTGGGCGAGTCCGGCTCTGGCAAGTCGGTGCTTGTGAAAAGCCTCATGGGCCTTCTGGACGCCAACGGCTGCATTTCCGGCGGGCAGATTTTGTACGGCGGCCAAGACCTGGCCTCTTTCACCAACGAAAGCCAGTGGCTCAGCGTGCGGGGCAAAGAGATCGCCATGGTCCTGCAGGACCCTATGACCAGCCTGAACCCGCTGAAAACCATCGGCGCCCAGATTATGGAGGCCCTCACCCTGCACCGGGGCCTGGCCGGGGCGGAGGCGAAGGCCGCCGCCGTGGAGATCCTGCGGGACGTGGGCATTCCAGAGCCGGAGCGCCGGGCCGGGCAGTACCCCCACGAGTTTTCCGGCGGCATGCGCCAGCGGGTGGTCATTGCCATCGCCGTGGCCTGCCGCCCCAAGATCCTCATCTGCGACGAGCCCACCACCGCCCTGGACGTGACCATTCAGGCGCAGATTCTTCATTTGCTGAAGGATCTGAAGGAAAAATACGACCTGACCACCGTGTACATCACCCACGACCTGGGGGTGGTGGCCAACGTGGCGGACCGGATCGCCGTCATGTACGCGGGGGATATTGTAGAGATCGGCACCTGCGAGGAGGTGTTCTACTCCCCCAAGCACCCCTACACCTGGGCGCTGCTTTCCAGCCTGCCCCAGCTGGGGGTAAAGGGGGAGGATTTGTACTCCATTCAGGGCACGCCGCCCAACCTGTTCCAGCCCATTGCGGGGGACGCCTTCGCCCCCCGGAACCCCCAGGCGCTGAAAATCGATTTTGTGAAGCGGCCCCCCTATTTTGAGGTAAGCCCCACCCACAAGGCCCGCACCTGGCTGCTGGACCCGCGGGCCCCGAAAATCGACCCGCCCGCCCACATTCAGAAGCTGCGGGGCCTGCGCCCCCTGCTGGACCCAGAGCTGGCCAGGCTGGCGGAGGAAGGAGGCATGCTCCATGGCGAATAAGGAACCGCTCCTTCAGCTGAACAACGTGAGCGTCACCTTCGGGGAACGGCGGAACCGCTTCCTGGCGGTGGACGGGGTCAGTTTTTCCATCTATAAAGGGGAAACCTTCGGCCTGGTGGGCGAGTCCGGTTCCGGCAAGACCACCATCGGCCGGGCCATCATCCGCATCAACCCGGTTTCCGGGGGCGAAATCCTCTACAACGGGGAGCGGATCAGCGGCCGTATTTCCCGGGAAAAGGACAGGGAAGTGACCCGGAAGCTGCAAATGATTTTTCAGGACCCCATGGCTTCGCTGAACGAGCGGGCCAAGGTGGACTATATTGTGTCAGAGGGCCTGTACGGCCGCGGCCTTTCGGAGCGGGAACGGCAGGAAAAGGTGGCCGGGGCCCTTTCCGACGTGGGCCTTCTGCCAGAGTTTGCCAGCCGGTTCCCCCATGAATTTTCCGGCGGCCAGCGGCAGCGCATCGGCATTGCCCGGGCGCTCATTATGGAGCCGGAGTTCATTGTGGCGGACGAGCCCATCTCCGCCCTGGACGTGTCCATCCGGGCGCAGGTGCTGAACCTGCTTTCGTCCCTGCAGGAAAAGCGGGGCCTCACCTACCTGTTCATCGCCCACGACCTTTCCGTCATGCGGTTCATCACCGACCGGATCGCGGTCATCCACAAGGGGAAGCTGGTAGAGCTGGCCCCCACAGAGCTTTTGTACCAGCACCCGCTGCACCCCTACACCCAGGCGCTGCTCTCGGCCATTCCCCTGCCTGACCCGGCGGCGGAAAAGCAGAAGCGCCTGCTGGTGTACGACCCTTCCCGCCACGACTACACCAAAGATAAACCGCAGTGGACGGAGATTGAGCCGGGGCACTTCATCTACGCCAACGCCCCCGAGCTGGAGCGCTACCGCACCATCCTGGCCCGGGCGTAAGAGTGTGACGCAGCGAGTAAGAGCCCATCAGCTTGTTGAAAGACCGTAAAAAGTAAATGTTAAAGTTTTCGTCCACCTTTTTCAAAAGGTGGTGGGGCGCAGGGGGCGCCGTGCGCCAGCGGCGCACAAACAAGGCGCCGACCGGAGCGGGAGCGGAGACCCAAAGCCCCGCAAATGGCCGTGAAACGGCTTCAAAAAGGGTAAGCAGACAAAGGCGAAGCCTCGAATCTGCGATCTTCTGCGCACCATGCTGGGATTTATCTACAATCTGAAATCTGAAATTTCCAGGGATATTCCCTGGAAATTTGCGTTTTGCCGGGGAAAGGAGAGAAAGAAAGCCTATGAAACGGCCAACCCCATTGTCCCCTGGGGCCAGGGTAGCCCTCATCGCCCCCTCCGGCCCGGTGCCGGAGGATCGTCTGGAACCGGCTGCGGAGTCTGTGCGCGCCCTGGGCCTGGAGCCGGTGGTGTACGAAAGCTGCCGGGCCCGCCATGGCTACCTGGCCGGGGAGGACAGCCTGCGCGCCCAAGACCTGAACCGGGCCTTCGCAGACCCGTCCATCCAGGGGATCCTGTGCATCCGGGGCGGGTACGGGGCCCAAAGGTTCCTGCATCAGGTCCATTGGGAGGAGATTGCCCGCACCCCCAAATTCTTCGCCGGGTACAGCGACGTGACGGCGCTGCACACCGCCCTCACCCAGCGGTGCGGCTTCTGCACCTACCACACCCCCATGCCCTCTACCGAGTGGTACGAGGGGCTGGACGGTTTCACCATGGCGTCCCTGCGGGGGGTGCTGTTCGGGGAACAGGCCCCGCTGGAAAACCCGCCGGGCATCCCGCTGCAGACGCTGGCGCCCGGCACGGCGGAGGGGGAGCTCACCGGCGGCAACCTGTCGCTGGTTTCCAGCTCCCTGGGCACCCCCTGGGAGATTGACACCCGGGGGAAAATCCTGTTTCTGGAGGATGTGGACGAGGCCCCCTACCGGGTGGACGGCATGCTGACCCACCTGCGGAACGGGGGCAAGCTGCAGGACTGCGCCGGTATTGTGCTGGGCCATTGGGAGAAGTGCGGCGTTCCCGAGGGGAAGGATTCCCTCACCCTGGAACAGATCTTCCGGGAGCTGCTGGCCCCCCTGGGGAAGCCGGTGCTCATGGGGCTGGCCTGCGGCCACTGCCTGCCCACCCTGAGCCTGGAGCTGGGCGGCCGCTGCCGCCTGGACGCTTCCGCCCGCACCCTGACCATGCTGCCGTGAGAGGAGGAGTTTTCATGCATCAGGACGATTGGCAGGCGCAGATCCGGCAGGAGGTAGAGCGCATTCTGCAGGCGGGGGGCAGGGTGTCCCTGCTGGCCCGGGACCTGCGGGGCGGCGTTACCCTGCTGGCCCGGGAGGAGGGGCGGCGGGTGGTTTCCGCCAGCACCATCAAAACCGTCGTCATGCTGGCCCTGCTGGAGCAGGTGCGCCTGGGCCGCCTTTCCCTGGCAGACAGCATACCCCTGAAGCCCGAAGAAATTCTGGAGGACACCAAGGTGTTTGACCGGGGGGTGGGGCAATACGCCCTGGGGGAGCTGATGGAGTGGATGATCATCACCAGCGACAACACCGCCAGCAACGCCCTCATCTCCCTGCTGGGCATGGACACGGTGAACCGCTACGCCCGGGAAACGCTGGGCATGGAGGAGACGGAGCTGCAGCGGAAAATGCTGGACTGGCAGGCCGTGCAGGCGGGGCGCAACAACTACACCAGCGCCCGCGACATGGAGCGGGCCTTCGGGGCCCTGTACCGGCGCAGCATCCTCACCCCGCAGCTGTGCCGCCTGGCCATGGGGGTGCTGTTCCGCCAGCGGTGGAAAACAGACGCTTTCCGCTACGTGTGCGGGCCGGTGGCCGCCGCCCACAAAACCGGCAGCCTGGATCATCTGAACCACGACACCGGAATCCTGTTTTTCCGGTATATCGATTGTTTTTACGGATTTTTTGTGACAGAGATTCCCAACAATGATTTTGGGGAGCGGGCCATCGGCCTTCTGGCCAAGCCCCTGGTAGAGCACTGCCGGGGCCTGCAGGCCCCTCCGGAAAGGAGAATGGGCGTATGAACGCGCTGATTACCGCTTCTATCGCCTCCCTGTACGCCGGGCCGCGCCCCGGCACCCTGGAGGACGAGGCCTTGTGCGGCGTTTCGGCCCAGGTGCTGGAACGGGAGGAGGGCTGGCGGCGCATCCGCACCAGCTACCGGTACGAGGGCTGGGTGCGGCAGGAAGAGCTGACGGAGGACCCGGCCCTGCTGCGCCGGTGGGAGGAAGCCCCCAAGCTGCTGGTGTGGCAGTCCTGCGCGGATATTTTGGAGGAGGCTCGGGTGCAGGGCCGCTGCCTGGCCACCTTGGTGCGGGGCTGCCTGGTGGAGCCTCTGGACCAGGGCCCGGACGAAAAGGGCTGGCGGCGCGTCCGCCTGCCGGACGGCAGGCAGGGCTTCACCCCCGGCAAGTTCCTGCTTCCCCCGGTTCCCGTGGGCGGCGTGCCTGAGGACGAGGAAGCCTTCCGGGAAAATGTGACGAAAACAGCCCTGGCCTACCTGGGCGTTCAGTACCGGTGGGGCGGCCGCTCCCCCTGGGGCATCGACTGCAGCGGCCTGTGCTTTACCGCCTACTACCTGAACGGGGTCTCCATTTACCGGGACGCCAAGATTCTGGAGGGCTTCCCGGTGCACGCCATCCCGGCAGAGCAGGCGAAAAAGGGCGACCTGCTGTTTTTCCCCGGCCATGTGGCCATGTACCTGGGGGACGGCCGCTTCGTCCACTCCACCAGCCATGTGGGCACCCACGGGGTGGCGGTGAACAGCCTGACCCCCGGCGATCCCCTCTTCCGCACCGACCTGCTGGAAACCATGACCGGCGCGGGCAGCATTTTCTGAGGGATGGGCATGAGGATTGTACATACGGCGGACTGGCACCTGGGGAAGTTCCTGTACGGGCGCTCCCTTCTGCCGGACCAGGAGCATTTTGTGAAGGGGCAGTTTTTGCCCTGGGTGGCGGAAACCCGGCCGGACCTGGTGGTGCTGGCCGGGGATATTTTCGACCGGGCGGTGGCCCCGGCAGAGGCCCTTCGCCTGTTTGACCAGTTTCTGGTAGAGATGAACCGGCTGGGGATCCCCCTGGCGGCCATTGCCGGGAACCACGACGGCCCCGACCGCATGGCCGTGGGGGCCGCTTTGCTGCGGAACAGCGGCGTGTACCTGGCCGCCCGGCCGGAGGATGTGCTTCACCCGGCAGAGCTGGACCTGCCCGGGGGCGGCCTGCGGCTGTTCCTGCTTCCCTACTGCGAACCCGCCCAGGTGCGGGAGCTTCTGGGGGACGGCAGCCTGCACACCTACCAGCAGGCCTACGCCGCCCTTCTGGGGGAGGCCGCCCGGCTGGCCCTGCCCGGGCGGGTGAACCTGCTGGCGGCCCACTGCTTTGCGGCAGGGGGTGCGGTTTCCGCCTCAGAAAGCCCCCTGTACGTGGGCGGCACCGGCGAGGTGTCCCCCGCCTGCTTCGACCCCTTCGACTACGCCGCCCTGGGGCATCTGCACGCCCCCCAGCGGGCCGGGGCCAAGGGGCGGTACGCCGGTTCCCCGCTGAAATACTCCTTCGACGAGGCAAGCCAGGCGAAAAGCGTCACGGTGGTGGAGCTTGGGGCGGGGGAACCGCAGGTTTCCTTCCAGGCCTTCCCTCCCCTGCACGACGTGCGGCAGGTTTCCGGCCTGTTTGAGGAGGTGCTGGCCCAGGCCAGGGAAAATCCCTGTGAGGATTATCTTCTCTGCGAATTGACGGACGATTCCCCCGTTTATCTGCCCATGGACCGGCTGCGCCCCTACTGGCCGAACCTGCTGGGCATTTCCAGCCTGTGGCTGAGCCGGGCGGGCTCCGGCGACAGCGCCGCCCTGCGGGAGCAGCTGCACCGCCGCGCCGCCGGTGACGCCCAGGTGCTGGAGCAGTTCCTGCAGCAGATCTGCGGCAGGGAAATGGAGGAGGGCGACCGGGAGCTGTTCCTGCAGGCCCTGCGGGACGGAGAGGAGGACGCGGAATGAAGGCGGAATATCTTTGCCTGCAGGCCTTTGGCTCGTACCGGGAAAGGACAGAGGTGGATTTCACCCTGCTGGGGGAAAGCCCCCTCTTTCTCATTACCGGATCTACCGGCGGCGGGAAAACTACCCTGCTGGACGCCATGTGCTTCGCCCTGTACTGCCGCTCCACCGGCGGGCGCAGAAGCTGGGGCAGCATGAGGAACATGCAGGCGGAGGACAGCGAAGAAACCTTTGTGGAGTTTGTTTTCTCCCTGGGAAAAGAGCAGTATCGGTTCCGGCGCAGCCGATCCTATTATAAGGGCCGCGGCACCGGGGAGCGAAAGACCCGGGAAGAGCACGCCTGCTGGCGGCGCGCAGGCGGGGAATGGGAGCTTCTCGCCGCCGGTGCGGAAAGCCGCGTGCGGGAAAAGGCGGAGGAGCTGCTGGGCCTGACCTGCGAGCAGTTTTCCCAGGTGGTGGTGCTGCCCCAGGGGGATTTCCTGCGCCTGCTGCTGGCAAGCTCCAGGGAAAAGGCGGCCATGTTCCAGACCCTGTTCGGCGCCGCCCGGTGGGAGCGGGCCGCCCGCCGCCTGAAGGAGATGGCCGCCCGGCGGAAGGGCGAGGCGGACCGCCTGACGGCGGAACGGGCCTCCCTTCTCTCACGGGAAGAGGCGGAAACCCCGGAACAGCTGACGGAAAAGCTGAACCAGTACGGGGAAGAGCAGAAAGCCCTGGCCCAGGAGGCGGCCCGCCTGGAAGCGGCCTTCCAGAAGGCGACCCAGGCCTGGAACCAGGCGGAGCTTCTGGAAAAGCAGTTCCGCCGCCGGGAAGAGCTGGCCGCCCGGGAACAGCGGCTGCGGGGGCGCGAGCCGGAGCTTTTGGCCAAGCGGGAACGGCTGGCCCTGTGCCGGAAGGCCGCGGCCTTCGCCCCCCACTACCGTTCCCTGCAGGCGCTGGAAAAGGAGCAGGCTGCCCGCAGGCAGGCGCTGGAAAAGGAGCAGGCCGCCGGGCGGGCCGCCCTGGAGCAGCTGGCCCGGCAGGAGGTGAAGCGGAACCAGGAGCGGGAACAGGCCGCCCAGCGGTGCGCCAAGGGCGAGGAATACATTCGCGGGCTGCGGCAGGCCGCCCAGCAGCTGGCCCCCCTCACCGCCCAGGTGCAGGCGCTCACCCGCCAGAATGCGGCGGGGGCCCTGGCCGCCGGGATGCAGGAGGGCCAGCCCTGCCCGGTGTGCGGTTCTGTCCACCACCCCAGACCCGCCGCCCCCAGCCCCGCCCTGCGGCAGGCCCAAGAAAAGCTGGAGGCCGCCCGCCAGGCCGCCGCCAAGCAGGCCGCCGCCGAGCAGCGGCTGGAACAGCGCCGGGCAGAGCAGAAGAGCGCGGAAGCCGCGCTGGAAGCCTGCCGCCGGGAACAGGCGGAGGCCAAAGCGCGGCAGCAGGCCGGGCAGGCCGCCCTGCAAAGCGCGGCAGAGACCCTGGCCCGCACCGGCCGAGAGAAGGAGGAGGCCAGGGCAGGGTTCCTGGCCAGCCTCTCCCCGCAGGAAGCCCGCGTCCCCCTGGAAGAGCTGCTGTTGAGCGAGGAAAAGCTGGCCGCCCTGGAGCAGGAGCAGGAGGAGTACCGGGCCGCCCTGGAAGCCTGCCGCAGCCAGCTGCGGGAGGCGGAAAAGGAGCTGGCCGGAAGGGAGCGCCCCGCCCTGCAGCAGGCCCGGGCCGGCCTGGAGGAAGCCCGCCGGAAGCGGGAGGAAGCGGTGCGCCGGGCCGGCGTTCTGGCCCAGCGGCTGGAAAGCGGCGAAAAATCCCTGGCCCTGCTGGCCGCCCTGGAGCAGAAAGCCGCCAGGGCCGGGGAGGAGTACGCCCGCACCGAACGGCTGGCCGCCCTTCTCTCCGGGCGGAATCCCAGAAAAATCCCGCTGCAGCAGTTTGTGCTGGGCGTTATGCTGGACGACGTGCTCTCCAGCGCCAACCTGTTTTTCGCCCAGTTCAGCAGCAACCGGTACGCCCTTCGCCGGGTGCGGGGCCCCTCCGGGGGCAACGCCCTGGCCGGGCTGGATCTGGAGGTGCTGGACGGCCAGAGCGGCGGCGCCCGCGCGGTGGAAACCCTTTCCGGCGGCGAGCTGTTCCTGGCCTCCCTCTCCCTGGCCTTCGGCCTTTCCAGCGTGGTGCAGGGCAGCTCCGGCAGCGTCCGCCTGGACTCCATCTTCATCGACGAGGGCTTCGGCAGCCTGGATCAGGAAACCCTGGACACCGCCATGCGGGCTTTGGGGCAGGTACAGGGCGCGGGCCGCATGGTGGGCATCATTTCCCATGTGAGCGAGCTGAAATCCCGCATTGTGAACCAGATCTGCGTGTCCCGCACTCCCTCCGGTTCCAGCACCCTCTCTGTCTCTGGCGTGGGCGGCTGAGCGCCCTGGGGTTTTGAGAAAATAGAACAAGAGCGCAGCCCCACGGAGGAAGAGTTTCCCGCGGGGCTGCGCTCTTTTCGCTCCGCTTTTTCTGTTATCGCACCTGATTATAATTTCATCTAGTTTTTACTCTGCCGCTCGCCGCGGCGGGCCATACTTTCTTGACGAAAAGAAAGTATGCAAAGATTCGCGGGGGGCCCCCGCCCCCTCGACCCCTGGGGCTGTCCTGCCTCTCCCTCGCCGCTCACTTTTCCCTCAGCGCTTGGCCGGCTTGTGCCCTTAGGGTCACGAAACGCCGGCCCCTTTACAGGAACACTCGCAATCTTAGGATTGCGAAAGTTTCTCTGCGTTTTTGGGGGTACGGCACACCGGTAGCTGGTGGGCAACAGGGGGCTGACCTCTCAGGGAAAAGTAGGGCGGCGTGAACGATAGATTTACGGGGACGCTACCCCGTAAATATGTCGTTCGACGCGTGACGCGGCTTTGCCGCGGCACAATGCTTGTCTGCCCTTAGGGTCACTAAACGCCGGCCCCCTTACAGGAAC
>DVMK01000099.1 GCA_018715025.1 Candidatus Caccousia avistercoris
GGGGGTACTTTGTCTATTGTCCGTTTTTACTGGACCTGTTCAACCACAACGGCGGGGACTTCTTTAACGAGATTTTATACGGGCATCCCAATCTGCTGGCGCTTGAATCCGTAATGCTGGAAAACATCACGAAAGTTGTGAAAGAACTGCGCCGGGGGCGGCTGCAGGAACGGAGGCTGGACACCGCCCTGCAGCGGGAGCTGGCCCAGCTGAAGCACCCCACGGAAAAGGACGTGCTGGTGGCGTATTTCCTCAGCGAAAAAATCACCAGTGGTTGGCTGGATCCGGCGGCCCGCATCGCGCCCGCCCTGCTCTTCCAGCCCCACTTTGAAAATATGCTGTACAGACTCCATACGGATGAAAGAGAGAAGGCGGCGGTGCTCACCTCTCCCCAGTACGACGAAATCCGGTCTTCCCCCATTTTCCGCCAGTTCAAGTACATTAAAACCTTCACCCCCCTCCGCCGTCCCACCACCAGCTACGGGGCCACTGTGCGGTTCATGCTGCGACAGGTGGAAAACTCGGAAAAGCCTCTCACTGTCAGCGACAATTTTTCAGATCGCCTGCTGAACCGCAGCTTCCTGGTGGACGAGCGGGACAGGCTGTACCGGGACAGCGTCCTTGTCCGCTTTGAGGACGGAAAGTTGAACCCCAAGGCCACCTTCACCGCCCTGGCAGAGTTTCTGGACCTTCCCTACACCGAAAGCATGACCTACTGCTCGGGCCGCACCGGCCTGAACCCGGAATCCCTGAAGGGGAACGACCGGGGCTTCGACCCGGCGGCCATTTACCGCACCTACGACGATTTTGTGGACGATGCCGACCGGGCCTTGCTGGAATATTTTCTGCGGGATGTGTACGAGGCCTACGGCTACGACTTCCACTACTACAAGGGGGAGCCGGTAGATTTGGACTGGGTGAAGGAAAAGCTGGACGGCATTCGCCATTTGGACGGCTTCATTGCCCAAAGCACCGCCGAAGCTGTGCGGCAAGGCTTTTTGAAAAAGGGCGTGCCGGAGGAGGAAGCGGCGGAGATTGGCCGGCGGGAGGGAGAAAAACAGGCGGAGCGCTGCCGGGAGAACCGGCTGCGCATTATGGAAGTTCTGCTGAAAAACCTGTATTTCATTAACCAGGACGGCCAGCCCCTGCGCATGATGAAGCCCTTGCCGCTGGACCCGGCCCTGCTGGAACAGCCCCTTTACCGCTGAACGAAGGAGAATAGCATGATGGAGCAAAAAGGAACCGTGTACTTTTTCACCGGCCTTTCCGGGGCCGGGAAAACCACCCTGGGCGGGCTGTTTTACCAGCGGCTGAAAAAGACAAAGCCCAATGTGGTGTATTTGGACGGGGATGAGATTCGCCCTGTGTTCGGCGAGGACGCGGGCTACACCCAAGAGGCGCGCCTGCAGTGGGCGGGGCGCATTTTCCGGGTGTGCCGCTTCCTGGCAGGCCAGGGGATTGACGTGGTGTGCTGCAGCATTGCCATGTTTCATTCTGTGCGGGAATGGAACCGGGAGCATATTGAGAATTACAAAGAGATTTATATCAAGGTAAAAAAAGAAACCCTGCTTGCCCGCAACCAGAAAGGCCTGTACACAGCGGGGAAAAACGTGGTGGGGGTGGACCTGCCCTTTGACGAGCCGCAGCACCCAGACCTTGTGGTGGAAAACGACGGGGAAAAAACGCCCCTGCAGCTGGTGGAGTCCCTGGAAAAGGCCCTGTACCCCAGCATTGTGCAAAATCCCATTGACAACCGGGCCTATTGGGATCAATACTATAAAAATAAGATCTGCCCCACCGAGCCTTCGCCCTTTGCCCGCTATGCGGCCACCCTCATGGAAAAGGGGAAATCCCTGCTGGAGCTGGGGTGCGGAAACGGGCGCGACGCGCTGTTCTTTGCGGGCCTTGGCCTGCAGGTGACGGCCATCGACCTTTCCCGTTCCGCCATTGACGAGCTGAACCGGCGGGGGGCGGAGAACGCCCGCTTCCTGTGCGGGGATTTTGTGAATCTTCAGGAGTTTGGCTCGGAAGAATTTGATTATGCTTACAGCCGTTTCACCATTCACGCCATCAGCCAAAACCAGGAACGAGTGCTTTTGCGGAATGTTCATACGGTGCTGAAGCCGGGCGGAAAATTCCTGATTGAGGTACGGGGGATCCACGACCCCCTGTACGGAAAGGGAGAAGCCCTGGAGCGGAATGCCTTTTTCTACGACAACCATTACCGCCGTTTCCTGGTGATGGAGGAACTGACCGAGGAGCTTCTCTTTTTCGGGTTCCGGGTTACGTATACAGAGGAAAAAACCGGCTTTGCCCCCTATGGAAACGACGATCCGCCCGTCATACGCGTGGCGGCTGAAAAAATTTAGCAGCAGCTAGGAGGCGTCTCCCCATGAAACAACCATGCGACCTTCACACCCACACCACCGCGTCAGACGGCCAGTACCGGCCCGCCCAGGCGGCGGCCATGGCAAAGCGGGCGGGCATTGCGGTGCTTGCCGTCACCGACCACGACACCATCGGCGGGGTGGAGGAAGCCGCCCAGGCCGGGCGGGAGCAGGGGCTCACCGTCCTGCGGGGCGTAGAGCTTGGGGCGAAGGAAAACCGGCACCTGCACATTTTGGGCCTGAACCTGCGGGCCGGGTGCCCACCTATGGAAGCCCTGTGCGGCAAGCTGCGCCAAAGCCGGGAAGAGCGGAAGTACCGCATCCTTGCCTTTTTGAAGGAAAAGGGGGTGGAAATCCCCCTGGAAGAGGTGGAAGAGCTGGCCGCGGGCGGCGTGGTGGCCCGGCCCCACTTCGCCCGGGTCATGCTGCGCCATGGGTACGTTTCCACCACAGAAGAGGCCTTCGCCCGCTACCTGGACACAGACGAATACCAGCGGATTGAGCGCTGGAAGGCCGGGGCGGAGGAGTGCATCGATGTGATCCACCAATCCGGCGGGAAGGCGGTGCTGGCGCACCCCTACCAGCTGGGCCTTCCTCCCCAAGAGCTGGAGCGCGCCGTGGCCCGGCTGAAGGACGCCGGGCTGGACGGGATAGAGTGCTATTACCCCCGGCACACCCCTGAAATGACCGAGCAGTACCTGGGGCTGGCCGCCCGGTACGGCCTGCACGTCACCGGCGGCAGCGACTTCCACGGCGAAGCCGTTCACCCCGACATGCCTCTTGCCCCCACCCTGCTGGAAATTGACTGGCTTCTCGCCTCTCACTAGCCCGTAGGTAAAGCCAGGAATCCTTCCTCGCTGCGGCCGCAGCGAGGGCCGGCAGGCTGCGTTCCCCCCGCTTTTCCAAGGCCGCGGGAGGCGGTCAGCGCGCGATCTGCTCACCGCAGGTGGACGAAGGCAAGAAGAAGAAGGAGAGCGCCGCCCAGCCAGGAAAGATCCCGCTGGGAACGTTCCGCCACGCGGCGGCCCAGACGGCAGCCGAGGGCCATAGCCAGGGCGGTGGCGGCGAAAGCCAGAGGGAGGGCGAGCCAGGTGCTTCCCTGGCCCAGGCCAGAGCCAAACCCGGCGGCGAGACCGTCCAGAGAGAGGGCGGCCGCCAGGGACGCGGCTTCCCGGGGGGAAAGCACCCGGGAGCAGTCCTGGTCGGCTTCCTCCGGGTCGGCGTATACCTGCAGGATAAAATTCAGCTTCCCCGCCGAAAACCGGAATTCCCGGCGGCGGGCCCGGATGCACCGCTTGACCGAGCTGTCGAACAGCTTGCACAGGCCCAGGCAAAGCAGCAGGGCAAAGCTGAGAAACCTTGTGGCCGGTTCCGGCAGAAGAGGCCCGGCCAGCCTGCCCAAAAGAACCGACAGGGCCAGGGTAGCGCCGCAGATGGCGCTCACCGCCAGCAGGGAAGCGGCGGGGATGCGAATCCTTCCCGTGCCGTAGGCAAAGCTGGCGGCAAAGGCGTCCACCGACGAGGCCAGGGCAAGCAGCAGGGCCGCGAACAGGGCCCAGTGGGCTTCATACATGAAAATTCCCCCTTCCAGCCGTATCCTATTCGGCGGAAGGGGGAATTGTGCATTCTGGGAATGATATTCAGGGCTTCAGGCGCTCCCATTCCTCCGGGCGGAAGCCCACCAATACAAAATCTTCACCGATCACCAGGGGCCGCTTCACCAGCATGCCGTCGGTGGCCAGCAGGGCCAGCTGTTCTTCCTCGCTCATGGCGGGAAGCTTGTCCTTCAGCCCCATGGATTTGTACAGCATGCCGCTGGTGTTGAAAAACTTTTTCAGCGGCAGCCCGCTTTTGGCGTGCCAGGCGCGAAGCTCCTCCAGAGTGGGGTTCTGCTCCGCAATCAGGCGGCCCTGATAGGCCACGCCGTTCGCCTTCAGCCATTGCTCCGCCTTGCGGCAGGTGCCGCATTTGGGGTAATAAAGAAACTGTACCATTGCCATTGTCCTCCTGTATTTACGGTTTTCTTTGTCTCAGCTGTTCCGATTTTTTCTAGGTGAAGAAGTTTACCTGCCAGCTACCGGTGAGGCCAGGTCTCCCAGATTTCCGGGCAGTAGCCCACAGTGGCTTTTGGGCCGCAGCGCACAATGGGGGTGCGGAACAGGGCGGGATTTTCCAGAAGCTTCTGCTCCTTTTCCTCCTCAGAGGCCAGATACCGCAGAAGAAGGGCCTGATCCCCCTTGGCCTTCGGGTCGATGAGCGGTTCCAGCCCGCCTACCGCCGCCTTGACAGAGGCCAGCTCCCGCTTGCCCATGCCGTAGCGGGGCAGATCAATGGACTGGAAGGGGATCCCCCGTTCCTTGAAATACCGTTCCGCTTTCTTCGTATCAAAGCATTTGCTCTTTCCGAATATCTGAATTCCCATGTTTCGTTCTCCTTCTCTCTGGAGGATGCGCGCCGCCGTAACGCCTGGGGCCTGCGCGGATTCTGCTTCTTCTCTATTGTATCAGATTTTCTTTCTTTTGCAAGTAAAGCCCTGAGAGGGGCGGCGGGCAGAGAGAAGAAACACGGCGCAGCTCAGCAGCAGGGCCGCCGCCGCCCAGGGGGTGGAAGCCAGCGCCGGGGCAAGGGGTTCGGCGGTGTTGGCAAAGACCTCCTGCGCCGGGGGCGGGAAGGCCAGGCACAGAAGAAAGGCGGCGAGGGCCGCCAGCACCCCGTGCAGCAGGCGGAACAGGGCGAAGCGCAGGAAGGAAAGGCGCAGCCTGCCCAGAGATGAAAATATTTGAAGCTGAACGCAAAGCCCGCCCCAGCCCAGGGCAGCCGCCGCCATCCACAGGGGCGCCCCGACGGCTGCCAGGTCCCGGCAGCCGCCCGTTACCTCCAGCAGGGCAGAGAGAAGGGTCAGCGCCCAGCCCTGGGGCAGGAACAGCCCGGCGAACGATAGCAGAACCGCAAACAGCACCACAAAGCAGCACATGATCACCATGGAACGGCACGCGTCCGAGACAGAGAGAACCAGCGCTTCCCCGGCAGAGGGGGCGGGCTTCCGCGCGGGCCGCCGGGCAGGGGGAGACGGCTTTCCGCCCCAGCGGCACAGCACCCCCAGCAGCAGGCCGGAGGAAAGCTGGGCAGCCAGCAGGATCCCCCCGGCCTGGGGGCTGTGCAGAAAGCCCGCCCCCACAGCGCTGAGAACAAAGGCCGGGCCCGCGTTTACACAGAAGCACAGCATGCGGCGGGCTTCCTCCTCGCTGATTTCTCCGGCGGCCAGCAGCGCCATGGTCCCCCTGGCCCCCACCGGGTACCCGCCCACCATTCCCATGAGGATCACCGGGGCGCAGGCGCCGGGCAGCCGGAAGAGGAACCGGGCGGGGCGCTCCAGAACGCGGCCCAGCAGGGCGGCAGCCCCCGACCGCACTAGGAACACCCCCAGCACCATAAAGGGAAACAGGGAGGGAACCAGTACGGAAAGGCATACCTCAATCCCCCCGGCGGCCCCGGCGGCCGCTTCCTCCGGCCAAAGGGAAAGGGCCAGACCCGCCCCCAGAGAAACCGCCAGCAGAACCGCCTGCCGCCAAAATCCGGCCTGTACGTTTCGTTTCCGCTCCATTTTACTCCGCCCCTTCCAAAGCCTTTTCCCTTTCACTATATGCCAGTCCGCCCGCATACATAACTGGCGCGGGGCATAAGGATGAAAGGGGAAATTTCAAGGGAAGGGAGCGTGATGCAGTTGGAAGAGAAAAAACAGGGAAAGCCCCGGGGCGGCCTCTCTTTTTTAGAGCATGCCGTGGGCGGCCCGCACATCGAGCTTTTGGGCAACCGGGAAGCCGTGGTGGAGGGCTGCCAGGGGATTTTGGAATATGACGACGACGTGGTGCGGGTGCGGGCCGGCCGGCTGGTGGTGCGCTTTACCGGCCGCGGCCTGCGGATCCGCTGCATGACGGCGGATTCCCTGGTGGTGGAGGGCTTCCTTCTGGGAATGGAATTTATGGTGTAACAACCGCAGAAGGGCTGCATCGCGGACCGAACCGTGGCAAAAACAGGCGGGCAGTATGGCGCGGTTTGCCGCGCCACGCGCTGAAGCATTCTTTTGCGGGGTAGCGTCCCCGCAAAAGAACCCTTCGCGCAGCACTGCTTTTCCCAGGGCGAAACACACAGCGTGCAGGCCTCGCGGAGCAGCCAAGGAGCCGTACAGAACCGTGATAAAAACAGGCGGGCAGTGTGGCGCGGTTTGCCGCGCCACGCGCCGAAGCATTCTTTTGCGGGGTAGCGTCCCCGCAAAAGAACCCTTCGCGCAGCACGGCTTTTCCCAGGGCGAAACACACAGCGCGCGGCCGGTGCGTGAAGTCCCCGCCGGAGGCGCGCGAAGTCCTCACCGGAGGCGTTTGGGAGGTGCAGAGAGAGTTGTTTTTTCAATGGATGCGTTGGCTTTGGGGCTCTGTCCGGTTCCGGGTAGAGGGATCGCCGGAACGTTTTTTCAATCAATGCGCCAGAAGCGCCGTGGCGCTGTGGGGCATGGAATCCGGGGAAACCCCCGGCGCATGGGTGCGGGCGGGGCAGTACCGCAGCCTGCTGCCCTGCGCCCGCCGCGCCCACTGCAGGCTGCGGGTGGTAGAAAAGCGGGGGCTCCCCTTCCAGACCTATTGGCTGCGAAGGCGGAAAGGCCTTGTGGCGGGCGCGGTTCTGGCCGCCGCCATTCTGGGGGTCCTTTCCCAGCAGGTGTGGTGCATCCAGGCGGAAGGGCTGGAAACCATCACGCCCGCCCAGTTTCAGGAGGCGTGTGAAGAGCTTGGCCTGGTGCCGGGCGCCTGGAAAAAGGACTTGGACCCCCACCAGCTTCAGCAGCAGCTTATGCTGAAATTTCCTCATGTTTCCTGGCTTACGGTAAATACCCCGGGCAGCGTGGTGCGGGTCAGCCTGGCAGAAGGGGTAGAAAAGCCCGACGTGGCGCTGTGGAAGCAGCCGGGGAATGTGAAAGCCGCCTTTTCCGGGCAGATCCTCCGGCTGGAGGTGTACGCCGGCACCGCTCAGGTGAACGACGGCGACGCCGTCACCCAGGGGCAGCTGCTCATCAGCGGCGTGGTGGAGGACTCTTACGGCGGGGTGACGCTCAAACACGCCGCAGGCCGGGCCATTGCCAGCACCCAGCGGCAGTTTTCCGCCGCCGTCCCCATGGCAAAGACGGTGCCTGTCCCCACAGGCCGCACCCTGACCCGCCGCAGCCTTCAGTTTTTCGGCCTGCGCATCCCCCTCACCCTGACGGGCGCGCCGGGCAGCGGCTGGGAGAAAACCGCCGTGAACACCCGCCTGCGGGTAAACGGCACCGTGCTGCCCATTTCCCTTTTGGAGGAACAGTATGGGGAGATTTCCCAGCAGGAGGAGATCCTCACCCCGGAAGAAGCCCTGGCCAAGGCCAGAGAACTGGTGGAGGAACAAAAAAAGCAGTGCAAGGGGCTGAAGGTGTTGGAGCAGGAGGAGCTTTTTGAGGAATCCGGCGGAGTCCTGTATTATACCGTCAACGCAAAATGTGAGGAGGATATTGCGCTGGAAACCGAAATCCTTGTAAATTGACCAAATTCGCGGCCTGTAATTTATTATATTTTTAGCGCGAAATCAGGTGACGAACGGAGAAAAATGTGCTATAATCAAAATAATCAAATTGAATAATAATTTGTTAATTTTATGTGAACACTATACAATAATCCGCCGGTGCGTTTGGAGATGGAGAAATACACAATTCCCGGCCGGTTTTTTGGATAGCTTTTTGGATTTTTAGGAGAGATCAGGATTGTTTGAGCAAAGGATCAATATAGACAGAATGGAGCAGGCCGCCGCCCTGTTCGGCAGCCTGGATGAAAACGTCAGGCTGCTGTGTTCTGAGTACAACGTTTCCATTGTAAGCCGCGACTCTGAAATCAAGGTTTCCGGCGAGCCGGAGAAGGTGGCGCTGGCGGTGCGCGCCATTGAAAGCCTTTTGGGGCTTATCAACCGGGGGGAAGCCCTCACCGAGCAGAATATCCGCTACTGCATCTCCCTGGTGGGGGAGGGCAGCGAGCAGAAGCTGGAGGCCCTGGCGGGGGACTGCATCTGCATTACCAGCAAGGGCAAGCCGGTAAAGCCCAAAACCCTGGGGCAGAAAAAATACTGCAACGCCATTAAGAGCCATACCATCACCATTGGGGTGGGGCCGGCGGGCACCGGAAAAACCTACCTGGCGGTGGCGCTGGCGGTAACCGCCTTCCGCGCCCAGGAGGTAAACCGCATCATTTTGACCCGCCCGGCCGTGGAAGCGGGGGAAAAGCTGGGCTTTCTGCCCGGTGATCTGCAGCAGAAGGTAGACCCGTACCTGCGCCCCCTGTACGACGCGCTGTTCGACATGCTGGGGGCCGAGACGTACCAGAAGTATGTGGAGCGGGGCAACATTGAGGTGGCCCCCCTGGCCTATATGCGGGGCCGTACCCTTGACGACAGCTTTATTATTCTGGACGAGGCCCAGAACACCACCCAGGAGCAGATGAAGATGTTCCTCACCCGCCTGGGCTTCGGCTCGAAAATGGTAATCACCGGCGACATTACCCAAATTGACCTGCCGGACGGCCGCCGCTCCGGCCTGAAGGACATCATGCGCATTCTGCGGGACATTGACGACATCGCCCAGGTGCGCTTTGACGGGCGCGACGTGGTGCGCCACCGCCTGGTGCAGGACATTATCAAGGCGTATGAAAAAATGGAGGAAAGACGCTGAATTTAGGTGTGTGGAACCGCACCTTTTCAAATATAGGCAGAGTACGAACGGAGGACGCCATCATGGAAAAAATCAGAGTAGTCATCGAGAACCAACAGAAAACCGTAAAAATCCCCACCGGGCTGCGTATGCTGGTACGCCGCTGCTGCAACGCCGTGCTTCGGCTGGAAAATTTCCAGGGCCCGGCTGAGATCAGCGTTACCTTTGTGAATAACGAGCAGATTCAGGAGCTGAACCGCCAGTACCGGCAGAAGGACATGCCTACCGACGTACTGTCGTTCCCCATGGGCGAAAACGGCCAGTATGACGTGAACCATGACACCGGGGCCAAAATCCTGGGCGATATTGTAATTTCCATGGAAAAGGCCGTGGAGCAGGCCAAGCGCTACGGCCACAGCCTGGAACGGGAGGTGGGCTACCTGACGGCCCACTCCATGCTGCACCTGCTGGGTTACGACCACGAGAAATCCGGCCTGGAGCGGGTTCACATGCGCGAGAAGGAAGAGCTGGTCATGTCGCAGCTGGGGCTTCCCAGCACCAGCAGCTATGTGCTGACCAAGGACGAATGAGCGTGCCGTTCCGCAAAAGCGCCGCCTGCGCGGCCAAAGGGGTGTGGCGCTGCCTGAAACGGGAAAGGAATATGCGCATCCACCTGTCGGCGGCGGCCTATGTGCTGTTTTTCTCCCCCTTTTTCGGCTTCAGCCGGGGGGAACAGGGGCTTCTGTTCCTCACCATTGGGGCGGTGCTGGCGGCGGAATTGTTTAACACGGCGGCGGAAGAATTGTGCGACTTTGTCTCCCCCGGGTATGCAAAGCAGATTGGCTGTGTGAAGGATCTGGCGGCGGGCGGCGTGCTGGTGTGCGCGCTGGCCGCCGCCTGCGTGGGCCTGTGCCTTTTTTGGCGGCCGGACAAGCTGGCGGCCCTGTGGGCCTGGTTTTGGGAAGAGCCCCTGCGGCTGGCGGCTTTTCTGTGTACGCTGCCCGCGGCGGCCTGCTTCGTCGCCCTGCCCGGCCGGAAAGAGAAAAAGCAGAGGAACTATGAGAAAAGAGGGTAAAGCTTGGCAGAAGAGCATGTAAGATATTTGGAACAGAACAGCGGGGATCGCTCTGCCTTCCTGGCAATTGTGGGGCGGCCCAACGTGGGGAAATCCTCCCTGCTGAACCGGATGCTGGGGCAGAAGGTTGCCATTGTGAGCAGCAAGCCTCAGACCACCCGCACCCGCATTATGGGCGTGCTGACCGAGGGGGAGTGCCAGCTTGTGTTTCTTGACACCCCGGGCCTGCACAAGCCCCGGAACCGGCTGGGGGAGTATATGGTGCGCTCGGTGGCGGAATCCGTCTCGGGCGTGGACGCCTGCCTGCTGGTGACAGAGGCGGGCGCCCCTGTTTCCGCCGCGGATCAAGACCTGCTGCAGCGGTGCCGCGCCCAGGAGCTGCCCGTGGTGCTGGCCATCAATAAAATTGACACGCTTCCGGACAAAAGCGCCCTTATGGGGCAGATCGCCCAGTGGAACGGCCTGTTCCCCTTCACCGCCGTGGTGCCTGTTTCCGCGCAGGACGGCAGCGGCGTGAAAAGCGACCTTCTGCCTGAGCTGAAGCGGCTCTGCCAGCCGGGGGGCCATTTCTTTGCAGACGACACTCTCACCGACCAGCCGGAACGGGTGCTGGCGGGGGAGATTGTCCGGGAAAAGCTGCTTCGCCTGCTGGACAAGGAGATCCCCCACGGGGCCGCCGTGGCGGTGGAGCGCATGCGGGAGCGGGAGGACGGCAGCGGCGTTACCGACATTGACGCGGTGATTTACTGCGAAAAGGACACCCACAAGGGGATCATCATTGGAAAAGGCGGCGCCATGCTGAAGAAAATCGGCACCTACGCCAGGGCCGACATGGAAAAATTCTTCGGCTGCCGGGTCAACCTGAAGCTGTGGGTAAAGGTCAAGGAGGATTGGCGCAACCGGGAAGCGGTTCTGCGCAGCCTTGGCTATGACAAGACGGATTTTGATCTGTAACGATTTTGGCGGGCGCTGTGCCGGCCCGCTTTTTCCAGCGCCCTGGCGCCGGTTCTAAAAATTCCCTCACATAGCCCGGCGGTTCCGGCGAATACTGAGTAAGGAACCGGCGGAAGGGGGCGGAAGAAATGGACGAGCTTACGGCTTGGGCCAGGTTTGCCCAAACAGGGTGCGTGGGCGATTACCTGCGGTATGCAGAGTGCAGGGCGCTGCCTGCCGGGAAGGCAGAGCAGGCCCGGGAGGTTTTGGATGCAGCTGGAAACGGACGGCCTTATTATAGGGGAAAAGAGCGTGGGCGAGAGCGACCGCCTGGTGACGGCCCTCACCCGTGAAGAGGGCGTGGTGAGGGCCTTCGCCCGGCAGGCGAAAAAGTCGGGGAACTCGAAGGTTTCCGCCACGCAGCTTTTCTGTTATTCCCGCCTTACCGTTTACAAGGGGCGGGAAAAATACATCATCGACGACGCCAGGCCCATCGAGTTGTTTTTTGATTTGCGGAAGGATATTGAACGGCTGGCTCTGGCCCAGTATTTTTGCGAGCTGGCCCGTTCGCTGGCCCCGCAGGAAGCGCCGGCGGGGGATTTTTTGCGCCTTCTGCTGAACGCCTTCCATTTTTTGTGCAAGGGGGAAAAGCCCCTGTTTTTGCTGAAGCCTGTGGTGGAGATGCGCATGCTGGCCCTGGCCGGCTATATGCCCGACCTGGTGGCCTGCCAGGGCTGCGGCTGCTACGAGGCCGACCCCATGCTGTTTTACCCCCGGGAGGGCCGCCTTGCCTGCCCTGCCTGCGGGGCGGGCCGGGGCGGCGCGCCCATGCCGCTGGGCCGGGGCGTTCTGACGGCGCTGCGCCACACCATATACGCCGACTTTGAACGGCTGTTTTCCTTCACCCTGCCCGAGGCGGGGCAGAAGGCCCTGGCCGCCGCCAGCGAGCGCTATACCCTGTGTACGCTGGAACGGGGCTTTCAAACACTGGACTTTTTTCACGGGCTGGAGCATACATAATAGTAACCGGTACGGCTTCGCCCGGTTTTGGGAGAATTACAATGGACGAAATGATGAAACGGAATATCCATGCCCTGGAGCTGGATAAAATTTTGAACCTTCTGGCAGAGCAGGCTGCCTGCGAGGATGCGGCTGAGCTTGCCAGAAGCCTGGAACCCAGCACGACGCTGAAAGAGGCGCAGCGCCGCCTGGCAGACACCAACGAGGCCTACACCCTCATGGCCCGCTTCGGTTCGCCCTCCTTCGGCGGGCTGCGGAACATGACCTCTTCCCTGCGCAGGGCAGAGGCGGGGGGCCTGCTCACCATGGGCGAGCTTCTGCACGTTGCTTCTATGCTGCGCACCCTGCGGGGCATTGTGGAATGGCGCGCCCGCAGCGAGGGGGTGAAAACCGTTCTGGATTGGCGGTTTGACTCCCTCATGCCCAACAAATACCTGGAGGACAGGATCAACACCTCCATCGTCTCAGAGGAGGAGATGGCCAGCGAGGCTTCGCCGGAGCTGGCTTCCATCCGCCGGAAGATCCGCGCCGCCTCGGCCCGGGCCCGGGAGCAGCTGGACAAGATGATCCGCTCCCCCGTGTACCAGAAATTTTTGCAGGATCCCATTGTCACCATGCGTTCCGGCCGCTTTGTGGTGCCGGTGAAGGCAGAGTGCCGCGGCGACGTGCCGGGCCTGGTGCACGACACCTCCTCCAGCGGGGCCACTGTGTTTGTGGAGCCTATGGCGGTGGTAGAGGCCAACAACGAGATCCGCGTCCTTCTCTCCAAGGAGCAGGCGGAGATTGAGCGCATTCTGGCCGAGCTTTCGGCAGAGACAGGGGGCTTTGCCTCCAGCATTGTGAGCAGCTATGAGGCGGCGGTGCAGCTGAACCTGATTTTTGCCAAGGCGAACCTGGGCTATAAGATGAAAGCAACCCTGCCGCTGGTGAACGACGAGGGCAAAATTGAGCTGAAGCGGGCCCGCCACCCTCTCATTGCCAAGGAAAAGGTGGTGCCCACCGACATTCAGCTGGGCCTTTCCTTCGACACCCTGGTTATCACCGGCCCGAACACCGGCGGCAAAACCGTGTCGCTGAAGACGGTGGGCCTTCTGTGCCTTATGGCCATGTGCGGCCTGCTCATCCCAGCGGCGGAGGAGAGCCGGGTTTCTGTGTTCCACAAGGTGCTGGCCGACATTGGCGACGAGCAGAGCATAGAACAGTCCCTCTCTACCTTCTCCGCCCACATGACGAATATCATCCGCATTTTGGAGGAGACGGATTCCCACAGCCTGGTGCTGCTGGACGAGCTGGGCGCGGGCACCGACCCGGTAGAGGGCGCGGCCCTGGCCACCTCCATTCTGGAAGCCCTGCGCCGGAAGGGGGCGCGGGTTGCCGCCACCACCCACTATGCAGAGCTGAAAGCCTACGCCCTGCAGACAGAGGGCGTGGAAAACGCCTGCTGCGAGTTCGACGTGGCCACCCTGCGGCCCACTTACCGGCTGCTCATCGGCGTGCCGGGCCGTTCCAACGCCTTCGCCATCTGCCTGCGGCTGGGAATGTCAGAGGGCATCGTGGATCACGCCAGGGAGCTTGTCTCCAGCGAAAACACCCAGTTTGAGGATATTGTGCAGAACCTGGAGGAGAGCCGCCAAAGGCTGGAGGCGGAGCGGGCGGAAGCCGAGCGGGAGAAGCTGGCTGCCCGCCGGGCCAACCAGGAAGCCCAGGAAACGCTGGCCAGGCTGGAAGCCCAGGGGGAAAAAGAGATGGAGCAGGCCCGCCAGCGGGCTTCCGAGCTGATTTCCCGCACCAGGGCCCAGGTGGACGCCATGCTGAACGAGGCGGAGGATCTGCGCAAGAAGCAGAACAAGCTGCTCACCGCAGAACAGCGGGCCAAGCTGAAGAGTGGCATGCGCCGCCTGGAGGAGGCCGCCGACCCGGTAAGCCGCCGCAGGCAGGAGGACGACAACTACGTGCTGCCCCGGCCCCTGCGCCCGGGCGACACCGTGCTCATCTACGACATCAACAAGAAGGCCACCGTGCTGGAGGCCCCGGAGGACGGGAAGGGCCAGGCGCTGGTTCAGGCCGGAATCATCAAAACCAGGGTGCCGCTCAGCAACCTGCGCCTGACCAAGCCGGAGAAAGAGAAGCAGGACGTGCGCTCCCGCGCCCGGAATGTGACAAAGCAGCTGAATCCCTCGGGCCGCGGCTCTATGATGGAGATTGACCTGCGGGGCCAGATGACGGAGGAGGCGGTGATGAACGTGGACCGCTTCCTGGACAGCGCCCAAATGGCCGGGGTGCATCAGGTGACGATCATCCACGGCAAGGGCACCGGGGCCCTGCGGGCCGCTGTGCAAAGCCATTTGAAGCGCCACCCCATGGTGAAAAGCTTCCGGCTGGGGGCTTACGGCGAAGGGGAAGCCGGCGTGACCATAGCGGAATTGAAGTAGCCGTTGGAACGATGTCCATCCGCTGCGGGGCTGGAACATCCGGCGCAACTGTATTTTATATTTCCATAAACAAAAACAGATTCAAGAAAAAGGAGGGGATGCTGTGAGCCGGAAATCACGCAGAAAAAGCTTGGGCGCGGTGCTCGCCTGCCTGCTGGCCCTTGTGCTGACCGGCGGGGCGGTGCTGGCCGGGCTTGTGTTATCCGACCCGGGCGCCGATGCGCCCCCGCCTCAGCCTGTGGCGGAGGAAAGGGCCGGCGAGATGCTCCGCAGCCTGCTGGGCGGCGAACCCCTCACCCTCACCCAGGGGGAGCTTTCCTCCCTGCTGATAGAGGCGGAGCGGGAGCACCCCGTTTCCTGGCTGCTGGGAGAAGAGCTTCGGGTCAAGACGGGGGAGGATCAGACGCTGACCCTTTACGCCCCTGTGGAGTGGCAGGGCCGGAGGGTGGCTCTCACCGCCGTGCTTTCCCTTTCCTGCGACGAAGAGGAAAAGCGGATTCAGGGCAGGGTGACCTCCCTGCAGGCGGGCCGCCTGCCCCTGCCGGTTAGCTGGGTTCTGCCCCGCCTGGCGGAAGCGCTGCCGGAGCCGTTCCGGCTGGAAGGGGACGTGCTTTCTGTCCCGTCACAGATTTCTACCCTTTCTTTTCTGGAAGAGTACGACCTGGCCGCTTTGGAGGTGACCGGCGTACAGCTTTCTCAGGAAGGGGCCGCCCTCTCCTTCCAAATTAACATGGACGGCGCGGCCGGGCTTTGGCAGGAGGGGCTTGACCGGCTGGAGGATTTTTTTACGCCGTAAGCGGCTGCCTGCCCCGGCGGGGAATTGAAAAAATATCTCTTGCCAAACAGCAGCGGATATGATAAGATAGGAAAGGTTAACGGCGGGGTTCCTCTCTGCCGTTTCCGTTGGGGCCATTAGCTCAGTTGGTTAGAGCAACCGGCTCATAACCGGTCGGTCCAAGGTTCGAGTCCTTGATGGCCCACCAAGCTTCAGGTCTGGCGTGGTTTGCCCCGCCGGGCCTGTTTTTTTGTTGAGGGAGGCGGAAAGATTTTTCTGTTTTGTCCGGCAAACGTTATTGAAAAAGCCGGGGAAATCCCTTATAATAAATTTGTTCCCGTTTCCTGCGGCCAGCCGGCCGGACGGCGGAAAACTGAATAAAAATCATGGCAAACCCGGCGAAAGCCGGCGGCGCAAAGCTTA
>DVMK01000100.1 GCA_018715025.1 Candidatus Caccousia avistercoris
TGCACCTCGTCGATGATATACACCCGGTACTTGGCCGCCGCGTGGGTAAAGTTTGCTTCCTCCCGCAGGGAGCGGATGTTGTCTACGCCGTTGTTGCTGGCGGCGTCTATCTCCACAATATCCATGGCGGAACCGCTGTCTGCCGCCCGGCAGAGCTCGCATTCCCCGCAGGGATCCCCATCCCTGGGGGACAGGCAGTTCACCGCCTTTGCCAGGATTTTGGCGCAGGTGGTTTTTCCTGTGCCGCGGGAGCCGGTAAACAGATAAGCGTGGGCGATGCGCCCCGCCATCAGCTCATTTTTTAACGTCACCGTCACCTGGGGCTGCCCTACCACGTCTGCAAAGGTGCGCGGGCGCCACTTCCGGTAAAGGACCTGGTACATGCCATCACCGCCCTTCTGAAATAGAATCCTGGTACGGAAAAAGCAAGACAGACCGCACCGCGGCTTCCGTACGACAGGATATGCAGACGAACAGACAACCTGCATCGCACGGGGCAACTCCGCTTAATGCTGCTCGGTTCCCCGCCTGACATGGTTCACGGCGCCCCGCCGCACAGAGCCCGCCCGCCTGCATATCCTGTGGTACGCAATTTCTGCCTTGCTTTTCCACATTGCAATTTGCAACTTCCTTATTATATACGATTTCCCTGAAAAAAACAAGAGCAATTTCCGAATTTTCCGTTTTCGCGATTTCCGTGCCCCTAGCAGGCACTTGCCAGAAGAGGCGGTTTGTGGTATTATAATCGGTAGCATTCTTTTGTGCGGATTGATTTTATCTAAGTTTTGGAGGTTTATCTATGTCGGGACATTCCAAGTGGAACAATATTAAAAGGAAAAAGGAAAAAACGGACGGCGCGAAGGCGAAAATCTTCACCAAGATAGGCCGCGAGCTTGCCGTGGCGGTGAAGGAGGGCGGCGGTCCGGATCCTGCCTCCAACTCCAAGCTGAAGGACTGCATTGCCAAGGCGAAGGCCAACAACGTGCCCAACGACAACATTGAGCGCATCATCAAAAAGGCTGCGGGCGACGGCGACGCCGACAAGTACGAGAGCATCGTTTACGAGGGCTACGGCCCCAACGGCGTGGCCGTGATTGTAGAAACCCTCACCGACAACCGGAACCGCACGGCAGGCGACGTCCGCCATTATTTTGACAAATTCGGCGGCAACCTGGGCACCAGCGGCTGCGTGTCCTTCCTCTTTACGGAAAAGGGCGTTATTGTCATAGAGAAGGAAGGCCTTGATGAGGACAAGGTGATGGAGGACGCCCTGGAGGCCGGCGCTTCCGATTTCCAGGCGGACGAGGATGTGTTTGAGATTTACACCGAGCCCTCTGACTTCAGCGGCGTGCGGGAGGATTTGGAGGCAAAGGGCTATGAATTCGTTTCTGCCGAGGTGGAAATGGTACCCAGCACCTACACCACCCTCACCGACGAGGACGCTATAAACAATATGCAGCGCCTGCTGGATGCCCTGGAGGACAACGACGACGTGCAGAATGTTTGGCACAATTGGGATAATCCGGACAGCGAGGAAGAAGAATAAAGCCATACGGCTTCGGGGGGGCTTTCCCTCCAGGCTGCGGACGCCGCAGCCGTGAAAATCCCTGGGGATGCCCGGGGGCAAGGGAGGTAACTGTATGGCAGGCCTTGAACATCTTTGCATGAACTGCATGGCGGACACCGGCGGCAAGACGGCGTGCCCCAACTGCGGCTTTCAGGAGGAAAACGGCCAGCAGCCCAACGCCCTGCCCTTCCGCACCTGGCTGCAAAAGCGTTATGTGGTGGGCGTGGCGAAAAAGAGCAACGGCGAAGGCTTCACCTACATCGGCTACGACACGGTTTTGAATATTCCTGTGGAGCTGCGGGAATTTTTCCCGCAGACCCTGTGCGAGCGGGGGGCCGACGGCGTTTCTGCCCGGGTAATGGGCGGCAGCGAAATTGCCTTCGACGAAAACCTGGCTTCTTTTCTGAACCATTCCAGGGAAGTGGCCCGCATGCGGGAGCTTTCCGCCATTGTTCAGATTTATGACATTTTTGAGGAAAACCATACCGCCTATACCGTGTCGGAATGGGACGACAGCATTACCCTGCGGTATTTTGTAGAGCGCAGCGGGGGAAGCCTGAGCTGGAACGAGGCGCGCCAGCTGTTTATGCCGGTGCTTTCCGCCCTGAGCACCATGCACTCTGCAGGGGTGTGCCATTTGGGCATTTCACCGGAAACCCTGCGGATTATGAAGGACGGAAAAATGAAGCTGGGCGGCTTCTGCATTGCGGCTGTCCGCACGGCCGACACCGACCTTCCCCCGGACATCGTCCCGGGCTGCGCCGCCATTGAGCAGTATGTCATGGGCTACAAGCCGGAGGAATGCACCGACGTGTACGGCTTTGCCGCGTCGCTTTTCTTCGCCCTTACAGGCGTTATGCCGCAGGATGCGCTGAAGCGGCGCAGCGATTCTCGCCTTCTCATTCCCACCTCGCTGGTGCGCAGCATCCCGCCCCATGTGATTACGGCCTTGGCGAACGCGCTTCAGGTTTCGCCGGATAAGCGCACCGCCACCTTTGAACGTCTCAGGGCAGAGCTTTCTGCCGCGCCCACCGTTACCATGACGATGGAAACGCCGGTGGCCGCGCTGCACCATGCGGATCCGCCACCGCACCGGTACCCGGTGGAGCAGCTTCCCAAGAAGGATCGCCGCCGGGGGGTGCCGCCCTTCGTGTGGGTCATGGTCTCCTGTGTGGCGTGCCTGATTGTGCTCACCGTGGTGGGGGTGCTGTGGCTTTCCTCCTCGGGGGGCGGGCTCAGCCTGGTGGGCGGGGAACCCTCCAGCAGCACAGCCTCTCTGCCTTCGTCCAGCCAGCCTGCCAGCAGCGCGCCGGCCAGCTCTCAGGAAGAAAACCAGATCCCCGTGCCGAACCTGGTGGGGCAGAGGTATGACGACGTGGTTTCTGCCGCAGACGAGACGGAGTACCAGATTCTTTCCGCTGCGCAGCGCCAGTTCAGCGACACAGTGGAAGAGGGCTGCATCATTTCCCAAACGCCGGAGGCGGGGAACGGGGCCACCATGACAAAGGGCACCGCCATTGTGGTTGTGGTCAGCCAGGGGCCGCAGCTGCGCACCCTGCCTGACATTACAGGCCTTCCTCTGGCGGAGGCTTCCACCAGGGTGGCGGACGAGGGTTTTGTCCCCTCGAAAACAGAAGAGTACAGCGACACGGTCCCCGCAGGCTGCGCAGTGGGCTACCAGGAGGGCAGCGCCGGCGACCAGATGCTGTACGGCTCCCAGGTGACGATTGTGATCAGCCTGGGCCCCGAGCATCCGGAGCCGTCACAGCCCGCCAGCGAACCGGGGGATTCCCTGCCCGGCGCTGCTGAATAGCGAATCGAAAAAAGCACGGTTTTCCGCCGTTGAGACGGAAAGCCGTGCTTTTTCTTTACTGCGCCTCCCGGGCGGGGGGAAGCTGCTCCGCATCCAGAAAATCCAGACAGCGCTTCGCTTCTTCCAGGGAGGGGTACAGGGTAATAAGCTCTTGGCAGGGGACAAGGCGTTCCCGCCAGCCCTCCGGGCGGCTCAAAAGCTCCTCCAGGCATTCCGCCGCCAGGAAGCAGCGCCGTTCCGAATCCAGGTAGCAGATGGGCGACTCGTTTTCCAGGCCGGTGGCGCCGCCGCCCAGCGTGCCGAACAGGCCGCCCCGGCTGTCCCGGGCAAACAGATCCAGCCGGGGCACCGCGTAGAAATCCACCGCAGGCGCTTCGTCCGCAAAGAAGAAATGAATGTCGTACAGCTCCTCAAAGCGGGCGTACCCTTCGCTCTTCTGAGAAACCGGCATGGCGTACAGGGTTGTGCCCGCCGGGATCACCTCATGGCCTTTCACCATAATCCCCAGGCATTCCGTCAGGCCGGTTTCGTCCAGGTAAAGCTTCTGTCCGGCCGTGTGTTCTTTCTGCATGCGGAAAAACCTCCTCTCCCAAAAAAGAAAACTCCCTTGCCCCGGGAAGGGGCGAAGGGAGTAAGGCTGCAACGTTCTCAGTCGCTGCTGAAGGGCAGCAGGGCCAGGTGACGGGCACGCTTGATGGCAACCGTCAGGTCGCGCTGATGCCGGGCGCAGGTGCCGGTTACACGGCGGGGCAGGATCTTGGCCCGCTCAGAGATGAAGCGGCGAAGCTTCGCCACATCCTTATAATCAATGGTCTCGATCTTATCGACGCAGAAACTGCAAACCTTTTTGCGGCCCTTACGACCGCCGGAGCGGCGCTCGGGTCTGTCATTTCTCTCAGCCATGACAAAAGCCTCCTTTTCACACAAATATCAGGGGAAGAGGCCTCAGAACGGCAAATCGTCGTCTGTGGGAACCTCTTCAAAGTCGCCGGTGTCTCCGCTGGTGTAAGCGGGCAGCGGCTCCGCGGCGTCTTGGCGTGGCTGGTAGCTCGGGGCAGCATTGTTGGCCGGGGCGTAGCCGCCGCCGTAGTTGTCGCGCTTCGGCTCGGCAAAGTGGACGTTGTCGGCCACAATTTCAACGGCCTTCCGCTTGTTGCCGTCCCGGTCGGTGTAGGTGCGGGTCTGAATGGACCCCTGCACGGCCATAAGCTGACCCTTGTGGAAATACTTGCACACAAACTCAGCCGTGTTGCGCCATGCTACCACGTCGATGAAGTCGGCCTGCCGGTCGGCGCCCGCCTTCACATAGGAACGGTCTACGGCAATGGTGAAGCTTGTCACCGGAATATCGCCGGAGGTGTGCCGCAATTCAGGGTCGGCCACCAAACGGCCCATCAAAACTGCAACGTTGAGCATTCAAACCACTCTCTTTCCATGCTTACGCGTCTTTTTTCACGATGAGGGAGCGAAGGACGCCGTCGGTGATCTTGTAGATTCTGTCCAGCTCAGCAGTGAAGGAAGCCGGGCAGGTGAAATTGATGAGGGTGTAGTACCCCTCGGTTTCCTTGTTGATTTCGTAAGCAAGCCGGCGCTTGCCCCACTCGTCAACGCTGTCTACCGTGCCGTTCTCGGCAATAAGGTTCTTGAACTTCTCAACCAGAGCGGCAATGCCGTCGTCACCCAGCTTTGTGGAAAGGATGAACACAGTTTCATAGGAATGTTTTACATCGGGCATTTGTTGCACCTCCTTTTGGACTTTGGCCCCGGAACCAGGCCCGGAGCAAGGATAGAAAGCCGCAAAAACGGCTTAACGGAAGTAATTATAGCAAGTACCGTTGGGAAAGTCAAGGATTTTTCACAGGGAAAAACCGCAGGCCGCCCCTCACAGCGTCTGGGCCAGATCCTTCAGGTAACGGCGGAAGTCGGCCCCGATTTCCGGGTGGTTCAGGGCCACCTCGCAGGAGGCCTGCATAATGCCCAGCTTGTTGCCCATGTCGTAGCGGGTGCCGGTAAACTCCACGGCCACCATGCCGCTGCTGCGGGCCATGGCGCACATGGCGTCGGTCAGCTGGATTTCACCGCCTGCGCCCGGCTCTGTCTTTTCCAGAATGTCGAAAATATCCGGCGTCAGAATGCAGCGGCCCAGAATGGAATACAGGGACATAATCTTGTCTGGGGTGGGTTTTTCAATCATATCGGTGCATTTGAAATAATTATCCCGGATGGGCTCCACCTTCAGCGAGCTGTACTTGGTGATGGCCTCGGGGGAAACCTTTTTCACCCCCAGAACGCCCAGGCCGAATTCCTCATAGGCCCGGATAAGCTGGCCGCAGGCTGGGTCCTCGCCGATGATCACGTCGTCGCCGTACAGCACGGCAAAGGGCTCGTTGCCCACGAAGGAGCGGGCCCTGCTCACAGCATGGCCCAGGCCCCGGGTTTCCTTCTGGCGCACGAAGTAAAAGTTGGCCAGGTGGGAAATATCCACCACCTCCCGCAGGATCTCCTCCTTCTGGGGGCCGCCGCTGGTCAGCTTCGCCTCCAGCTCGGGCACCCGGTCGAAATGGTCCTCAATCAGGCCCTTGCCCCGGTTGGTGATGATGAGAATATCGGTAATGCCGGAACGGACGGCCTCCTCTACAATATATTGGATCGCGGGCTTGTCCACAATAGGCAGCATTTCCTTGGGCATGGATTTTGTGGCCGGAAGCACCCGTGTGCCAAGCCCGGCGGCGGGGATAACGGCTTTTGTAATCTTCATGTCGAAACCTTCCTTTTATTTTTCACTTGCTCAGCCCAGGCTGAACAGCATAGGCGCGTAGGTAATCATCATATAAGCAATCATCAGGCATACGGCCAGGGGTGTGTTCACGCCGCCGCGGCTGCGCAGCTGCAGCTCACGGTCAGAGGGCTCGGGGAACCCCTGGTACACAGCCTGCACCTTTTTGGTGCAGAAGTTCATGTAAACCCGGTTCGCCTTGAACCCCACCACGACCATAATGACAAGCTGCACCACACGCAGGGCAAGGGGCAGGAACACAAGCGCCACCCTCTCCGGCGGCTCCTGGAACAGAAGCTGCCAGAACTGCTCCGCGTTGAAGGTGAGGTAGAGCGCAGCCTGGTTGGAATCCATGCCGGCCTGGCTCATCAGCTGCAGGATCATGTCGCTGGTGACAGTGCTGCAGTAGAGGGAAACCAGATAAATCGCCGCCATCACGGCGGTCAGAATCGCCCCCAGCTTGTACTGCTTCCGGTAGAGCATCCACCCGCCGGTGCAGAGGAAGGCACAGAAGTTGAAGCGCCTGCGGCCGTATTTCTGCTGGTTGGCGAACACAGGCAGGTAGTAGGAGGTGTTTGCCTGCACGAATTTTGCCACGTCGCCGGCCGGCACGCCGTTTATTTTCTCATCGGCCGGCACGCCGCCCAGGGGATCGAACAAAAAGGGGATGGGCGGCCCCTGGAAGGGCTGCTGGGGGTTCCCGCCCTCAGGGCGGTTCTGCTGGGGCTGGCCGTAAGCGCCCCAGGTGTTTCCCATTGGCGGCTGCTGGCTGTTGGGGAAGTCGGTGGGGGAGGGCGGCGCGCCGTAGCGGCTGTTGAACTGGCCGTAGTTGTTCTGGGGGCCGATGGGCGGTTCCCCTGTGAGGGACATGCCGCAGTGGTCGCAGAACAGCGCGCCGGGGGCGTTGGGCTTCCCGCAGCGGGGGCAGCGCTTTTCCTCCGCATCCTTTGCCGCAGAGGCAGGGGGCTGCCACGCCTCAGGCGTGCCGTGCTTTTCCTCGTAAATGCAGTGCCCGGCCTTCTGGTAGCATTCCCTGTGGTAAGGCGCCCCGCATTCCGGGCATACGACAATGTCGTCGTCCTTCCCAAAAGATTTGCCGCACACAGGGCACTGGATACCGGTGTAGTCTATCATACGCAAGTCCTCCTAAAGAACGGCGGCTGCCGCCGTCCATGGGTACCCCATCCGGGAAGATGGGCTGAGTCTATTGTATATTTTTTTTTGAAAAACTGCAACGCAAAAATCAGGAAGTTTTCACGCTATTCACAATTTTCCCCATCCATTTTTGAAAAAAGGGGGCCTGCGCTTTACTTTTACGGCCAGATACCGTATAATATAATCTGTATGCATCCCCCTGGCGGAACGGCTTCGGCCTTTGCCCGGCGGGTGATTTTGGTTTCAAATAAAGAACGCGGAAAGGCTTGTGAGACTGGATATGCTGCAATTTGATGAACTGAGGCTGGAACTGGAAGGGCTGGAGCCCGAGATCAAGGATCTGTCGGAGGCTCTGGGCCTGAAAGCCATGGCCAACGAGGCTGCCGAGCTGGATATGAAGGCGTCCGAGCCGGGCTTTTGGGACGATACGGCCCGTTCCCAGAAGATCCTACAGCGTTCCAGCTATTTGAAAAATAAAATCGAGGCCTACGAAAAGCTGAAATCCTCCTACGAGGACGCCCTGGCCCTGGTGGAACTGGGCAACGAGGAAAACGACGCGTCCCTTCTGTCGGAGGCCCAGGAGGAAGTAAAGAAGATTAAAGAAAGCCTGGAGGAGCAGCGGCTTTCCACCCTGCTCACCGGGGAGTACGACGGCAAGAACGCCATTCTCACCTTCCACGCCGGGGCAGGCGGCACCGAGGCTCAGGATTGGGCGGAGATGCTGTACCGCATGTACAACCGCTGGGCAGAGCGCCACGGCTACAAGGTGACGACCCTGGATTATCTGGACGGCGAAGAGGCCGGGCTGAAAAGCGCCAGCATCCTGATTGAGGGCGAGAACGCCTACGGCTTTTTGAAAAGCGAAAACGGGGTGCACCGCCTGGTGCGCGTTTCCCCCTTCGACGCTTCGGGCCGCCGCCACACCTCCTTCGCTTCCCTGGAGGTTATGCCGGAAATTGACGACACCATAGAGGTGGAGATTAACCCGGACGACATTAAAATGGAGGTGTACCGGGCCAGCGGCGCGGGCGGCCAGAAGGTAAACAAGACCTCCTCCGCCGTGCGCCTCATCCACATTCCCACCGGCATTGTGGTTTCCTGCCAGGTAGAGCGCAGCCAGTACCAGAACCGGGACGTGGCCATGCGCATGCTGAAGTCCAAGCTGCTGGAAATTAAGGAAAGGGAACACCTGGAGCGCATAGAGGACATTAAGGGCGACCAGAAAGAGATCGCCTGGGGCAGCCAGATCCGCTCCTATGTCTTTATGCCCTACACCCTGGCAAAGGACCACCGCACCGGCTTTGAGAACGGCAACATCAACGCGGTGATGGACGGCGACCTGGACGGCTTCATCAACGCTTACCTGAAAGCGCAGAACCTGGGCACCCTGGGCAATTACGGGGACGACGCCTAAAAACAGCAGGAGGACGCCGCCGCGGCATCCTCCTGATTTTTTCCGGAAGGGGGACGTACCGGTGGAACACAGGCCTGAAGTGCCGCTGAACTGTTACTTCCAGGCGTGCTATAACCCTGCGCTGGAGGAGGAGATCCGCAAATGCAAGGAGATCTGCTACCGCTATAACCAGGGGAACCCCAACGACCGGGAAGGCCAGCGGGCCATTCTGGCGGGGCTGTTCGCCCATTTGGGGAGGGAGGCGGTCATTATGCCGCCCTTCTGGTGCGACTATGGGTACCACATCTCTGTGGGGGATTATTTCTACGGAAACCACAACCTGATCATCACCGACGGGGCGCCCGTCACCTTTGGCGACCATGTGTTTGTGGCCCCCAACTGCTGCTTCACCACCGCAGAGCACGCCGTTGACCCGGAACAGCGGAAGGCCGGCATCGAGGTGGCCAAGCCCATCACGGTGGGCAGCAATGTGTGGATTGGGGCGGGGTGCACCATTCTGGCGGGGGTTACCATAGGCAGCAACACGGTGGTGGGCGCAGGCAGCGTGGTGACAAGGTCCCTTCCGGGCGGCGTGGTGGCGGCTGGCGTGCCCTGCCGGGTGCTGCGGGCCGTCACTGAGGCGGACAAGCGCCGCTACCCCATGTACAGCGGGCAAGGGTAAAAAACGCGGGGCGCTGCGGGCGCCCTTTTCAAAACGGCGGCAGGCGGTCGCGGGGTCGTTTTCCAACGGCCTCTGCCCGCCTGCTTTTCTTTTTCCGCCGGCCCGGGCGGGTAGAACCGGTGAAAAAGGCCATACTACCCTCAGGCGATAAGAGCGAAAGAGGCGTTCCGCCGCCTTTACCCGCAGCTGCGGCGCGGAATTATAAAATTTTTGAAAATTTTCTGATGTAGAAAAGGAAAAACCAGGAAGAATATACAAAGATCTGCCGAAAGCTGCCTGGAAGAGGGAGGGGGGATCTTGACAGTGTTTCGGAATCCATGTATTATGAGAATAATATTTGTGTCCGGAAGGTTCCCCCGTGCCTGCCACTGCTGCGGCGTGTGAGCAAAAAGGGGCGGGGAAGACCAGGGGGATGCTCCCCCTGGTAGATGTGAGTCGGGAAAAGACATAAAATAGAAAATTTTTACCGTAAGGGCAGTGGCCGTCCCCGCACCGTTTGCGCAGGGCTTTCTTTTCCATGCCCTTATGGAGAGACGGAGGTTTTAGTTTGTCAGACGAAAACAGCATCGGATTGTACGGCAAAATTGAGGTAAAGAAGCCGGCGGATCAGGAAATCGGCGGGAACGCGGTTTCCCTTGCAGCGGCCCAGTCCGCCGCGGACGGGCACGGGGAGGGGGAAGCCCCCAAGGAGCAGCGACCCCGCAGGCCGCGCCGCCGCCCCCAGCAGCAGAAAGCAGAGGGGAAGCAGGCCAAAGCGCCCAAAGCCGCCGCCGCCAAAAAGCAGGAGCCTGCGGCCAGAGCCGCCCAGAAGCCGGCCGGGCAGAAGGCCCCCAGGGCCGCTGCGGAAAAGCCGGCCCAGGCGCAGCGCCCCGCCCGGGGCCGCCGCCGGGCAGAGCCTGCCAAGCCGCCTGTGCGCGTTTATTTCCTGGGCGGCCTGAATGAGATTGGAAAGAATTTTACCCTGTATGAGTGCGGGGAGGATATGGTCATTGTGGACTGCGGCATGGCCTTCCCCGACGGAGATATGCTGGGTGTGGACCTGGTGCTGCCGGACTTCACCTTTGTAGAGCGGAACGCGGAGAAAATCCGGGGCATTGTCATCACCCATGGGCACGAGGACCACATCGGCGCCCTGCCCTACCTGCTGAAGCGGGTAAACCTGCCGGTGTACGCCACGCGGCTTACGGTGGGCCTGATCGAGGGCAAGCTGCGGGAGCACGGCCTGCTGGGCAAGGCAAAGCTGCACGTCACCAGCCCGGGCGAGACGGTAAAGCTGGGCTGCATGGAGGTGGAGTTCATCCATGTGAACCATTCCATTCCGGACGCGGTGGCCTTCGCCATCCACACCCCCGCGGGGGTGCTGGTTCACACCGGCGACTTCAAAATTGACTGCACCCCGGCGCAGGGAGAGATGATCGACCTGGGCCGCCTGGCCCAGCTGGGGAAGGAGGGCGTCCTGGCCCTTTTGGCCGACTCTACCAACGCAGAGCGCCCCGGCTACACCATGACGGAGCAGAAGGTGAACGACTCCTTTGAAAGCCTGTTCCGCCGGGCGGAAAACAGCCGCCTCATCATCGCCACCTTCGCCTCCAACATCAGCCGCGTGCAGCAGATCATCAACTGCGCGGTGCGCTACGGCAGAAAGGTGGCCCTTTCCGGCCGTTCCATGCTGAACGTGATGGGCATCGCCATGGAGATGGGCTACCTGGAGGTTCCGGACGGCGTGCTCATCGACATCGACATGATTTCCCGCTACCCCAAAGAGCAGATTGTGCTGGTCACCACCGGCAGCCAGGGCGAGCCCATGAGCGCCCTGGCCCGCATGGCCTTCGCCGACCACCGGAAGGTGGAGGTGGGCCCCGGCGACTTCATCATCATCTCGGCCCGGCCCATTCCCGGCAATGAAAAGACGGTGGGCAACGTGGTAGACGAACTGATGAAGCGGGGCTGCCAGGTGGTGTACGAGTCTATGTACGAGGTGCATGTTTCCGGCCACGCCTGCCAGGGCGAGCTGAAAATCATGCAGGGCATTGTGCATCCGAAATATTTCATTCCGGTGCACGGCGAACAGAAGATGCTGCAGAAGCATGCCGGCCTGGCGCGGGCCATGGGGATGCCGGATTCCCGCATCTACATCGGCGACATCGGCGACGTGCTGGAAATCAGCGAAAGCGGCATGAAAAAGGTGGGGACGGTGCCCGCCGGCCGCGTGCTGGTGGACGGCCTGGGCGTGGGCGACGTGGGCAGCATTGTCCTGCGCGACCGCAAGCACCTGGGCGAGGACGGCCTCATTGTGGTGGTGTGCACCATTTCCTCTGAGACGGGCCACGTGGTGGCCGGGCCGGACGTGGTTTCCCGCGGGTTTGTGTATGTGCGGGAGTCCGAGCCCCTCATTGACGACGCCAGAGCGCTGGTAAACCGGATTCTGGACGGCTGCGCCGACAGCGGCGTGCGGGATTGGGGCACCTTGAAAACCAAGGTGAAGGACGGGCTTTCCCGCCTGCTTTACGACAAGACCCGCCGCAGCCCCATGATTCTGCCGATTATTATGGAGGTGTGAGGGGCTTTCGGATTAACGCCGCGGGCGTGCGCGGCAGTGCAAAGGAGTGGGCTGCTTGAAAAAGAGAAGAGTGTGGGCTTCTTCGCCGGTGTTCTACATTTTGGCCGGCCTGCTGTTCCTGGCGGCGGCGATCAGCTGGTTTCAGGACAATAAGATCCTGTTCTGCGCCGAGCTGGCCGCGGCCGTGCTGGCGGTGGCCTCGGTAGCCCTGGCCACCGGCCATTTCAGGGCGTATGTGGCTTCTGCGCTGAAGGGCGCCAAGTCGGTGCTTGGGGCGGAGGAATACGAACGGCTGAAGAATTTTACCATGCCGGTTGCCATTGTGGGCGAGGCGGGGGACATTGTGTGGGTGAACGACGCCTTCCTCGCCTCGGTCAGCCCCGGCCGGGAATGCCGGGGCGAAAGCGTGGTAAAGTACATTTACCCCAAAACCTTCCAGCAGATTCTGGAGGCCGGCGGCACCGACATTTCGGTGGAGGAGCGGCAGTTCACCGTATTTGCGAATAAAACCGAATCCGGCGGGATCCTGTATTTTGTAGACGATACATATTATAAGGAGATCAACCGGGAGTTTGAGGAGACGCGGCCTGTGGTGGCCCTGGCCTTTTTCGACAACAGGGAAGAGCTGGCCCGCGACACCAGCGGGTCAGAGGACGCCCGTATCGCCTCTGAGGTGGAATCCTGCCTGAACGAATGGGCGGTTTCCATGGGCGGCTTTCTGAAGCGCCTTTCCGGCGGGCGGTTCCTCATCCTCACCGACGAGGGGCATATCCGGGCGGCCATGGAAAAGCGGTTTGAGGTGCTGGACGCCGTCCGCCGCATTAAGACGGGCGAAAACCGCAGCGCCACCGTTTCCATCGGCGTGGCCCGGGGCGCCGCCAGCCTGCAGGAGGCCGAGCAGTGGGCCCGCGTCGCCCTTGACATGGCCCTGGGCCGCGGCGGCGACCAGGTGGCGGTCAAGCAGAAGGGCGGCGCCTACTCCTTCTTCGGCGGCCTTTCCAAAGGGGTGGAAAAAAGGGACAAGGTGCGCACCCGCGTCATTGCCGCCACCCTGGCAGACCATGTGAAGGCAAGCGACTGCGTGTTCCTCATGGGCCACAAGTATTCCGACCTGGACGCCATCGGCGCGGCCGTGGGCCTGTGGAGCGCGGTGACAAAGGCCCTGGGCATGCCCGCCTATGTGGTGGTGAACCGGGGGCAGACCCTGGCCGGACCTGTTCTGGACTCTTTCGAGAACACGGGGGAGAACCTTCCCCGCATGTTCCTCTCCCCGGCAGAGGCCATGGGCATGGTGACGCCCCGCTCGCTGCTGATTGTGGTGGACACCCACTCCCAGGACTTTGTGGAAAGCCGCGAGCTTCTGGACGCCTGCTCCCGCGTGGTGGTGATTGACCACCACCGCATGATGGTGCGCCACATTGAAAACGCCATTATTTTTTACCACGAGCCGTACGCAAGTTCTGCCAGCGAAATGGTGGCGGAGCTGGTGCAGTACCTGGGCGAGAACTGCCTGAGCCGCAGGGAGGCGGAGGCCCTGCTTTCCGGCATTACGCTGGACACCAAGAATTTCGTGCTGAAAACCGGGGTGCGCACCTTTGAGGCGGCCGCCTACCTGCGCCGCCGGGGGGCCGACACCGTGCAGGTGAAGCGCATGTTCTCCGACTCCATCGACGCGTACAAGAAAAAGTACGAGATCGTCTCCAACGCAGAAATCGCCAACAACTGCGCCATCGCCTCCGCCAGGGAGGAATTCCCCGACATTCGGGTGACGGCGGCCCAGGCGGCCGACGAGCTTCTGTCCATTCAGGGGGTGAAGGCCTCCTTCGTCATTTTCCCCAGCGGCGGCGTGGTGAATATTTCCGCCCGCAGCCTGGGCGAGGTGAACGTACAGCTGATTATGGAGGCGCTGGGCGGCGGCGGCCATTTGACCATGGCCGCCACGCAGCTTTCCGGCGTGGGAATTGAAGAGGGCAGGCGGCTTCTGAAGGAAGCCATCAGGAACGCTATCGAACGCGCCCTGCCCGCCAAGGATGCATAAATCATTTTATTTCAGGAGGGATTTCCAATGAAGGTTGTATTGCTTGCAGATGTGAAGGGAAGTGGGAAGAAGGGGGAACTGGTGAATGTTTCCGACGGGTACGCCCGCAACTTCCTTCTTCCCAGAGGGCTTGCCAAAGAGGCCAACGCCCAGGCGATGAACGAGCTGAAAAACGCGCAGGCCGCGGCGGAGCACCGCGTGCAGGTAGAGAAGGAGAAGGCCGGCGAGGCCAAGGCAAAGCTGGACGGCAAAAGCGTGAAGGTCACCGCCAAGGCCGGCCAGGGCGGCAAGCTGTTCGGCTCCGTCACCTCCAAAGAGATCGCCGAGGCCATTGGGCAGCAGTTCGGCGTGCAGATCGACAAGCGCCGGGTAGAGTGCGCCGACATTAAGGCCTTCGGCACCTTCCAGTGCGAAATCAAGCTGTACACAGGGATCAGCGCCAAGCTGTTCGTCGTGGTGGGCGAGGCGTAAGGCTCCATGGCGGAATATGCTGCTGACGCCTACGGCGCGCTGAACCTGCCCTTTGCCCCCGAGGCGGAGCAGTCCGTCCTGGGGGCGGTTCTGCTGGATTCCTCCTGCCTAGACCGCGTGGCGGAGATTCTTCCCCGCCCGGAATATTTCTACCAGTCCAACAACAGCCTCATTTACTCCATTATGCTGGACATGTTCACCCTGGGCCAGCCGGTGGACTTCGTCACCGTGCTGGAAAAGCTGAAGGAGCAGGACGGGTTTGAGGAATCCGGGGGAAAAACGTACCTGCTGCAGCTGGCCCAGCTGGTTCCCTCCATCAACAACGTGGAAACCTACGCCCGCATTGTGCGGGACAAGTACGACGTGCGCACGCTGATTTTGACGGCGCGTGAGATTGTGGAGGAGGCCTCTGAGGGCGGGGCGGACGCCGCCACCCTGCTGGACTCGGCGGAACAGCGTATTTTTGACATCCGCCGGGGAAAGAATATGCAGGGGCTGCAGAGGCTGAACGAGGTGATTGTGCAGACCTTCGACCGTCTGGATCTGCTCAATTCCCCCGACAGCGACCTGTACCGGGGCGTGCCCACCGGCATCAAAGAGCTGGACGACACCATCACCGGGCTGAACAAGACGGACTTCATCCTGCTGGGGGCCCGCCCCGGCATGGGAAAGACCAGCTTCGCCCTGAACATCGCCCGCCATGCGGCGGTGAAGGCAGGCCGCACGGTGGCCTTCTTTTCCCTGGAAATGGGCAAGGAACAGCTCTGCTCCCGTCTGCTTTCCACCGAGGCCCTGGTGGGCGGCACCAAGCTGCGAACCGGGAAGCTGGAAAACGACGAGTGGGTGCGCCTGATTGAGGCGGGCGACATTCTTTCTCGGGCCAATATTTACCTGGACGACACCCCCTCCATCACTGTGCCGGAAATCAAGGCCAAGCTTCGCCGCCTGAAAGAGGTGGACCTGGTCATCATCGACTACCTGCAGCTGATGACCGGCGCCAGCCGGCGCAGCGAGGGGAACCGGGTGCAGGAGATTTCCGAAATCACCCGCGGCCTGAAAATTATGGCGAAGGAGCTGAACATTCCGGTGCTCACCCTTTCCCAGCTGGCCCGCGACAGCGAAAAGCGCACCAACCACCGGCCGGTGCTTTCTGACCTGCGGGACTCCGGCTCCATCGAGCAGGATGCGGACATTGTTCTGTTCCTTTACCGCGAGGACTATTACTCTGCTGAGAACGAGCCCGGCCAGGAAACCGACCGGAACAGCGGCGAGTGCATCGTGGCCAAGAACCGCCACGGCGAGGCCAAGACCGTGCCGCTCCACTGGCAGGGCGAATTTATGCGTTTTACCGCGCAGGAGGTTGTGCACCATGCGCCATGAGGCGGGGGAAGCCGCTTCCATTGAGGAAATTGAAGAGAAAATCAAAGGGGTAATCGCTGGGTATTCCATGCTCCCGCAGGGCTGCGCCGTGGTGGCGGGCCTTTCCGGGGGTGCGGATTCCACCGCGCTTACCCATTTCCTTTTTACCCATCAGAAGGAATACGGCGTTTCTCTCACCGCCGTCCATGTGAACCATGGCATCCGGGCGGCGGCGGGGGAGGATGAGGAGGCGGCCCGCCGCTTCTGCCAGGGGCTGGGGGCGCCCTTCCGCGCGCTGCGCGCCGACGTGCCTGCCCTGGCCCGGCAGAAGGGGCTGTCTCTGGAGGACTGCGGCCGCCGGGTGCGGTACGGCTTTTTCCGGCAGGTGCTGGCAGAGCTGGGCGGCGCGGGCCGCATCGCCACGGCCCACACCTCCACCGACAGCGCCGAAACCATGCTGCTGAACCTGGCCCGCGGGGCCGGGGCCCGGGGCCTCAGGGGGATCCCGCCGGTGCGGGGAGAGGTGGTGCGGCCTCTTATTTCCCTCACCCGGCAGGAGGTAGAGGCCTACTGCCGGTGGTACCGCCTTCCCTTTGTGCAGGATGAAACCAATTTTACAGAGGAGTACGCCAGGAACAAAATCCGGCTCAGGGTAACGCCCGCCCTGCGCGAGCTGAACCCCGCCCTGGAGCGGGCCATGGCCCGCTCCGCCCAGCTTCTGGCCCAGGACGACGCCCTTCTGTACCGCATGGCCCGCCAGGCCCTGGAAGAAGCGCGGCGCGGCGCGGGCTGGAGCCTGCCCGCCCTGCGCCGGCTGGAAAGGCCGGTTCTTTCCCGGGCGATGATTTTGGCGGCGGAGGAGGCGGGCTGCGCCAGGCTGACCAGGGAGAATGTGGAAGAAATGGTGCAGGCGGCGCTTCACGGCGGCGGGGCGGCGGTGGCGGGGGGAATACAAATTACCGCCCGGGGCAATACTCTTTTTGCAGAGCGCCCCGTTCCCCAGGGAGAGGGCTGGTGCGTCCCCCTTTCCCTGCCGGAAACCCTTCTGCCGGACGGCCGCAGGCTGAAAATACGCCCGGCGGGCCCTCTGGAAACAGAAAATCCAAAGAAATTTTATAAATTCCTGTTTCATAATCCTGCCAACTATGATACAATACATGATATGGTCGCAAGAACCCGCCGGCCGGGGGATATTTTTCGCCCGGCAGGCAGGGGCGTGTCGAAAACCCTGAAAAAGCTTTTCTCAGAGGAGGGGCTTTCCCCGGCCCAAAGGGCCGGATGCGTCCTGCTGGCAAGCCGGGGCGGCGGGGAAATTTTCTGGGCCGAGGGCTTCGGCCCCTGCGAGGCCTGGAACCCCCGCGGGCACACCCAGGGTCTGTTTTGCGTGGAAATAGAAGAAAAAGGAGTTTGACGATGGAACAGGATATTCAAGAGGTTCTGTACAGCAGCGAATACCTTTCCCAGGTGGTGGCCGGGCTGGGCCGGCGGATCAGCGAGGATTACAGGGGGAAGAACCTGCTTCTGGTGAGCGTGCTCAAGGGCAGCGTGGTGTTTATGGCGGATCTGATGCGGGCCATCACCATTCCCTGCAGCATCGATTTCATGGCGGTGAGCAGCTACGGCTCCGGCACCAAAACCAGCGGCGTGGTGAAAATTATAAAGGATCTGGATATTAACCTGCAGGGGAAGGATCTTCTTCTGGTGGAGGATATTCTGGACAGCGGCATGACCCTGCAGTACATACGCGACATGCTGCAGCAGAGAAACCCCAGCAGCATTAAGCTGTGTACCCTGTTTGACAAGCCGGAACGGCGCACGGTGGATAT
>DVMK01000101.1 GCA_018715025.1 Candidatus Caccousia avistercoris
GGCTGACAGGCCCTGCCTGGCGGCTTGAAGTTGTGCGCTCTCGCGAAGAAATGCGCCGGGAAGCCTATGGTTTCCTGCCTGATGGGTGATTCGACAGCGCTTGCCTCAGCAATTGTGCGGTGCTGCCCTAACCTCTATTTGGTCTTTTGAGAAGATGATCACTTGCTCTACAATTCTTCTTGATAAATGTGTCGTCAAACTCCGTTAACTCAACAACATCAATATTGATTGCCTTTAGAATATCATTGAGCTGTTTTTGATATATAAAATCCACCTAATCTCTCTGCCGCCTCACAATACCGCAAGGCCAGCATGGCGCGTTTCGCCATGCCGGCCTGTTTTTTTGCGAAGGTAGGCTAAGCGGGGCAGGGCCCTGCCCCCTGCCTACCCCACATACACCTGCGCTTCATAATTCCATTGCAGAATTCCCGACACCACCACCATCTGTACCGTAAACTCCGGCTCTGCGCCGTATTCTGTTCTGGCGGCGCGCAGCAGCCCGCGCAGCGTCTCTTCCCGGTTTTCCTCCGTACACCCGGCGCACAGGTACCTCCCCTTTGGCAGCACCTTCAAGCCCTCTGTCTCCTCATAGCGGGTACAGACGGCAAAAAGCCTTGTCCTTCCCTTCTCGGTGTACATACCGGCCAAATCCTCAAAGGAAAACCGGTCCTTCCGGGCGGGCGTGACCTTGTCGTAGAAATGGCTGAGATAATTCCAGAGATTGTCAAGGGTCGGCGTTTCCAGGGTGTCAGACAGCAGGATCACCCGCTCTGGGTATTCCCGGACAAAAACCCGGCGGGAATCCTGCTGCCCCTGCCTTTTCCGCTCATAGTCCGCCTTCGCCAGGCGGATTTTGGATTTGCTGTACTGGAGCGCGCTGATTTTTTCATCGGCCTTTTTTTCTGCCTGGTCCAGGAAATCGATAATTTTTTCCAGATCGTCATATTCCAGAACCTTTTTGATCTCCTGCAGGGGCAGGTCCATAAGCTGCAGCGCCCGCACTGTATTCAGCCGCACAATGTCCTGCTCGGTATAGTAGCGGTAATGGGTCCATTCGTCTTTTTTGCTGGGCTTCACCAATCCGAAGACCTTATAAAAGCAAGAGGAAATAGTATGATTCAGATAAAAGCGGTTGACGCGGAAAATATATGGGACGTGTGCGGGCTGGCCTCCAGGCAGGACAGCCTTGCCGCGGCGGCATGGGGACAGCCCTGCTGCAACGCCGTTTTCCTGGCAGAAACCAAATTTCACCCCCACATGCACCCCCAGGCCATTTACAGCAACCACACGCTGGTGGGCTTTTTTCTGTACACGCGGGCAGAAAACCAGGCGGAAACGGCCACAATCCTCCGTTTTATGATAGACGACCGGTTCCGGCAGAAGGGGCTGGAGGAAAAAGCCCTGGAGCATATCCTGCATGGCCTGAAGATTCAGGGCGTCAAAAAGGTGGCGCTGATGCTGGGGGAGGCAGACGAAAGCATGAAGCTCCGGTGCCTTTCCCTGGGCTTCCGCTTTACTGGGCAGAACGGCAGAGGGGAAGGCCGCTATGAGCTGGAATGGCAGCCATAAATACAGAATACGCGGAACAGGAGGAATCTCTCATGAAAAAAATCATTTCCCTTTTATGCTGCCTGGCGCTGGCTGGCCTTATTCTAACGGGCTGCTCGGGCAGCGGCGAACCCATGGAGGAAAAGACCTATACGCCGGAAGAGCCCGTTCAGGAAATCCGGCTGGATGTGCGGGACAGGCAGATCGAAGTGTCCCTCTCGGAGGACAACCAGGTTCACATTTCCTATTTTGAGAACAGCAGGGAAGCGTATGACATTGCGGTTTCAGACGGGAACGTGCTCACCATGACAAGCGCGGGCAGCAAGGAATGGACGGATTATATTGGGGGGAAGCCCTCCGCCGAAGAGCGGAAAATCTTCCTGCAGGTACCGGATGCGCTGGCGGGCAGCCTGACCCTGTCTACCACAAACGAGGACATTTCGCTTCCGGCGCTGTCTGTCGCCGGGAGCATCAGCCTTTCCTCCAACGGGGGGAATATTTCCTTCGGCTCCCTGGGGGTGGGCGGCGCCCTGACCCTGAACGTGAAAAACGGCGATATTTCCGGCGCCGTTGCGGGAAGCTATGAAGAGTTTTCCATTCAGTCTGAGGTGAAAAAAGGCGAGAGCAATTTGCCGGACCAAAAGGACGGCGGGGAAAAAGTGCTGCAGGTGTCCGCCAACAACGGCAATGTGGAGATCGCCTTCGCGGAATAACCCCCCCTCCGGGGCGGAAGTCGCGCACCCGCCGCCTACGGCGGCTCTCCCTGGGTGGGGTGGGGGAGAACGAAGCGTCCTTTGCGCGGCTGCGCCCGCAAAGGACGCTTCGCCGCCCGCGCACCTCCGGTGAGGACTTCGCGCGCTGGCCGCGTCCCGCGGCCTTGGGCTGTGTGAGAGAACACAAGCGCAGCGCCCGCGTTTTTTCCAATAAAGCCAGAAAGGTTTGTTTAAGTGCGTAACAAAAAGCGGAACGGACTCTGCAAAGCCTTCGTTGCCACCGCGGCTGGTGTTGCCCGCCTGCTACCGGAATGCCGTACCCCCAAAAACGCGGAGGAACTTTCGCAATCGTAAGATTGCGAGTGTTCCTGTAAAGGGGCCGGCGTTTCGTGACCCTAAGGGCAGACAAGCAGTGTGCCGCGGCTCCCCGGGTGGATTTCTCCAAAAAGAGACAGCGGGAAGCGGCGGATTTTTTCGCCCCTTTCCGCTTTTCTTTCCCGCCGATTTATGGTAAGATGGATGGTGCCCCCGGACCTCCGGGGCGCATCTTAAAACAGAAAGAGAAGCGGCGCTGCGCCGCGTTACCCCACCCCCTGCGGGGGCTGGGGCGTTTGCGCGTGCCCTGATTTTTTACAGGAGGCTAGGAACGCCATGCTGTTTTTTTCCAAAAAGCCCGCTCCCTCCGGCCCGGTGGAGTACCTGGTGGCGGGGCTGGGCAACCCGGGCAGCAAGTATGAGAACACCCGCCACAACGCCGGGTTTCTGGCGTTGGACCGGATTGCGGAGAAGGCCGGGGTCGCCGTAGACCGGCTCAAGTTCAAGGGGCTTACCGCCGCCGCCCAGGTGGGCGGCAAGCAGGTGCTGCTGCTGAAGCCCTCCACCTTCATGAACCTTTCCGGCCAAAGCGTGCAGGAGGCCCTGGCCTTCTACAAGCTGCCCCCCAGCCGGGCCATCATCCTGTTCGACGACATTTCCCTGGAACCGGGGCGCATGCGCATCCGGGCCAAGGGGAGCGACGGCGGCCACAACGGCATGAAAAACATCATCTACCTCACCGGCCGCGACGATATTCCCCGGGTAAAGATCGGCGTGGGGAAAAAGCCCAATCCCCAGTGGGACCTGGCGGACTGGGTGCTCTCCCGCTTTACAGAGGCGGAGCGGAAGGCCCTGGATCCTGTGCTGGACAACGCCGCCGAGGCGGTGGCCCTCATGGTGCAGGGCAAACTGCAGGAGGCCCAGAACCGGTTCAACTCCTGAAAAAGCGCCGCGGGCCGCGGCGGCAGGGGCAACACTTGACAGAACGGAGGCACACGATGAAATTCCTTCACACAATCATGGGGAAGCTGCCGGAATTCCAAGAGCTGGAAACGGCGGTGAAGGCGGGGGCGCTGCCCGCCGCGGTCACGGGGCTTTCCGCCATTCACAAGGCGAATTTTATCGCCTCCCTGTGCGTGCGGCAGAAGCGCAGGGCCTTTGTGCTGGCCGGCGATGAGTCCGAGGCCCAGCGGCTGTGCGCCGACTTTTCCGCCATGGGGCTGCGCCCCCTGTTCTACCCCTACCGGGACTTTTCCCTGCGGGACACAGAGGGCGCTTCCCACGAGTATGAACGCCAGCGGCTGCAGGTGCTGGCGCTTATGGCGGCGGGGGAATACGACGCGGTGGTGGCCTGCCCGGACGCGGCGCTGCAGTACACCCTTCCCCCGGAGGAGCTGAAGCGGCGCGCCCTCACCCTCGCCCCGGGGCAGCAAATTTCCATGGAGCAGGCGGAGGCCGCCCTGGCCGCCTGCGGCTACGAGCGGGCGGTGCAGATTGACGGCAGCGGGCAGTTTTCCCAGCGGGGCGGCATTCTGGACGTGTTCCCCCCGGACGCGCCCCAGCCTGCCCGCGTGGAGTTCTGGGGGGACGAGATCGACACCATCTCTTACTTCGACGTGGAAACCCAGCGCCGCACCGAACCGGCGGAACAGCTGGTGCTGGCCCCGGCGGTGGAGGCCCTGGTGGACGACCCGGCCGCCCTGGCCAAAAAAATCCGCAAAACGGCGGCCGCCCTGCGGGGAAAAACGGCCCCCAAGGCCAAAGCCGTTATGGAGGCCCAGGCCCAGCGGCTGGAGCAGGGCCTGCACCTGAGCTGCGCCGACAAATACATTACCCTGCTGTACGGCCGCACCGCCACCCTGTTCGACTACGCGGCGGAGGACAGCCTGTTCTTCCTCAGCGAGGCGGCCAAGTGCCGGGAACGGGTGCGCAGCACCCTGTGGCAGTGGGGCGAGGACGTGAAGGATTACCTGGAGGAGGGCGTGCTGTGCCGCAGCCTGGCCCAGTTCAGCGAGGACTGGACCTACGCCCTTTCCCGCTTTGAGAAGGCGGGCGTCTACCTGGACGTGTTTGTGCGGGGCGGGTACGAAATCCCGGTGCGCACCCAGGTGGCGGTGACCGCCCGGCAGCTGTCGGTCTGGGGGGGAAGCACCCAGCTTCTGGCGGAGGATCTGCAGGCCATGCTGCGGAACAAGTGGGCCTGCGTGGTGCTGGCGGGCAACGAGCGCAGCGGCCGCACGGTGGCCGCCGACCTGCACGCCCAGGGGCTGCCCGCCGCCTACCTGGAAAACCCCGAAACGGTGCAGCGGGGCACGGTGGCGGTTACCAGCGGGGCCCTTTCCGCCGGGCTGGAATACCCCTCCGCCTTCTTCGGCCTCATCACCCACGGACGCATGCTGCAGACGGCGGCGAAGAAGAAAAAGCGCCCCAAAAACAGCCAGGAAATTTACAGCCTGGCAGAGCTTACCCCCGGGGACTACGTGGTGCACGTCTCCCACGGCATCGGCGTGTTCGAGGGCATTCACAAGCTGGATATGCAGGGCGTGGTGAAGGATTACATCAAGGTGCGGTACGCCAAGGGCGACACCCTTTATGTGCCCGTCACCCAGCTGGACCTGGTGAGCAAATACATCGGCCCCCGGGAGGATTCCTCGGTGAAGCTGAACAAGCTGGGGGGCACGGAATGGCAGAAGGCAAAAACCAGGGTGCGCCACGCCGTGCGGGACATGGCCAAGGAGCTGATTCAGCTGTACGCCCAGCGCATGCAGGCCAAGGGTTTCGCCTTTTCTGAGGACACGGAGTGGCAGCACGATTTTGAGGCCCACTTCGAGTTTGAGGAGACGGAGGATCAGCTGCGCTGTATTGACGAGATCAAAAGCGACATGGAGCGGGAGGCCCCCATGGACCGGCTGCTGTGCGGCGACGTGGGCTTCGGCAAAACCGAGGTGGCCCTGCGGGCGGCCTTCAAGTGCGTGTCTGACAGCAAGCAGTGCGCCATTCTGGTGCCCACCACCATTCTGGCCTGGCAGCATTTTCAGACCATCTCCCGCCGGATGGACGGGTTCCCGGTGCGGGTAGAGATCCTCTCCCGCTTCCGCACCCCCAAGCAGCAGGAGGAGATCCTGCGCCGCCTGCGCCGGGGGGAAATCGACATTATTGTGGGCACCCACCGGCTGGTGAGCAAGGATGTGGAATTTCACGACCTGGGGCTGGTGATCATCGACGAGGAGCAGCGGTTCGGCGTAGCCCAGAAGGAACGGCTGAAATCCGTGTGTACCAACGTGGATCAGCTCACCCTTTCCGCCACGCCCATCCCCCGCACGCTGAACATGGCCCTTTCCGGCATACGGGACATGAGCGTCATTGAAGAGGCCCCCCACGACCGGCACCCGGTGCAGACCTATGTGCTGGAGCACGACGACGGCATCCTGTACGAGGCCATCCGCAAGGAGATCCGCCGGGGCGGGCAGGTGTATTACCTGCACAACGACGTGGCCACCATTGAACGGCTGGCCGCCAAAATCCAGGCCGCCGTGCCGGAAAGCCGGGTGGGCTTCGGCCACGGCAAAATGAGCGAGCAGGAGCTTTCTGAGGTGTGGCGGAAGATGATCGACCACGAGATTGACGTGCTGGTGTGCACCACCATCATCGAAACTGGCGTGGACGTGCCCAACGCCAACACCCTTATCATTGACAACGCCGACCGGCTGGGCCTTTCCCAGCTGCACCAGATCCGGGGCCGGGTGGGACGTTCCAGCCGCCGCGCCTACGCGTACCTGACCTTCACCCGAAACAAGGTGCTTTCTGACGTGGCCCAGAAGCGGCTTTCTGCCGTGCGGGAGTTTACGGAGTTCGGCTCCGGCTTCAAAATTGCCATGCGCGACCTGGAAATCCGCGGCGCGGGGAACATTCTGGGGGGCGAGCAGCACGGCCACATGGAGGCGGTGGGCTACGACATGTACCTGAAGCTGCTGGGCGAGGCCGTCAGCCGGGAAAAGGGCGAGGAGGTGCGAAGCTTCGACGAGGAATGCCTGGTGGACGTGCAGATTCAGGCGCACATTCCCGAAAGCTACATCGGCGACCTGCGCCAGCGGCTGGAAATTTACCGCCGCATTGCGGACATCCGCACCCGGGACGACGCCCTGGACGTGACCGACGAGCTCATCGACCGGTTCGGCGAGCCGCCCGCCAGCGTGAACGGCCTCATCGAGATCGCCCTTTTGCGGAACCAGGCCTCCGGCCTTGGCATCACTGAGGTGAAGCAGCAGGGCGAGGTGATGCTGTTCTACAAGAGCAGCATCGACATGAAGCAGGTGAGCGCCCTTGTCTCCCGCCTGAAAAAGCGCGTCATGATCAACGCGGGGGCAAAGCCGTACATCAGCGTGAAAATCGAGCAGTCCCCCCTGCAGACCCTCACCGACACCCTGTCGGTGCTGGCCGAACAGCCGGCGGAGCGCAGCGCCGCGCCGTAGATTTTTTATTGATATTTCTGCGGTAAGATACAAGGAGAATCTCTGGGCCGAAACAGGCGGCCCGGGAAAACCGGAGCCTGGAATTTATGGAGGAGGAATCGTTATGGATCAGCCGAAAGCGCCCACGCTGAGCGGGTGCAAATTTTTGAAGGTGAGCGGCGTGCTGCTCATCATCCTTTCCGCCCTGGGGGTGGCGGCGGGGCCCCTTTCCATTTTGGGGGGCATGTCCATGGCGGCCCCTGAGATGGCCGCCCTCCTGGGCGCCCAGGCAGCGGCCATGGCCTCCAGCGCCATTCAGGCCGGGGCCATTATGCTGGTAACCTCCGTCATCTCTCTGGCGGGCGGCATTTTGGGGGTAAAGTTCTGCAACCGGGCCGACCGGGCCGTGCTGTGCCTGGCGGCCGGCGGGGTAATGGCGGTGCAGCAGCTGGTCAGCGGGCTGATTCTGGCCCTGCAGGGCTCGTTCGACCTGTTTTCCACCGCGCTGAACCTGGTTTTCCCCCTGCTGTTCCTGTGGGGCGCCCTGCGGAACCTTCCCGGCGAACCAGTTCCCCTGCCGGCCCGCCCCCAAAACCAGGGCCAGGCGGAAGAAACCATTTCCTGACACAGCAAAAGGAACCGCTGCCGCGAAAAAACGCGGAACAGCGGTTCCTTTTCTGTGCGGGGGGCTTCGCCGCGGGCAGGGAAAAGCCTTTTTGTCACACCCGCTCCAGCTGGAACTGGAAGGCGGCGTAGTCCACCGCCCCGGCCGGGTACCCGGTGCGGGCCCTGGGGGCGCGGAAGCCGCCGTTCATGAGGGCAGCCCCGGTGTACTCGCCCAGCACCCGGCCGCCGTCATCTGTCATGCGGTAGCGGGCCCCGGGCGTAAGGCCCCGCAGGTACAGCACGCAGGGCGGGCAGTTGGAACGCACATGGGAGTATACGATGTTCAGCAGGGCCCGGCTGCCGTCCTCCGCGGCGAATTCCCAGGCGGTCAAATCCTCCTTGGCCGGGTCGGTCAGGCGGTAATAATCCCCGTCGTTGATGAGCGCGTACTGCTTGTGGTACTGCTTCACCTGGGCCTTTACCTGCTCCTTTTCCTCCTCGGTGATCTTGGTCAGGTCCAGCTCGTAGCCGAAGGTGCCCGACATGGCCACCACGCCCCTGGTGTGGAAGGGGACGGTGCGGCCCGTCTGGTGGTTGGGGCAGGCGGAAACATGGGAGCCCACCGCGCTGACCGGGTACCCGAAGGAGGTGCCGTACTGGATTTCCAGCCGCTCAATGGCGTCGGTGTCGTCGCTGCACCAAATCTGCGGGGTGTAGTACAGCATGCCCGCGTCAAAGCGGCCTCCCCCGCCGGAGCATCCCTCGAACAGGATGTGAGGGAACTCGCCGGTGAGCCGTTCCAGCAGGTCGTACACTCCCAGAATGAACCGGTGGTACAGCTCGCCCTGCCGGTCTGCCGGAAGGGCCGCGCTCCACACGTCGGTCAGGTGGCGGTTCATGTCCCACTTCACATAGGAAAAATTGGCGGAGGACAGCACCTTGTAGATCATGTCGTGGACGCAGTCCCGCACCTCCTGCCGGGACATGTCCAGCACCAGCTGGTTCCGCCCCCGTGACCTGCCCCGGCCGGGCACCTGCAGGCACCAGTCCGGGTGGGCCCGGTACAGGTCGCTGTCCTCCGACACCATTTCCGGTTCAAACCAGATGCCCGCCTTCATGCCCAGCTCGTTGATCCGCCGGCACAGGCGCGCCGCCCCGCCCCGCAGCTTCTCTGTGTTCACCACCCAGTCGCCCAGGGCCCGGTTGTCGTCGTACCGGCTGCCGAACCAGCCGTCGTCCATTACCAGCATTTCCACGCCCAGCTGGCTGGCCTGCCGGGCGATCTGCACCAGCTTGTCGTCGTCAAAATCGAAGTAGGTGGCCTCCCAATTGTTGATGAGCACCGGCCGCTGCTTCAGGGCCCACTCGCCCCGGCACAGGCGGCGGCGGTACAGCCGGTGGTACCGGCGGGAAAGGCCGCCCAGCCCCTCCGGGCTGAAGCACAGGGCCGCCTCTGGGGTTTGGAATTCTTCCCCGTCCTCCAAACGCCAGCGGAAGCCCGCCGGGTGGATGCCCATGGTGAGGCGGCAGCTTTGGGACTGGTCCATCTCCGCGCAGGCGGTAAAGTTGCCGCTGTACAGAAGGGACGCGCCCCAGCACCGGCCCGCGTCCTCTGTAGCCATGTGGTCGCAGAGGATGACAAAGGGGTTGTGCTGGTGGCTGGAAGCCCCGCGGACGCTGTCCACGCTGATTTTCCCGTGGGTGAGGGGGGTGCGGTCCACCATGCGCTCCATGGTGTGGCGGCCCCAGAAGTGGATCAGGTCCAGCCCGCGGCCGTCGGGCAAATCCAGGCAGGCGGAAAGGGCGGCATCCAGCTCCACCGCGCCCCCGGTGCGGTTCACCACACGGGCGGAGCGGGCGATGGCGTCATATTCCGGGAACAGGGAGTAGAGCAGCACCACCTCCAGGTCGGTATACCGGTCCTTCAGGGTGATTTCCAGCGTCTCGCAGTCCCCGTGTAGGGCGGGAAGCCCCTGCAGCGCAGGCTTTTCCGGCAGAACGCGGTGGGAAGCGTAGCACAGGTCCAGGTTGCGGCCGCCGCCGGCCAGGGTGGCCGCCAGGCAGGGGGAGCGGTAATCTCCCGCGCCTGCCGAGGGGTATTCCTGGTACTGCAGGTCCAGGGAATACTCCCGGTAAGTCCCCGCCGCATCCGGGGCGGGGGAAAAGTCCATGTACCCGGCAGCGTTCAGTCCCTCACAGTCGCCGCCTGCCAGCCTGCCGCCGTAGTGCAGGTGAATCAGATAGCCGTACCGGTCCACGATCATCTGGTAAGCGGAATGCTCCGTTTCCAGGGTGAACAGCTTCCTTTTTTCATCCACATAAATTGCCATCGGAAAAACCTCCTGTCGTTTGTCCTGTCATACCCTTTGCTCACGAAGGGCAGCAAAAGCGTTCTCTTATTTATAGCGCATTTCCCCCCGGCCCGCAATGGAAAAAAGGTAGGGGGCATGGCAAAAAGGAACCGTTCGCTTTACCGGGCCTGCCGGAATCCGGCCGCCTTCGCCGCAAGGGCTTCCGCGTCCTTCTGGTTGGGGTGGGCGCTTGCTCTCTCAAAATTTTCCAGAAGCGCCTTCCCCTTTTCTGCGGAGGCCGGGTCGGCGGCCATGGCCTCATACCGGCTGCGCACCGCCTCCCCCATGCGGCCCTGGCACATGAACCAGTCCTCCACCGTGCAGGAGCCGGGCAGCAAGCTGGAAACCCGCGTGATGATCTGGCCGAAATATTCCGGAGAACCGCCGAAGCCCGCAGTTCCGAACAGGAACACCCGTTTTCCCGCCAGGGCCGGCAGAAACGCCCGGAGAGCCTCCGAACAGGAGCCCTTATCCGTCCAGAAGCCGAGGAAAACCAAATCCGCGCCGGAAACGTCCGCCGTTCCCACCGGGCCGCAGGGCACGCCGGGCAGGGCGGCCGCCAGCTGCTCTGCCAAAAATTTTGTGTTGCCGGTGGCGCTGTCGTACACGATCACTGCTTTTTTCGCCAAAGAAAACGCTCCTTTGCACTTTGCATTTCCGCGCCCTTTAGGCGGAAGAGACTTCCTCTGCCGGAAGGGCGCATCCTTAGTATACCGCGTGCGGGAGAAAAGGGAAAGGGGCGTCCAACTTTTCCGCGGATCAGATATTGACTTCTGCCTCAAAAACCGTTACAATAATCAAAGCTGACAGAATTTTCGAGGTGTAGCGCAGTTGGTAGCGCGCCTGCTTTGGGAGCAGGATGTCGGGAGTTCGAGTCTCTTCACCTCGACCACACCTGCGGTGAGCAATTCGCGCACCGCAGGCTTTTCTTGTTTACCGAAAACCCCCGGCAGTGCCGGGGAGTTCTCAAAAGCTTTAGCGTTGCATAGGAAATAAAAACTCCTTTTGATACAATAAAGATGCGGTCTGCCAACTGCACTAAAGTATCAAAAGGAGGACAAAAGGCATGACGCCTAATGACAAGAATAGTTTAGCACATACAACATGGAACTGCAAATATCACATAGTATTTGCGCCGAAGTATCGCAGAAAAATCTTTTACAAAGAAAACCGTGTGGAAATAGGGAAGATATTGAGAGAATTATGCAATTGGAAACAAGTGAAAATAGTAGAGGCGGAAGTGTGTCCGGATCATATCCACATGCTGGTGGAAATACCGCCTAAGATGAGTGTTTCCAGTTTCGTAGGTTTTCTCAAAGGGAAAAGCAGTCTGATCATTTTCGAGAGACATTCCAATTTGAAGTACAAATATGGAAACAGGCAGTTTTGGTGCCGTGGATGCTATGTCGATACAGCAGGTAAGAACGCAAAGAAGATTGCGGAGTATATCCAAAACCAACTCAAAGAAGATCAGATTGAGGATCAGATGACGCTTAAAGAATACATAGACCCGTTTACGGGTAGCAAGTAATATTCTTTCGCAGGTGGCAGACCGTACCAACGCCTTTAGGCGTGGCTAGTATTTTAGGGCTTTGCCCGCTTCTGAAGAACCACCAGCTTCGCTGGTGGGTTACTATTTTTTATCGATTGCAGCATAGCAAAATCCCCGGTTCTAACGGGGGAGGGAAAAATGTATTTACAAAAAACTGGTTAATAACTCAATATTACAAAAATTTGATGTTTCCTTCAAGAATTCACTTTTATAATCTCCGGTCCCCCCAAACCGTCTGCCCGGCAAAGCCCGGAATCCTGACGGCTACGCCTGTTCCCCGCAGGGGCTTGTCACTTTTCCGTGCAGAAGCTGTTTCTGCCTGGCAAAGTAGTAACATACGCCCAAAGCGTCTGCCAGGAACCACCCGATGGGGACGGACCACCAAATGCCCAGCACGCCGAAGGCGGGGATGGCTGAGAGGGCGTAGGCCAGCGCCACCCGCATCCCCAGGGAAACTATGGTGAGCACCACAGACATGCCGGGGGTACCCAGGGCACGGTACAGGCCGTACAGCAGGAACAGGATGCCGATGAGGGGGTAAAAGGAGCCTTCAATCCTCAGGTAGCGCACCCCTTCCAGAATGACCTCCGTTTCCGAGCCGCTTATGAACAGGGTCATCAGCGGTTGGGCAAAGACAAATACCAGAAGAGAAACCGCCAGGCTGAACACGACGGAGACAGCCGCCGCCACACGAATCCCTTTCTGAATGCGATCCGTTCTTTTGGCCCCAAAATTTTGGGCGGTGAAAATAGAAAAGGCGTTGCCGAAATCCTGCACAGGGAGGTAGGCGAAGGCGTCGATTTTTACAGCGGCGGCGAAGGCGGCCATCACCGTGGTGCCGAAGCTGTTCACCAGCCCCTGCACCGCCAAAATACCCAGGTTCATAATGGACTGCTGCAGGCAGGTCAGGCCGGAAAAGCTGGTAATTTCCCTGACGCGGCTCATCCGCAGGCGAACGTCCTTTTCCCGTTTCAGCAAATGAGGGAACTTCACCCTTGTGTAAACGGCAATGCCAATGCCGGAAACATATTGGGAAATGACGGTGGCCTCCGCCGCCCCCGCCACTCCCCGGTGAAGCCCGGCCACAAACCAGAGATCCAGCACAATGTTCAGCAGGGCGGAAACCGCCAGAAACAGCAGAGGCGCCGCAGAATTCCCCAGAGAACGCAGCAGGGAAGCGAAAAAGTTGTACAGGAAAATCCCAACCAGCCCGGCAAATATCACCATCAGGTATTCCCGCATCATTTCCACCAGGCTTTCCGGGGTGCGCAGGGCCCAGATGATCCAGTCGATCCCCAAAAAGGTAATGGCATTCAATACCACGGTCACGGCACTGAGCAGTACAAACGAGGCCAGAAGCCCCTCCTTCAGCGCTGTTCGGTCCTTTTGCCCGAAGCGGATAGAGAATACCGTCCCGCTCCCCATAGCCAGGCCCAGCAGAATGGAGGTGAGAAAGGTCATAAGGGAAAAGGCGGAGCCCACGGCGGCGAGAGCGTCAGGGCCCAGAAACTGACCGACAATCAGCGTGTCGGCAATGTTGTAGCACTGCTGCAGAAGGTTCCCCAGAATCATGGGCAGCGCAAAGCGCAGCATGGTTTTCATCACAGGGCCCTGCGTCAACTCTTTTTCCATGTCGTTCTCCTTTTGGTTCCGATACGAAATTAATAAATTAACATTCGTAATATATTATAGAGAATATATGAAATAATGTCAACGCATTTCTTCCCAAACGCTTGACTTTCCTGACACAGCCGCAGTATAATCATCACAGAAGGCGTAGGGTACGCCCGCGCAGCAAAGCCGCAGGGGAGGAGGAAGCCCATGTTTTTAGACGGCTTGGATGAGCTGGACCAGAAAATTGTAAAGCTGCTAATACGCAACGCCAGAATGTCTTACTCCGACATCGGACAGGAAATCGGCATTTCCCGGGTCGCTGTGCGGTCGCGGGTGCAGGCCCTGGAGGAAAAGGGGATTATTGAGGAATACACCACCGTGATCAACCCCCAGAAGATCAGCGGGGCGGTTTCCTGCTATTTTGAAATGGAAATCACGCCGGAAGCGCTGCCGCAGGTGGTGGACATCCTTCAGAAAAACGACGTGGTCACGCAGATTTACCGCGTCACCGGGAAGTGCAGGCTGCACGTGCATGCGGTGGCCGCCTCCAGCGAAGAGATGGAACAGCTGATCTGCGGTACGGTGGACAAGCTGCCGGAGGTGCTCACGTGCAGCTGCAATATGATTTTTTCCAGAATC
>DVMK01000102.1 GCA_018715025.1 Candidatus Caccousia avistercoris
GAGAGCTTAACAAGGAAGAGGTCCCGCTTTGTCCGTCTCCTTGTTATTTTCTTTTTATAGGAGGGCGTTGCAAACATGGCAAAGTACACCAAGGAAGATATTCTGCGGATTCTGGAGGAAAACGACGTAAAATTTATCCGCCTGCAGTTTACCGACATTTTCGGCACGCTGAAAAACGTGGCCATCACCAGAAGCCAGGCGGGGAAGGCTCTGGACAACCAGTGCATGTTCGACGGCTCCTCCATCGAGGGGTTTGTGCGCATTGAGGAATCCGACATGTACCTGCGCCCTGACCTGGACACCTTCTGCCTGCTGCCATGGCACACTCAGCACGGGAAGATAGCCCGTCTCATCTGCGACGTGTACAAGAAAAACGGGGAGCCCTTTGAGGGCGACCCCCGCTATATTCTGCGGAAAACCCTGCAGGAGGCGGCCGATATGGGCTACACCTTCAATGTTGGCCCCGAGTGTGAATTCTTCCTTTTCAACACCGACGAGCACGGCCACCCCACCACCGTCACCCACGACACCGCGGGCTATTTTGATATGGGTCCCTCTGACCTGGGGGAAAGCTGCCGCCGGGAAATCTGCCTGACGCTGGAGGAAATGGGCTTTGAAATCGAGGCCTCTCACCACGAATGCGCGGTGGCCCAGCACGAGATCGATTTTAAGTACAGCGACGCCCTCAGCGCCGCCGACAATATTCTCACCTTTAAAATGGTGGTGAAGTCCGCCGCCGATTCCCACGGCCTGTGTGCGACCTTCATGCCCAAGCCCCTGTTTGGACAGGCCGGTTCTGGCATGCACACCAACATGAGCCTGTTCCGCGACGGGAAGAACGCGTTCTACGACCCGGATTCGGAGACGGGGCTGAGCAAAATTGCTTACAGCTTCATTGCCGGCATCCTCCGGCACATCAAGGGCATGAGCGCCCTGACAAACCCGCTGGTGAACTCCTACAAGCGCCTGGTGCCCGGCTATGAGGCGCCCTGCTACATTGCCTGGACCGCCAGCAACCGCAGCGCCCTGGTTCGCGTGCCCGCTTCCCGCGGGATGGGCACCCGCATTGAACTGCGTTCCCCGGATCCGGCCTGCAACCCTTACCTGGAGCTGGCCGTACTGCTGGCCGCCGGCCTGGAAGGGATCCGGGAGGGGCTGACGCCGCCGCCGCCTGTTTCCGCCAACATTTACGACATGACCGAGAAGGAGCGGCTGGCCCAGGGCATCGAAAACCTGCCCTCTACCCTGCTGGAGGCCGTCAACTACATGAAGGAGGATCCCTTCATCCGTCAGGTGATGGGGGACCATGCTTACGAAAAATACACCGAAGCGAAAAAGCGGGAATGGGACGAATATTCCACCCGCGTTTCCCAGTGGGAAATTGAGCGGTATCTGAGCAAATTCTAAAGGGGAAGGGGGCGGCCTCATGAAATTTACAAAGATGCAGGGCATCGGCAACGACTATATTTATGTGAATTGCTTTGAGGAAACGGTCCCTGACCCGGCTGAGCTGGCCCGCAGGCTCAGCGACCGGCATTTCGGCATAGGGGGGGACGGGCTTATCCTCATCCGCCCCACCCCCAACGGCGACGCCATGATGGATCTGTACAACGCGGACGGTTCCCGGGCAAAAATGTGCGGCAACGGCATCCGCTGTGTGGGCCGTTATGTGTACGAGCGGGGCATTGCCCGCAGGGAGGTGCTGCACATTGACACCCTCAGCGGGGTGAAAACCCTGCGGCTTGCGGTAGAGCAGGGGGCGGTGCGCTCTGTGGAGGTTGACATGGGCGCGCCTGTTCTGGAGCCGGAGCAGATTCCCGTGCGGCTTTCAGGCCGCCAGGTGGTAGACCGGGCGGTGGAGCTGGAGGGCCGCCCCTTTCAGGTGACCTGCGTTTCTATGGGGAACCCTCACTGCGTGCTGTTTGTGGAGGATGTGGCTTCTCTGCCGCTGGAACAGCTGGGGCCTGTTTTTGAGTGGAACCCGCTGTTTCCCGAAGGGGTTAACACCGAATTTGTTCAGGTGGTTTCCCGGGAAGAGCTGAACATGCGGGTGTGGGAACGGGGCTCTGGGGAAACCTGGGCCTGCGGCACCGGGGCCTGCGCTTCTTTGGCGGCGGCTTTTCTCTGCGGAAAGGCCGGGCGGAAGGCCGTGGTCCACCTGCGGGGCGGCGACCTGCGCATCCGCTGGGAGGAAGCGGACGGCCGCATTTATATGGAAGGCCCTGCCGAATTTGTGTTTGACGGGGAGATTCCCCTGTAAGCCGGCAGCCCCGCTTTCTTCCGTTCCTTCGGCGGCTGGGCCGGCGGCGGAACCGGGGAAGGAGGGCGGGCTTTTCTTTGGGAACAAGCCCCCTGGCGCTTTTTATCATTGCCAGTGGTGCTTTGCCAGTGGCAATTTTCTTTTGAGAATTGCCTATATGTGATTCCTGCTGCAGCCGAATATTTTGAGATGGAGCGTGATCCCGTGATGCATACCAATTATGAATCCCCTCTTTCGTCCCGGTACGCCGACAAGGAAATGAAGTACCTCTTTTCTTCGGAAAAGAAGTTCCGCACCTGGCGGCGGCTGTGGATTGCCCTTGCCCAGGCGGAGCATGAGCTGGGCCTTCCCGTCACCCAGGAGCAGATTGACGAGCTGATTGCTTTTCAGGACAACATCAATTACGATGTGGCCCAGGCGCGGGAAAAGGAAGTGCGCCACGACGTAATGTCCCATGTGTACGCCTACGGCGTGCAGTGCCCCAAGGCGAAGCCCATCATCCACCTGGGGGCCACCTCCTGCTATGTGGGGGACAACACCGACATTATTGTGATGACGGAAGCCCTGCGCCTGGTGCAGAAAAAGCTGGTGCTGGTGATCCGGGCGCTGGCCCGCTTTGCGGAGCAGTACAAGAACCAGCCCACCCTGGCCTTCACCCACTTCCAGCCCGCCCAGCCCACTACGGTGGGCAAGCGTGCCACCCTGTGGCTTCAGGATCTTCTCATGGATCTGGAGGACGTGGAATACCAGCTTTCCAAGGCGAAGCTGCTGGGCTCCAAGGGTACCACCGGCACCCAGGCCAGCTTTTTGGAGCTGTTTGACGGCGACTACGCCAAGGTGCGTGAGCTCGACCAGAAAATTGCGGAAAAAATGGGCTACAGCGCCTGCTTCCCTGTTTCCGGCCAGACCTATTCCCGCAAGCTGGACAGCCAGATGCTGGCTGTTCTCAGCGGCATTGCCCAAAGCGCCGCGAAATTTTCCAACGACATCCGCCTGCTGCAGCATCTGAAGGAGGTGGAGGAGCCCTTTGAGAAAAATCAAATTGGCTCCTCGGCAATGGCGTACAAGCGGAATCCCATGCGTACAGAGCGCATAGCCTCCCTGGCCCGGTATGTAATCGCCGACAGCCTGAACCCTGCCATGACCATGGCGGGCCAGTGGTTCGAGCGCACGCTGGACGACTCCGCCAACAAGCGCATCAGCGTGCCCGAGGCCTTCCTGGCTGTGGACGGCATTTTGAATCTGTACCTGAACGTGACCGACGGCCTGGTGGTGTACCCCAAGGTGATAGAACAGCATCTGCGCCGCGAGCTCCCCTTCATGGCCACCGAGAACATCATGATGGATGCGGTGAAGCGGGGCGGCGACCGCCAGCAGCTTCACGAGAGGATCCGGGTGCATTCCATGGCGGCGGCCCGCGTGGTGAAGGAAGAGGGCGGGGAGAACGATCTGCTGCAGCGCATCGCGGCCGACCCTCTCTTCGGGGTAAGCCTGGAAGAGCTGGAAAGGATGATGGATTCCTCCCGTTATGTGGGCTGCGCGCCCATGCAGACGGAGGATTTCCTTCGCCAGACAGCGGCCCCTGTGCTGGAAAAGTACAAGGATATTCCGGACGAGACGGCGGAAATCAGCGTATAATTTTTGCTTTCCGTCCATAGGCTTTATAACAGTGAAATCGCAGCGAAAAAGGAGTCTGGTGTGTTTTTATGGTAACAGCTATTGTGGGCGCCAACTGGGGCGACGAGGGAAAAGGAAAAATCACGGACGTAAAGGCGGCGGAGTCTGACATCGTCATCCGCTTCCAGGGCGGCAGCAACGCGGGGCATACTATCATCAACCACTATGGGAAGTTCGCCCTGCATC